>DHWR01000233.1:10068-15290 GCA_002413265.1 Chloroflexi bacterium UBA5177
GTCGAGGCGCAGCGGCGCCTCTATCGGGTGCGGCCCGAACCACTGGAGGAGCTGGCCGAGTGGCTCGAACCTTATCGCCGGCTGTGGGCCGCACGACTGGACAAGCTCGAGCGGCATCTCGAGGCAATGCCAGGGTCCGAAGAACGGGAGTAGGAGAGGATGGCATGGACGGCGAGCTAGAACAGGTCGAAGATCGATGGCGGCTTCGCTTTGTGAGGAGACTCCCGCACAGCCCCGACAAGGTCTGGCGCGCGCTGACGGAGCCAGAACATCTGAGGGTCTGGTTTCCGACCGACATAGAGGGCGAGCGAGCAGTGGGAGCGCGGTTGCGCTTTGTTTTCCGAGAAGGTGAAGGCCCGGCCATGGAGGGCCGCATGCTTGCATACCAGCCGCCGACGCTGCTCGAATTCTCGTGGGGCGAAGAGTTAGTGCTTCGTTTTGAGCTGCAGCCTGACGCAGATGGGACCCGCCTCACGTTCTTGGGTACCTTCGACGAGCTCGGCAAAGCGTCACGCGACGCGGCGGGATGGCACGTGCGCCTCGACGTACTCGTCTATCACCTGGCAGGCGAGGAGTTGCCGTGGAACCCCAGGGAACGGTGGGCGGAGGTGCACGATATCTACGTTCATGCGTTCCCACGGGAGGCGTCCACGATAGGACCGCCAAAGCGTCCACCCGAATCTTCAGAGGACGAGTCGAAGGAGCACGCCTAGTCCAGCCCCACCCGCTATCAAGGCCGGGGAGCTGAGCGGCCAGCGCCTCAGAATTGCAAACGAAACGACGACGATCAGTACTGTCGCAAGATCCACCACGGCAGCCCTTCCGATCTGCAGAGTCACCGCGGCGATCAGCCCGAGCACCCCGGCGTTCACGCCATCCAGCATGGAGCCGACCGACGACCGCTCACGGGCTAGTCGCACCAAGGGCTGAAGAAAGGGAACGAAGACAAAGCCAGGCAGGAAGATGCCGATGGTGGCGAGCAGGGCTCCGGGCAGCCCTGCAAAGAGATAGCCGAGAAAGGTGGCGGTCGTGAAGACAGGGCCAGGCGTGGCCTGCCCCAGAGCCACCGCATCGAGCAGCTGCTTGTCAGACAGCCAGTGCAAATTAGCCACGAAGTCGGCGTGCAGGAAAGCGAGGAGCACATAACCGCTGCCATAGCTGATGGCCCCGATCTTGAGGAAGGTCAGGAACACCAGCGGCAGGCGACTCAGCTCCGGCCAGCCGGCATCGAGCAGGTAGCCTCCGATCGGCAGGAGCGCTGGAGCCGTCGAGCTCGGCAACTTTCGACTCGTCTCTGCCGCCAACACGGCGACAGCAGCAGCGGCTAACACCAGCAACGGGTAGACGCCCAACATGGCCAGCCCTAGCGCACCTACACTTATCAAGACCGACAGCGGACGGCGGAGGACCCGGCCGGCAAGATCGACGAGCGCCCACAGGATCACCGCGACGATAACCGGCCGCAAGCCGTAGAAAATCGCCGAAGCGCCCGTTGTGGATCGGTAGTGGGTGTAAGCCCACGCGATCCCTAGCATGATCAACATCGCGGGAAGGATGAAGAGGACACCCGCCAGGAGCATGGCACGCCAGCCCGCCCGTCGGTATCCGAGAAATATGGCCAGCTCCGTTGAGCTTGGTCCTGGAATCAGGTTGCAAGCGGCATACATTTCGAGGAATTCCTTCTCCTCTACCCAGCGGCGCCGCTGCACAATCTCGCGCCGCATCAGGGCCACGTGTGCCGCGGGACCACCGAAGCCAACGAAACCGAGCAACAGGAAGACCTGCGCGACTTCCTTGAGCGTGTCTCCTCTCAGTTTCTGGCCACGGCGCTCGTGGTCCCGCGTTTCGACACGGTCGCTCACAGACGTATTTTGGTCAAAGCCAACTTGTTCTTTCCGCCAGCCACCGGCGGGCTACAGCGCCCTGCGCCGCCTGAAAAGCACGCAGACCTGGCAATCCGGGCGGGGCTGGGAGCAGACATCGTTGCGTGAAGAACCCTGCCACGGCTGCAATCACTGCCGTAACTGAGTCTTCATCCGCCGTTCTTGCGGCCGGGTGCCATAGCAGCAAGGTGTCTGGATCAGGACCGCCCTGCATAGCCACGCTCGGCGCAAAGAAGACGAAGTCGACCCACGGGGCTCCGATGCCGACGTGTGGCCAATCGACAATGTACACACGGTCCGGGGTCAGTAGCAGGTTGTCGGCACGAATATCGAGATGAAGCAGCGTCTCCCCTTCGCCGGCTTTGACCGCCTGTCTCTCCAGCTCTGCCGGACGGCTGAGGTGGTGTGATGACCAGCGGCCGAGGGCTCGCCACGGTTCCTCCTGTAGCAGGTTCCATCCGCAGATTCTGCGTCCAAATATGTCGTCCGAGCGTCCGGCGCCTATTGGGGCAGGCGTCAGCGAGGTGGAAAGAGAAATGAGGGCGTCGACTACTCGATCGATCTCATCCGGCTTCCATGGGGTCGTCGGGTTTCGGCCCTCGATATCCTCGAAGACCAGCATGACCCATCCGCCAGGTCCTTCGTCGTAAGACCACAGCAAACGTGGTGACGGCACGCTTGCGGGTAAATTCACCACGACCCCAGCTTCGGCACTGTACATGTCAGGAGCGTCCGGATTGAGGTCCGGACTGAAAGCTTTGACAAAGACGCGCCGCCCGTCCGAGGCCTTCAGCCGCGCGGCCGCTCCAGGAGAGAAGCCTCCGACTTGGTCGCGTACAGACACGATAGGGGCGTCGAGCCATGTTTTCGAGGCTGGATTGCAACCGCGGCGGCACCTTCGACCATTCCAGCCGGATCCCACTGCTTGGAGGGGGTTGACTCGTCATTGGCTCCACGATATTCGTAGTTACCGGCATTTGCCTAGAAATAGGGCCAGGCTTGAGCGGAACTCCATCTCGTGCGCTGAGGAGCAAGCTGGTGCCTTCTGAGTGTCCAGTCTTTGTCGATCAATTACGGTTCGAACAAAATGGCAGCGTGTGGATGAAGGAGGACCTAACGAACGCGATTGCCGGCTCGCTCCTTGGATACCTCGAACCGCGACTCGAGGTCTATTACGAGGAGCTGCGACAGCTCTGCGCGATTGAATGCCCCAGCTCTTCCAAGCTAGGCGTCGATGAAGCCGGAGAGTGGGTCGGCAGATGGGCAAATCCCAGAGACCATTGGCGGATTCGTCGATGGCCGGATGAGATTGCCGGTGACAGTCTCCTGCTTTCCGTTCGCGGCGGATCACGCGGAGGCGTCCGGGCTCTCCTGGTCGCGCATCTTGATACCGTTTATCCGGTCGGAACCGCGGCGCAAAGGCCAATGCAGCGCGAAGGCGATCGGATCATTGGGCCCGGCACCTGCGACAACAAGAGCGGCCTGCTCTCGGGTCTGTACAGCATGGCGGCTCTCGAAGACCTGGGCCTGCTAGAACCTTTCGATACGCTGTCGATGCTCTGCGGCGGAGATGAAGAAACCGACATGCGTTCTTCATCGGGGTTCCTGCACGAGGTCCTTCCCGAATGCGACGTCGCGTTCGTACTCGAGGCGGCCCGAGAAAACGGAGATATTGTTAGCGCCAGGAAGACAAGCGCCCATTTCGTGCTCGAGGTCCGTGGCAAGGAGGCGCACGCCGGCGTCGAGCCCTGGAAGGGCGCAAATGCGATCCTCGCGATCTCTCAGCAGATAGCGGCACTTCAAGCTTTGAACGGCATGCGTCCGGGCGTGACGGTAAACGTGGGCGTTGTCCACGGCGGCACGCTTTCTAACGTCGTGCCTGGAGCTGCCCGTGCTGAGATCGACGTTCGCGCATCCAGACAAGATGACCTGGGGACGGTCAAAGCAGCTATCGAGCGTGTTGCCGCCACCCCTTACGTACCGGGTACGACATCCAGTATCGAAGGTGACTGGCGAGGGCCCCCCATGACTAAGACGCCGGCGATGACTGCTCTGGCGACACTGGCGGGCTCTTGCGCCCGAGAGCTTGGCTTCGAGGTGGAGGACGTGGCGACGGGCGGCATCTCGTACGCAAATGCGATTGCTGCATCAGGCGTGCCGGTTCTCGACGGTCTTGGGCCAATCGGCGGACTGGACCACAGCCCCGACGAGTATGTTCTCGCGTCAAGCATCGTACCGCGCACTGCCTTGTTGGCCCTCTTACTGTATCGGCGCGTGCAAAGCGTAGGCCCGCGCTGAGCCCCGCATGGTCGTAATTCGGGCGGTCTCGGCTACGCTGAGTTGTTCTGACCGCTTGCGAAAGCGATAAGAGGAGGGGCGACGATGCGCTGGATTCTTGCCGCACTAATGACGACTCCGCTGTTCTGGCCCATGAGCGACGCTCGAGCAGCCAACCCGGCCTCACAGCCACAGGTAATTCTTCGGCCGTCTGCCATTCACGTGGGCGGCTCCATCTTTGTCTCGGGGCGCCGGTTCGTGGCAGGACAACGCTTGGTGATGCAAGCCGCGTGTCCCACTCTCAATCCTCAACATCCGGCTGCGATGATCGTCAGACAAGGGCCGCGCGTCAATGCGAGGGGCGCCTTTGCCGGATTTCGACTGAAAACGCCTATCACCACGGGTGGCCACTGCACTGTCTACGCAGGTGAGAGCCGCTTGGGAGTCCTCGGCGATGCCGTCTATCGCGTCGTGCCGAGCTCGCAGAAGCTGCCGCTCTGCTCGAAAATCATGTGCATGCACGTGCGTGCATTTCTCATACGGCTAAAGAACGGTACGCAAGGAACCGTCGTGGTGACGGCGTGGCCGGGCGCCAGAGCGCGCATAGTCATATCGGGGCCGAGCGTCAAAACCAAGGTCCGTAACGTGCGGTTGAACTGGCGCGGAATCGCCCAAAAGCGGCTACGGGTAGCGCTTGGGGTGATCAAGAGCATAAAAGCGCAAGTCGCAGTTACGGCACATCTTGGAAAGGTTAGAGGCAGCGCCCACGCCAAGTTTGCTGTAATTCCGGGTGGCCGTTAGCCGGACGGTCCGTGCATGTCCCGCGCCGCTTTCTACGCCTCCCTCGAGTCACCCTTTGGAACGGTCTGGATAGCGGTGAGCGCCCGGGGCGTCGCCATGTCGTCGTTCGCGTTTGACGAAGTCGAGTTTTGTCACGAGCTAGAGATCGCGGGATACGAACCGGAATACGGAGCTGAAGGCACATCTCAAGCCAGGCATCAGCTCGAACAGTTCTTCGCGGGGAGTCGACGATCGTTCGACGTGGGGATCGACCTCACAAGC
>DHWR01000233.1:15584-19635 GCA_002413265.1 Chloroflexi bacterium UBA5177
CGAAGCTACGCTGACATTGCCTTCGCCGTGGGGAAACCGAGAGCGGCACGCCCGGTCGGAACCGCATTGTCTCGAAACCCGGTTAGCTTCTTCGTTCCCTGCCACCGCATCATCCGGAGCGACGGTACGCTTGGTGAGTACGGTGCCCGAATCTTCGGACGTAGTGGCTCAGAGTTCAAGCGCCGGCTGCTCCTCCTCGAGGGTGTAGCCCTCTGATGTTTTGCCTCTAACTCGGTGTACGGGCTCCTGATCCGCTGAGTGAGTCACTGTGCGATCTCGTCTCGGCTGGGTGCCGGCAAGACGCCGAGCAGACGGAGCAGTCACACACTTCTCTCGCCAAAGCATCTTGGTCGGGCAAGCTAGTCGTCCGTCCAGAAAGGTTTGAGACAGACGAGGGCTAGACGCTCAATGGTCCAAGGGAATCACCGGATGGATGAACCGACGTCTATCGCAGTGGAGCCAATCCGTGTTAAACAGCAACTGGGCCGATGAGCTGCTGCCCCCTGGCACTTGGGTAGCAGCAGTCCACCTTATTCATGAGCTCCTTCTTGTATGCGTTCTCAGTCCCGCTCGGGCCGTTGAAAGCCCGAAACACGTCGATGCACCGACCAGCGTGGCGGTTCATCGAGCCGCAGATCGCGCGTCTCAAGGACCTTGATTGGTAGACGCCAACGCGTACGGCGTGGTGCCTGAGGAAGGAGGGGACTACGTCTTGGGCTCCTGGTGCGGCATTCGGGATGGTAATGGCACGGAGTACCGCTTGGCGCGGGGACCGAAGACTGCGCAGCTGCCGCACGGTTGCCACAAAGTGGCGCCCAAACGCCTGGAGGACTGGCGCATAGCACGCTTCCGCCTTGCACTTTCCGGCCTGCAACCTGGCGTCTCCCGCATTCAGGTCTGCTCCACCGATGCCGAGCAAGACAATCTGCGCGGCCTTAATAGCGCTGCGCGTCGTCGGATCCGACTGAACTTCACCGAGGAGGACATCGCTGGTCTTGCCTTCTTGAGCCAGATTGGTTACCCGAACCGTGAGTCCCCGCTTCTGTCGTAGCAAATGGGCATAGCGTCCGACCCAACCAAGACCAGTCGGATCGCCACTGCCGGTCGTATCCGAGTCACCAAGGGCGACAACATGCCAGACGCTAGGTGCCGCCTGTGAGTGCGGGGCTGAAGTAGCACCCAGCGGGCGCGCCGAGACAGAGGTCGGCGCGATGCTGAGTACACGTGTCAGAATCTCGATGATGAGACGACGCATTTCGCTCTCCTAACAGCAGAGTGGGAACACCTCCGTCCGTGTCTACCGTATCACCGCATTCGAGACAGTCAAGTCAAAGCGGTGCGCCGGAACACCGGGCGGAAGAGCGCCCCATGAGCCTGTCACTCTTCCTGATAGGTTCGGGTATCCCCCTCTACGGAGCCAATCATGGTGAAGCGCTACCACGTCGAGTTGACGACCAAGAACCGCGAGCAACTGGAGCACCTCGTCTCACGCGGCAAGACCTCCGCCCGCATCATCACCCGCGCTCGCATCCTCCTCAAAGCGGCGGACGGGGCCAACGACGCGCAGATCGTCGAGGCGTTGGGCACGAGTCGAGCGACCGTGGAGCGGGTGCGTCGCCGGTTTGCCACCGGTGGGCTGGATGCTGCGGTCACGGACGAGCCGCAACCCGGTCGTCCCCGTTGGCTCTCCTCCACCCAAGCCGCCCACCTGATCGCAATCGCCTGCTCGGATGCTCCGGACGGTCACGATCACTGGCCGCTTCGTCTGCTCGGCCAGAAGTTGGTGGAGCTGGGCTACGTGGAGGGCATCTCCCCAGAGACCGTGCGGCAGGTGCACCAAAAAACGAATTGAAGCCGTGGCGACACGAGGAGTGGTGCCTGCCCCGGGTGGGCGGTGCGTTTGTCGCGGCCATGGAGGATGTCTTGGAGCTCTACGCGGAGTCCTACGACTCCGCGCGGCCGGTCGTCTGCCTGGACGAGAAGCCAGTCACCCTCCATGCCGATGTCTCTCCTCCGCTGCCGGTTCGCCCGGGGACACAGCTCGCTCCGACTACGAGTACGTCCGCTGTGGCACGGCGAACCTCTTCGTCTGTATCGAGCCCCTTCGTGGCTATCGCCACATCACCGTCACCGATCGGCGCACCAAGCAGGACTATGCCCAGGTCGTCAAGTGGCTGGTCGACGAGGCCTACCCGGAGGTCGAGATGATCCGCCTGGTGCAGGACAACCTGAACACCCATCTCCCCGGCTCCCTCCACGACGCCTTCGAGCCGGCCGAGGCGCGTCGGCTCCTGCGGAAGCTGGAGGTCCACTACACCCCCAAGCACGCGAGCTGGCTCAACATGGCGGAGATCGAGATCGCGATCATCGGCAAGGAGTGCCTCCGCCGACGATCAGGGGATCGAGCAACGCTGGAGCAACAGGTGGCCGCGCTCGAAGCGGAGCGGAACGAGCAGCGCCGGAGCATCACCCGGTCCTTCACGGCCTATGATGCCCGGACCAAGCTCCGCCGCCTCTATCCCATCCAGCAAAGCTAAATGGACAAACCACTAGTGGCCCATCCAGAAAGATTTGCCGGACAAGACGATCACTTGGTCAACTCCCTCACCAGCGTGAGTATGGTTGAGGACGTCACGGTGCGAACAGGGACTTGACTATGGGCCGGAGCCAATGGCTGCGATGCGCCAGGCGGAAGTGCGGTGCTGTTTCACGAGATATATGAAGCGGATCGTCTCGCCGTTCGATGCATCGATGACGCGATAGTAGCGCACGATGAACTCCGCCACAACCGGCGCTGCCGCGTAAGGCTTGGTCTTCGGCGGACGGCCTGGAAGACCGTTCGGTGCAACCGAATGTACGTGTAGCTGAAGTGATTGGACAGTAGCGACATTGACCCAGTCGGGATCGACAAATCGTGCGGCCCGCTTCGCAAACGTCGGCGTGAGGCATGACACTGCTTCGGCAGCCTGGTGCCGTTCTACCGCGTGATAGTACTGACGCACGGTGGCCCGCGGTGCGGTGCCTATCCAGGATTTGGTTGGCGTAGACGAAGCATGAGCAGCTCGTGTATTGACTGATGGGGCGACAGTGAGCATCGCGAGCGAAAGCAGCAGAACCACACCCAAAGATCTAATAGCTTCCTCCCGCGAAGTATAACGCGCCCGTCGGGGCATTCGTTACCGGGCGGCTGTTGGCCGGGCATCTCGTCTCTCCGGAGAGAGTCTTGAGCGAGCTGCGCAACGTCAACCTCCCCGATGATCAGGCGCCACCAGGTTGGACGGGCTTTGCGTGCCGACCTATGGACCGAAACTCACTAAACTGGATGCACGAGGGCTCTGACAGTGCGTAGATAAGGAGGAGCCCGGGGGAGCGTGGCCGCGAAGGGCGGCTCTACCGGCGTCCAATGAGCGAGGCAGTCGACCCACCGCGCAGCCTGAAGGATGGCGAAGGCCAGATCTCGCTGCTGCTGGAGCTGATGGGCGAGATCAATCGTGGTGCCGGCATGGAGGCCGTGTTCTCACTGATTGGAGATGCGCTACGCCGCTTCTTCCGCATCGATCGGTTCGCCGTCTCACTCGTAGGGGAGGGACTCGTTCCTCACGTCGTCGCCTCTCAAGGGCTGTCGCCGGAGTACGTCGCCGCCATTAATTCCGCGGAAGAGAGCACCCCCGGGATCCGTGCGATGCAAGCTCGCGAGCCCGTGGTCTTTCTCGACGCCCCGAGCGACGCCGGATTTGCCCCATTCCAAGACGCGGCGAGGCGAGAGGGATTTCGAACCGTGCTTTTCTTTCCTCTCTATTCCGGGCACGATGCTCTCGGTTTCCTCGTTACGTACCACGACGAAGTCCGCACCTACAGCGCGGCGGAGCTCGCATTCGCTCAGGTGCTGGCGACGCAAGCGGGGGTGGCCATGGCCCAAGCCCGGCTGCTGCGCGATGTCGAGCTCCGCCGGGTCGAGCTGGAGCAGCAATTTGCGCGGCGAGCTGCCGAGGCGGAGGCAACAGACAAGATCAGCATCCAAATCGGAGCCTCGCTCGACCTACAAGGAACC
>DHWR01000234.1:0-5001 GCA_002413265.1 Chloroflexi bacterium UBA5177
TATCACCCGATGAGTCCTGACTGGCCGAACGAGACCTGGCCGAATCAGAAGGGCCTATCTGCCCTTCACATCCGCAGAGCTTGTGAGGAAAGCTTGCGCCGCCTAGGTACCGACTACATCGATCTCTACCAGATGCACTACACGGACGGCGCGACATCGTGGGACGAGATATGGCAAGCCATGGAGCAGTTAGTGCGCGAAGGGAAGGTGTTGTACGTAGGCAGCTCCAACTTCGCCGGGTGGCATATCGCGCAGGGCAACGAGGTCGCTCGAAGTCGCCACTTCCTGGGACTGGTGGTTGAGCAGTGCGGGTATAGTCTTCTCAGCCGCGGCGCGGAGATGGAGGTCCTTCCCGCCTGTGAGGCCTACCGGATGGGAGCCGTGGCATACGAACCATTGGCCGAGGGCCTCTTGGCGGGCGCATTCCAGAAGGCCCAAGAAGGCTATCGTTCTACGCCGCGCGTCCAGCAGCGCATCGAGCGACTCCGATCCACACTCGAGGCATATGAGCAGCTCTGCCGGGAGGTAGGAGAGCCGCCCGCGGAGGCCTGCTTGCGTCAAGAGTCCTCATACACTTTCCGTGCCAGCAGCTCGCGCGCCTTACGGCGCCGCGTCTCCTGCCATCTGGCTCGCTGTTGTTCTCGCACGCCCGAATCCGTGGTGCGATATCGCGCCAGGAATTCACTGCGATACGAAGCGAAGGTGCCGCGACGGATTCTCTCCCGCATCTCCTCGACCAGCCGGATCGTCCAGCGCACGTTGTGCAGACTGGCTAGGCGGTAGGCCAGCAGCTCTTCAGCGCGGAAGAGGTGGTGCAGATACGCGGCCGAAAAAGTTCGGCAGGTGTAGCAATCACAGTCCGCATCGACAGGTCCTGGCTCGGTACGAAAACGAGAGTTCGTGATATTGACCCGACCGTCCGCCGTGAAAAGCGATCCGTTCCGGCCCAGTCGCGTTTGAAGAACGCAATCGAACATGTCGATACCGTTCACCACCGCTTCGAATAGATCCTCGGGCGCGCCCACCCCCATGACGTAGCGTGGCTTGTTTCGAGGCAGCTCAGAAGCCGAGACGGAGAGCATCTCGTAGAACAGCTCTTTGGGCTCGCCGACCGACAAACCGCCGATGGCGTAGCCATTGAAGTCGAGATCGACCAGCTGTCCCGCGCTTTCCCGCCGTAGATCATCGTGCATACCGCCCTGCACGATCCCGAAGAGCGCCTGCTCGGGCGCCTCATGCGCGTCGCGCGCTCGCCGCGCCCAGCGACTGGTTCGCTCGAATGAATCCCTTGTCTCCTGCTCGGTCGCGGGGTACGACGTGCATTCGTCGAGCACCATCGCGACGTCGGATCCCAGCTCCTCCTGGATGCGAACGACGGTTTCCGGGGTGAAGCGATGGGAGGAGCCGTCGATGTGCGAGCGAAAGGTGACGCCGTCCTCGTCAAGATCTCGGAGATGACCCAGGCTGAACACTTGGAAGCCACCGCTGTCGGTGAGGATCGGTCTTTCCCACGCCATGAACTGGTTCAGGCCGCCAAGCCCGGCGATGAGCTCGGAGCCGGGGCGCAGATAGAGATGATAGGTGTTGGCAAGGACGATGCTGGTGCCGATCGCCTGCAGGTCGTCAGGAGTCAGCGTCTTGACCGTCGCCTGCGTGCCGACCGGCATGAAAACCGGAGTCTCAACATCGCCGTGCGCGGTGTGCATCCTGCCGACGCGGGCAGGCGTCGAGGTGTCCTCGGCGAGGACCCGAAACTCGAATGCCACAGCCGCTAGTGAACTGTCTTGACGGCCAGGATCTTCTTACCGGTGAGTACGTAGATGGTGTTCCCGGCCGGACCAACGGTCATGCTCTTGATGGACGAGAAGGCGGGCGAAACGTAGGTACGCACATAGTTCCCGCTCTTATCCATCTGTACGATGCGTTGGTGCGTGGGATCGGAGATCCAGAGATCCTTGAGGCCTTGATCGGAATATATGGCGACGGGCTTGGTGAGGGGACTGCGGGTGTGAGAGACGAACCTGACGGGGTTGGCTTGGTTGTCGAACTTGAGGATGCTACCGTCGCTCTTCAGGATGTAGAGGTCCGTGCCGTCGTAGACGAAGGACACGGCATTGGAGAGGTCCGGCTTGTTGGTATCGAAGTACTGGTTGGCCGGAGGCGTGAACCCAGAAACTCCATACGGGAACCTCCATACCTGGCTCGACGCGGTATCGAGTAAGTAAACGTCCGGGTCGGAGCTCACCATCTGAACGTAGTGGGGGCTCGGCACTCCGGGCGTTAGCGAGGTCGCGGACTTCGCTCCATTGAGGCTTCGCACCAGCACGTTCTTGTCATCCAGCAGCAGCGCGGTTGCTCCATCGGTCGCTATCTGCTGGGGGTTGCCGATCGTGTAGCCACTGTCCCCCTCGCCTGCCGTGACGATCTGCACGGGGTTCGAAGTGGAATTCGGCTGCACCGAGAAGACGCTCTTCCTTCCGGTATCGAGCACGAAGATGATCCCTGGACCCGCCGCAATTTCTGTCGGTTGTGCCCCCGCAAAGGTCCCGAAGTTGGCCAGTACCTGCGGCGCGGCCACATGGGTGATGTGGTGGATCGAGTCGGCAGCCGTCGCGATCAAGCCGGATAGCTTGTTCAGGTCGAGCGGCGTGTCCCCGCGTTGCTGCGCCAGGGAGAGACTGGAGCGCGCCTTCGCCAGCCACAATTCCTGCTTCTGGGGCTTGGTAGCGGCGCTGGCCTTGCGAACGTCGTTTCGCACGATCGTTGGGTACGGGTTGGTAGCCGCTGTCGCGTGACGATGACTCCACCACAGATATCCGGCCACCGCGAGCAGCAAAAGAAAGATCACGCCGACGCCCCAGACGACCGCCGGAGGCGCGGGGCGCCCTATCGGCCTTCGTAGATCGATGTCTCCCAGGCCCGGGCGGATGACCTGCGGCCCATCGCTCGACTCCTTGCCGGCCGGTCGGGAGATGCCGCCAAATCTGCGCGGCCGCTTGTTTGCCGCCTGGACGTCCTTGTTGGTGGCATAGATGCGCGAGGGCTGCGTGCTGGTGTCCGGGAAGGCTTGCACCGGTGGTACGACATCCGCCATGTCCTGGCCGGCGCCCAGCCGTGCATTGACCGCGTCCAGCTCCGATGATCGTGGCGCCTCGGGCTCGAGCTCGGAGTCGGCCCGCAGAGCGGATTGGCGGATGGGAGATCGCCTTGGCTGCGGCTCGAGCTGTTCCTCGGGTTCTGCAGGCCCGCTCTCCTGACTCTCGAACGAGTACTGCTCACTCGGCTCAGGAGCCGCCTCTGGCGGTGGAGCTGCGCCCTGCAGATCTACCTCCGCCGTGTCTTGATCGCGGAAAGTCTCATCTTCGGTTCCGGCGTGGGTCTGCGGGAGCTCAGGGTCCCAGTCCTCACGGTACGGCTGCGCGGCTGTGTCGAGCGCGGCCTGAGCCATGTAGGTTTGAGTCAGCTCTTCGGTCGACAACGGTTCGACTGCCGGGTACTCGGCGGTGGACTCGATGTTCTCCCCGGCGGCCGGGAGGGGCGAGGCGGGCCCCGACGGCCCCGCATCTGGCGTGGTGGGAGTCTCGTCCCCTGCCTGCGTGAACCGGGAGCCGGCCCCGTTGTGTCCGGCTTCAGCACCGTCGTCGGGAGCTGACCGTAGTTCGCTCCAGAGCATCCTGCCCACTCCGGCCAGTGCCTGGACGGCTGAGTCAATCTGTTCCATGAACCCGGGCGTCTCGCCTCCGTCATCCTCTAAAGGAAGGTCCGATGCGTCCGCTGCCTCGATCACTATGGCCGTGGCATCTCGAACGTCGGCCGAGCGGGCCAGCTCGAGCAGCGCCTCCGCGATGTCGTCGGCCGTGCCGGCGGCAAAGCAGTCTCGAACGTCGTCCGGATCGGCGGCCCGCGAGAACCAGCTGGAACACAGAGCCAGCACATCCCCCACGGCGATCTCGTCGCGGAACAGCGAGGTGCGCGGGCCCGCCTGAGAGCCGAGCGCCCGACTGAACGCGGAGCCGGTCTCCGACTTCGAAGCAATAGAGTGCAGCTGACCATCGTGCAGCACGTAGACCTGTCCCGGCGAGGTCTGGGCCAGGTAGATGCTGTCGGCCTCCACCGCGATCACGCTCGCACCCACCGCGACGTGCCCGTCAGATTCCTGGGAGATCTGCTCGTGCGCGGCTCGGAACGCGCCCTTTAGGCGCTGCGGCGGTGGGACGTCGGCATTCTGCTGGTATTCCCAGGCAATGGTGTCGGCGGCAAGCCGCCGTGCCCGGGGTCCCATGTGCCCCCCGGCCGAGGCCTCGGTGACCACATAGAGGGCCGCCACGCCATCGGGCGAGGAGGAGGAGGGTATGCTCGACTCCACCCGGAAGGTATCCGCCGTGTCTTGCCTGCGGCCACCTGCCAGGTTGAAATACGAGGTAAGAAGAACGAGCTGGTCGTTCGCCGCTTGCGTCATTGGATAGGGCAAAGTATAGCACCGGAGTCTTATACGTTCCTTGGAAGCACGCCCTTTTCGCGACTCGGATTCCGGCCGGCGCGGGGCTCCGTCAGCGGGGGCAAACGGGCGGGAATCAGGGCTCTCCACACGCCTCAATCGCTTGACGAACGTGGGTTAAAAACGGTACACTTAGGAGCTTTTCAGCCATAATTTTCTGAAGTTCAAGAGGGTAGCCGCTGGATGGAATCTGCCGATCGCATAGAGCCCCGAAACATCGAAACGGAGATGCGCGAGTCGTACCTCGACTACGCGATGAGCGTCATCGTCTCCCGCGCACTGCCGGATGTTAGGGACGGTCTGAAACCTGTCCACCGACGCATTCTCTATGCGATGCACGAGCTGAACCTGACGGCCCGATCGGGATATAGAAAGAGCGCCGCCGTCGTCGGCGAGGTGCTCGGCAAGTACCACCCCCACGGTGATGCGGCCGTGTACGACACCCTGGTCCGGCTGGCCCAGGACTTCAACATGCGGTATCCCCTGATCGACGGCCAGGGCAA
>DHWR01000234.1:5190-9828 GCA_002413265.1 Chloroflexi bacterium UBA5177
TGGCCGACATCGACAAGGACACGGTCGATTGGTATCCGAACTACGACGGCCGGGAGATGCAGCCGCACTCCCTCCCATCACGCTTGCCGAATCTGCTGATCAACGGCGCGACCGGGATCGCAGTCGGCATGGCTACCAACATGCCGCCGCACAACCTCAAAGAGGTTTCGGATGCCGTCATCCATCTCATCGACAATCCTGAAGCCACCAACGCCGATCTTGCCGAGTTCATCAAAGGCCCGGACTTCCCCACCGGCGGCATCATTCTGGGCCGCGAGGGCATCGACCACGCCTACGGCACCGGCCAGGGCCGGATCGTCGTCCGCGCCGTCCACGATCTTGAAGAGCTGCGCGGTGGGCGCTGGGCGATCGTCGTCACCGAGCTTCCCTATCAGGTAAACAAAGCCACGCTCATAGAGCGCATCGCGGACATGGTCCATGAGAAAAAGATCAACGGCATCTCGGACCTGCGAGACGAGTCCGACCGCCGAGGAATGCGCATCGTCATCGAGCTCAAGCGTGAAGCCCGGCCTCAGTCGGTGCTCAACCAGCTCTTCAAGCACAGTAGCCTGCAAGTGACCTACTCCATCAACATGCTGGCGCTGGTCGACGAGCAGCCGCGCGTCCTCAGCCTCGACTCTATTCTTCGCCACTTCCTCACCTATCGCCGTCAGGTCATTCGGCGCCGCGCAGAGTTCGAGCTACAGAAGGCCCGAGAGCGCGCCCATATTCTCGAAGGCCTGAAGATCGCGCTCGACAACCTCGACGAGGTCATCTCGACCATTCGTCGCTCTCAAACCCAGGAGTCCGCGCAGAAGAACCTCATCGACAAGTACAAGCTGTCCGAGGCACAGGCCAAGGCAATCCTTGCCATTCAGCTCTCCCGTCTCGCCGCGCTCGAGCGCAAGAAGATCGTCGATGAGTACACCGAGATTTTGAAGTCCATAGCGGGCCTCGAGGATTTGCTGGCGAACCAGCGAAAGATCGACGCGGTGGTTCGCGACGAGATGAAGGATGTTCGCGAGAAGTATGGCGACGCTCGGCGGACCCGCATCGTCCGCGAAGAGGGCGGGGACTTCAGCGAGGAAGATCTCATTCCCGAGGAAGAAGTCATCGTCACCATGACGCGAAAGGCCTACATCAAGCGCATTCCGTCGGGCACCTACAAGCCGCAGAAGCGGGGCGGCAAGGGCATCATCGGAATGGTGACCCGCGACGCGGACGCCGTCGAGCGCCTGTTTGTCACCAGCACCCACGACAACATCTTCTTCTTTACGGACCGAGGTCGCGTCTTCCAGCTCAAGGTGTACGAGGTCCCCGACTCCAGCCGTGTGGCCAAGGGGACCCCGGTGGTCAACCTGGTTCAACTCGACCCCAACGAGTCGGTGCAGAGCGTACTGACGATCCCCAAGGGCAAAACCGGTGGGTTCCTGGTCCTGGCGACCCGCAACGGCACGGTGAAGCGAACCTCGCTCGAAGCCTTTAAGAACGTGCGACGAAACGGCCTACGTGCCATCACGCTGGACGACTCGGACGAGCTGGCATGGGTCTCCATGGCCGAGGGAGACGAGGACGTCATGCTGGTGACCAAGCTGGGTCATTCGATCCGCTTCGATCAGGAGCAGGTGCGCTCGATGGGTCGCGAGGCGGCCGGAGTCAAGGGTATCCGCCTGCGCCAGGGCGACTCCGTCATCAGGATGGACATCGTCGCCAAGACCGACCGTTACCTCTTCGTCGTGACCGAGAACGGCTACGGCAAGCGCAGCCCATTGACCGAATACAAGGTTCAGCGTCGCGGCGGTCAGGGCATGGCCGCCACCAAGGTCACGCCGAAGACGGGCAATGTGGTGGCTGCTCGCGTGGTCAACGAGGACGACGGCGAGGTGATCATGATGTCGGTTCAGGGCCTCGTGACGCGAACCGACGTAAAGAGCATTCGACGCACCGCCCGCGCCACACAGGGTGTCATCGTGATGCGACTCAACAAGGGCGACACCGTCTGCACTATGGCGACCCTGTCGGCCCAGGACGAAATGTAATCTGACACGCATCATGCCAAGAGGCCCCCGGGCAGTCGGGGGCCTCTTCTTTTTCGCCTGTACTTGACCATCTTCTGAAACGGGAGTTGGTACACTGGGAGTATCAGTAGGAGCAGCGCTCGTGCCTCGAGAACCACGTTTTGGGTCTTGCACGTGTGTGCGGCCGCTGCATTGCCCGTCCCCTGTCGAACCGATACGAGTCGGGCACAGCCGCTGGAGTTGGAGCAGTAGTTTATGGAGATGAACCAGGACCAGGTCCAGGTTCTACAGCAGCGCGTTTCGCCGCGTCTGATCGCCGCCAATCACATTCTGGAGCTGTCCTCTCAAGAGCTTCAGGACGCCATCGCCACCGAGATCGACGAGAACCCGGCGCTCGACATGGTCGACGTCAGCCCCTGCGCCACCTGCGGCCAGCCGATCGAAGGTGATGCCTGTCCGCGCTGCGCCAAGAAGCAAGAGGAGACGGGCTCGGATCCGGCGATGATGGATCCCACCGAGCAGTATCTGGAGAATGTCGCCTGGAACAGCACGACCGTCACTCGCGACGCTGACTTCGACCCGCTTACCTTGATAGCTGCCCAGGTCTCACTTGAAGAAAAGTTGCTGATGGACCTGGGAGCGATGGTCGACGACGAGGACATGCCGATCGTCGAGTACCTCGTCGGCAGCCTGGACACGGACGGCTATCTGCGCTGCTCGACCTATGAGGTCTGCCAGAAGTTCAATGTGGACCCCGAGAAGGTTGAGGAGATTATCGGCGCGCTTCAAAGCCTCGATCCGCCCGGCATCGGAGCCCGCGACGTCCAGGAATGCATGGTGCTGCAGCTGCGGTACCTCGAAGCCCGCGGAGAGCGGAACCCCCTCGCAATTCCCCTGGTGGAGAACCACCTCGAGGATTTGGGAAAGCACAAGTTCAACCGTATTGCCACCGACATGGGCGTCTCGCCCGGCGAAGTCGAGGACGCCTGGGAGTTCGTCAAGACCAAGCTCAACCCGCATCCTGCGCAGGGCTTCGACGGCTCGCCGACTCGCAGCGGACTACGTCCCACTCAGGGGTTCGTCATGCCCGACGTCATCATCTCGAACGGGAAAGACGGCATCGAGGTCGAGGTAATCGAGTCGCGGCGCTTTGGCTTGTCGGTCAACGGCATGTATCAGCAGCTGCTGATGCAGGCCAATCAAAGCGGTGTCGATTACTCGGCCGAAGAACGAGACCACATTCAGCACTACGTCTCTCGGGCCAAGATGTTCATCGCCAACATCAATCAGCGCCGCCAGACGATGCAGAAAATCACCGATTTTCTGGTCGCCCATCAACGGGATTTTCTCCTCCACGGCGTGCGGCATCTGCGTCCGCTGACCAGGGCCACGCTTGCCGAGCAGACCGGCATTCACGAATCGACGGTAAGCCGCGCGACCGCCGGGAAATACGTCATGCTGCCCAACGGAGAAGTCATTCCCTTCTCCAATTTCTTCACCGCCTCGCTGAGCGTGAAGGACGTCATCAAGGACATGATTTCCAACGAGCAGCGCCCGCTCACCGACCAGGAGATCGCGACGAAGCTGAAAGACCACGGCTATAGCCTGGCCCGGCGAACCGTCGCGAAGTATCGCGACCAGCTCGACATACTGCCTTCGTCACTGAGATAGAAAAGAAGCCCCTCCGGATTTCCGGAGGGGCTTTCTCTAGAATCACATCTCGCGAATAACCGTCACAACCTTGCCCTGAATCGTGAGATCCTCAGGGTTCACGAAGATCGGTGCCATGGAGAGGTTCCGCGGCTCTAGACGAACGCGGCTCGGTTCCTTATAGAAGCGCTTCAAGGTAGCCTCGCCTGCCTCGCTGGGACCGCTGGTGATCAGTGCCACCACCGTATCCCCGTTGTCGGCAGTGCTCTGGCGGCGGCAGACCACGATGTCTCCATCGTCGATGAGATCCTCGATCATCGACTTGCCGCGAACTCGTAAAGCGAACAGATTATCTTCGGTGACTCCCGGAACGGTGACGTAGTCATCCGGATCGAGCATGGCCTCGATGGGCCGCCCGGCGGCGATGGTACCCATGACTGGGACGCGCCTGCTCCGCAGCGGCAGCATCTCGGGCTCGAGTGACGTAGCAATGCTGATGCCTCGACTCTTCTTGGATTCGTGCCGAATCTTCCCCTGTTCCTTGAGGATGCGCAGGTGATAGTCGATGTGGCCGGTAGACTTCCCGCCGAGATGGTCCCCGATCTCGCGATTGGTGGGCGGCCGGCCGGTGCTGTCACTTAGAAGGGAGATGGCCTCGAGAATCCGGGTCCGCATGCGATCGCCTGTACTTCTCATCGCCGCCAGCCTCCATGCAATAGAACGTCTGTCCCACAGCGTAGCAGTCCACGTCGAATCTGTCAACCCAATCAGATTCCTAACGCCCGGACCCAAAGCCCGTTTGTCTCGGAAACCCCAGCGGCGGCTCGCAGCGTGGCTTCACGATTGCGCTTCTGACTCGCCTCGCTCCGCGGCCCCCATCCCGCATACGGAATTCGGTGTAGCTCAGCCCTTCAGGGCGTCTCGAAACCCCCCGACCCGAAGACCGTTCCCAACGCCAAAGCCCTTGAGG
>DHWR01000155.1 GCA_002413265.1 Chloroflexi bacterium UBA5177
CTCTACCAGGGCGTGACGCTGGGCGGTACGAGCACGCGCAAGGTAAAGCGGCATCCCACGCTGGGTAACGGTGTGACCGTGGGTGCCAACGCGGCGGTGATCGGCGCCGTGATGATCGGCGATAACGCCCGGATCGGCGCCGGTTCGGTCGTGGTGACAAACGTGCCGGCGAACGCTACCGTCATCGGCGTGCCCGGACACGTGGTCGCATTCCACGACCCCGGCAACGATACGATCGTGCGCCTTCCCGACCCCGAGTGGGACCGCATCGAGCAGCTCGAGCAGCGCGTCGCCCTGCTTGAACGGCGCCTGGTAGCGCTCCGCGGCAGCAATGACTTTGGTCCAGAATTAGAGCGCGGTGCCCGCAAAGACGCCGAGGCGACTGCAGGATGTTCGATCTAACTACGGATTAGGAATCCATGAGAATCACCGACACATTGTCGCAGCGAAAAGAGGCACTCACGCCGATGGGCGACGAGGTGCTGATTTACGTCTGCGGCGTGACGCCGTACGCCGAAGGTCACATCGGGCACGCCATGAGCTACATCGTCTTCGACGTGTTGCGCCGGTTCCTGGAGTTCCAGGGGTTCAAGGTTCGGCACGTCCAGAACTTCACCGATATAGACGACAGGCTCATCGACCGCGCCGCACAACGCGGAACGACGGTAACGGAGCTTGCCGGTCGCTACATCGACGATTACTTCCGCGACATGGATGACCTCAACGTGATGCGGGCGACGATATATCCGCGCGCCACCGAAGAGGTGCCGCAGATCATCGAGATCGTGCAGGGCCTGATCGACAAAGGGTACGCCTACCAGTCGGGTAGCGACGTCTTCTACCGGGTACGGATGAAAGAGAACTACGGCGCACTGAAGCATCAGAGCCTCGACGAATTGATCGCCGGGGCACGGGTGGAAGTCGACGAGCTCAAGGAGTTCCCGGGCGATTTTGCCCTTTGGAAGGGAGCCAAGCCGGGCGAACCCGCCTGGGAGAGTCCGTGGGGTGCCGGCCGGCCCGGCTGGCACATCGAATGCTCCGCGATGTCGTTGCGCTATCTGGGTCCGCAGATCGACATTCATGGCGGCGGCGAAGACCTGATTTTTCCTCACCATACCAACGAAATCGCACAGACCGAAGCGTACACGGGTAAGCAGCCGTTCGTCCGGATCTGGATGCACAATGCCCACCTGCGGCTCGCGGGCGCAAAGATGAGCAAGTCGCTCGGCAACATCCTCAGCATCCGCGACGCGCTGGAACGCTGGGGCGCTGACGGACTGCGCCTGTTCGTGCTGGGCTCGCACTACCGCAGCCCGCTCACCGCCTCCGACGAAGCGTTGGATGCGGCCAAGCGTGGCGCCGAACGGCTGAAGGCGGCGGCACGCATTCCGGGGGCAGGCAGCGGCCGCGAAGTCGAAACAACGGTGTGCCGTGCCCGCTTCGTCGAGGCGCTCGAAGACGATCTGAACACGCCACAGGCACTTGCGGCCCTGTTCGACCTGGCGAAAGAGATAAACCGCGGTCGTGACGACGGCGCGACTATCGAACGGGCGCAGAGTACTTTGCTCGAGATGGCAGAGATCCTCGGGTTGCGGCTCGAGGAGAGCTCCACCGCGGGCATTGCCGCCGAGCCCTTTGTGGAGCTGCTGGTCGAGATTCGGCGTGGGCTGCGCTCGGCAAAACAGTTCCAGCTCGCCGACCGGGTTCGCGAGGGACTTGCAGCCCTGGGCATTACGCTCGAAGACGCCCCGAACGGTACGACCTGGAAGAGGGGGTGAGGACAGAGCCGTGTCCGCGTAACATCGCGGTCAACGTACGAAGCGCCCGGTTCCACTGTTCCTTTGGGATGCAGCGCTCTGGGTTACGCGATGTTAAAGTCTATAATATAGCAAGTAGGGCATCGCAGATTGGTTTCCCAAAACCGGATACAAAGGTGATGCACGGCGAAAGCGACCGGCCGTTAATCTCGGTCATCGTTCCGGCCTACAACGAAGAGCTCTGGCTCGAGCAATGTATACGCGCGCTTCAGAGTCAAGAAACCTCGGTTCTCTACGAGATTATCGTTGTTGACAATAACTCTACCGACAGCACGGCCGAGGTCGCCGAGCGTCTTGGTGTAAGGGTCGTTCACGAATCGCGCCGCGGACTGAGCTTCGCCCGCCAGGCCGGACAGGATGCTGCTCGGGGCGAGATCGTGGCGCACACGGACGCCGATTCCGCCGCGCCTCCCGATTGGATCGAATCGATCGCGCAGGCATTCGAAGAGTTCCCGGATACGGCCGTGGTTTCCGGCCCGATGTGTTTCCCCAGTGCGCCCTTACTTATGCAGGTCGTGGCGCCGATTCAGAACTTCTTCATCTGGCTGTGGTGGCTGCTGACCGGCCGGTTGGGCGTCCTGAATGGCTGCAACTTCGCGTTGCGCGCCGCATTTCTCGCCAAGGCCGGTGGGTTTGCAACCGGCCTGCCGTTGACTGGCGATAGCCTGGTGCTGTCGATCATGAGACCGTATGGCACGGCACGCCGAATCGGCGCGAAGATGCGGACCTCCGGCAGACGTTTCCATGGCCAGGGAACCCTTCGCGTCCTCACGTTCTATGCCCACGAGCAGCTCGCTGCCGCGCTGGGCAGGGAGAGGTTGATGTCGGCACCGGATATTCGATTGCCCGATGGCTGGGCCGTGCAGATCCACCGGCGACGCCGCGCTGCGCTAGCGCTGTTGCCCGTCCTCCCGGTACTGGTGCTCGCCGGCAGTTGCGCCTACATGGCGATCAACCCGACGTCGCAGGTGTACGGGAGGATCGTCTTGCATGGGCCGGAAGGCGAGAAAACGGTCGCCCTGACGTTCGACGACGGACCGAATGAGCCGTTCACCTCCGAGATTCTGGATGTCCTGGACAGGGAAGGGGTGAAGGCGACTTTCTTCGCCGTCGGTGTCAACGTGGAAACATATCCCGACGCCGCGCGACGTATCGTCGCCGACGGCAACGTGATCGCCAACCACTCGTGGGACCACTCCCGTATCGCTACGGCGGTGGACTTCCGCTACTCCCAGGTAGAGAGGGCACAGGAGGCCATCGAGCAGACCACAGGTGTCCTGCCGCGCTTCTTCCGGCCGCCGGCGGGAATTCACACCCCCTGGCAGTTAAAGAAGGTGTCCAGCGCAGGCTTGACGACGGTTAACTGGGATTCGGAAGGCTACGATTGGCAAAGGCCGAACAGCCCGGAGCGGATCGAGCAGAAGGTGCTCGCCAGCGTGCGCCCGGGCTCGATTATCCTGCTTCATGATGGCGACGAGACGCGACACGGTTCCGATCGCAGCCAGACGGTTGCCGCACTGCCGGTAATCATCGAAACGCTGCGCGCCGAGGGCTACACCTTCGTCACCCTGCCGCAGATGCTGGACACCGACGCCTACCAGCCGCGCGTGGCCCGCGCTCAGTCCTCGGGTCACTGAGGGTCGGCGATGGGCAGCCGGCAGTAGTGACCGGGAGAACCTCACCCCGGGTCATGCGGGCCCTTATCCCCCTGACCCCCTTCTCCCAATACTAGGAGAAGGGGGCAACCGTTGACAGCGGTGCACCAAATTCAAGCCCCCCTCGCCCAGAATTGGGAGAGAGGCCGGGGGTGAGGGCCGTTCCTACCCCTTCGCGTGAACCAGCAGCACGGGGACATTCACATCATGAATGACGCTATCGGCGACGCTGCCGAAGATGAGCCGGCCGAGGCCGGAACGGGCGTGCGTGGCCATCGCAATCAAGTCGATATTGCGTTCGCGAACCGCTTCGGTCAGCACCATGGCGGCGTTGCCTTCAATCACAGCGGTCTCGCAGGCGATCTTTTGCGACGCAAGCCCTTCCCTGATTCCGGACAGGTACTGCTCCGCCGCTTGGTCCTGCGCTTCGACGAGCTGGTTGGCGACGTCAATCGATAGCGGCGCAGCGGTGATCGGATCCGGGGAGACTGTCTCTCGAATCGCCTCCCCTCGTGACATCGTCACCCGCAGCAGCACCAATGTCGCATCAAACTTGCGCGCAAGCTCGGTTGCGTGCGGGAGGATCGCTTCAGCCAGGGGAGAACCGTCCAGCGGTACCAGGATGCGGTTGTACATTTTACCCTCACCGATGACTGCCGGTGTTAAGCCGCGGCCTCGTGCGATGTCGATGGGGCATCGTTCAGGCGTTGGTGACACCCCAATCCGCTTATCCCGCCCGTTCGGCGGCCCACGACTGTTGAGCTGCGCGCCCGACTGCCGACCGCCCCAAATACAAATGCGTCTCTGCGAATTGCGCCGCTGCGAGTCCTACTAAAGAGGCGGCCACGCCCGTGATCGCGTCAAATATATAGTGATTGCC
This sequence comes from Chloroflexi bacterium UBA5177, assembly GCA_002413265.1. Taxonomy (GTDB): domain Bacteria; phylum Chloroflexota; class UBA5177; order UBA5177; family UBA5177; genus UBA5177. The sequence goes on from DHWR01000155.1 coordinate 4,353, forward strand.
GGTAATGATCACCGCGAACGCCATGAACGCGGGCAGCGCCAGACCAAGCCAGGCGATTCTACGCCTACCGGCGTACTGCCAGACTGTCAGCCCCATCAACAGCACCCAGCCGACGTGCATGCTCGGCACCGCGGCGTAAGGGTTGAAGAAGACTTTTGGTTCGACCGTGTCGTAGACGCCGGAGACTTTGGCGGCAGTGTCTACGAAGTTGAGCCCGGGAACTAGTCGCGGGGGCGCCACCGGGAATATCTGGAAGGCGACCAGCGCGATCGCTCCAGATATGAGCACCGCGTTTCGGGTCAGGCGGAAGTGGGGACGATGGCGCACGTACAGCCACACCGCGATGGCGATGATGAGCGGCAAGTGTGCCCACATGTACACGGCGTTGAACGCCTGCATGAGGATGTTATTATCTACCACAAGCGACTGGAGGCGGTGTTCGACGAATACGCCGAGCCAGCGCTCCAGATCGATCACATAGTTCGCGTTGAGGATGGCAGCGGATTCGCGCCCTTTTGTGGCCCCGGCCCACTGCACCGCGCCGACGCTGAGCGAATAGACGATGTAGCCGCAGGTGGCGACGAACAGTTGCCACAGGGCATCGCGATACCATGGATTGCCTTTTGGCGGCGGAATCCGCTCTGGTAACCGTTCGATTTCTTCTACGGCGCTGCTCATAGGGTCGTTTGTACCTTAGCAGGACGACGGCACGGCTGCCTATTCTGGAAGTCGGATGGCAAGCAATCCGTTCTTCGATTTGGCCGTACAATTGGGGAGAGGGAGACGCAACCATGGCCGGTTCAGTTGGTCCAACATCGGCCCTAGCCCCCACCCCGGCGGCAGGAGACTGGCGCGCGCCAAAGCCGCCGTGGTTAAAAGTCCGCTTCCCCGGTGGGCCGAATTATATTAGGCTCAAAAACCTGATGCGCTCGCAGGCGCTGCACACCGTCTGCGAGGAAGCACACTGTCCGAACGTCGGCGAGTGCTGGGAAGCCGGTACCGCTACATTCCTGATTCTCGGCGATATCTGCACACGCGCCTGCGGCTATTGCGCCATTACCACCGGCCGTCCGCAACGGCTCGATCTGGAAGAACCGCTACGTGTGGCGCAGGCGGTCCAGTCCCTCGAGCTCGCTCACGCTGTTGTTACGTCGGTGGACCGCGACGATCAGCCGGATGGCGGCGCGAAGGTGTTTGCCGATACGATCCAGTGGATTCGCCGGTTGTCGCCAAAAACGACGGTCGAAGTATTGATCCCCGATTTCCTCGGCAACTGGGACGCTCTCGCCACGGTGATGGCGGCGCAACCTGAGATCCTGAACCACAACACGGAAACCGTGCCGAGACTGTATCGCCGCGCCCGTCCCAAGGGATCCTACGCGCGAGCCATGGAGCTATTGCGCAGGGCGAAACTGCTCGATCCCGAGACGATCAGCAAGAGCGGCATTATGGTGGGCCTCGGCGAGACCCGAGCCGAGCTCAGCGCGGTACTGTGCGACCTGCGCAGCGTGGAGTGCGACGTACTGACGATTGGGCAGTACCTACGACCGTCGCCAAAGCACCTGCGGATGGAACGCTACTATACGCCCGAGGAGTTTGCCGAGATCGGCGCCGAAGCGCGGGGACTGGGGTTCAAACACGTCGAGTCCGGTCCGCTCGTGAGAAGCTCCTACCATGCTGAGCGGCAGGCGGAGGGTAGCCTGCGCCGGCGGCATGTGAGCGTCGGCGGATCCGACTCGATCCCGCTCTATACCAAATAATGTTCTCAACAGCACAGCCAGAACGGGCGTATGACAGCGTGACGTTCTGGCAGGGTCGGCAAAGAAGGTCACTTTAGCGAACGGGGTGGCGGCGCAGACGCCAGAGGCCGCGTAGGTCATCGGAGATGGTCTTGCCTAGCTTCACACGGGTATCCGGGTCCTCGATCCACTTCACGGGAAGGTCTTTGACGCGATAGCCCTT
>DHWR01000048.1:0-11821 GCA_002413265.1 Chloroflexi bacterium UBA5177
GACGGACCAAGCAAGGCCCGGTTTTTCGGCGTGAGGAGTGCTCCGCCACCGGTTGCGAGGATCGCAGGCTCGTTCCTCAAAACCTCCTCGAGCGCGTCCGACTCGATGCGGCGGAAGGCCGACTCTCCCTGGTCGGTGAAGATCTCCCGGATGGAGTGGCCGCATCTTCTTTCGATTTCCTCATCCAGGTCCACGAAGTCCAGCCCGCAGCGCTCGGCAATGAGCCTGCCAACCGTGCTTTTTCCGGTCCCCATGAACCCGGTGAGAACGACCGAGCTCATCGCGCGAACCGCTCGCGAATTTCCTCGACGCTGTCTCCGCCGTACTTCTCGAGGAATGCGTCCGCGATGACCAGCGCGACCATGGCCTCGCCGACGACACTGGCAGCCGGCACCGCGCAAATGTCCGACCGCTGATATATGGCTTCGGAGGCCTCTCCCGTTCGGACATCGACACTGGGCATGGGGGTGAGCGTGGTCGAGATCGGCTTCATGGCCGCGCGAATGACGATCGGCTCGCCGTTGGTCACCCCGCCCTCGAGACCTCCCGCGCGGTTGGTGGGCCGAATCGGGCCTGCGTCGTCGGGAAGGATTGCGTCGTGGACCTGCGTTCCCCTGGAGCGGGCATTTTCAAAGGCAGGTCCAAGGGCCACCCCCTTGATGGCCTGAATGCTCATGACCGCTTGCGCCAGGCGCCCATCCAATTTGCGATCCCACTGGACGTAGCTGCCCAGGCCAACCGGAGCTCCCAGCACCTGCACTTCAAAGATTCCGCCGAGTGTGTCGCGGTCCCTTCGAGTCCGATCGATGAGGTCGATCATCCGGCGCTCGATATCCGGGTCCGCGACGCGGACTGCCGATTCATCGACGCGCCGCCGCGTATCGGCATCGCTCAGATCGACGGCGTCGCTCGAAACGGCGCCGATCTCGAGCACCTGGCTGGCGATCTCGATGCCGAATTCTTTGAGGAGAAGCTTGGCGACCGCTCCCATGGCGACTCGCATTGCCGTTTCGCGTGCGCTGGCCCTCTCGAGTACCGTTCGGAAGTCACGGAGGCGGTACTTGGAGGCACCGGCCAGATCCGCGTGGCCGGGCCGGGGCACGGTCAGTACCGGCTTCTCGCGTTTCTGCTGGTTCGTGTAGTCCCGATTCTCAATGCGAATGGCGAGCGGGGCGCCGGTCGTGCAGGAGGTTTCGACGCCGCCCATCCACTCCACCCGATCCTTTTCGATTACCTGGCGGCCGCTTCGGCCGTATCCTCCCTGGCGGCGAGTCAGGTCGCGGTTGATCGCGTCCTCGTCTAGCAAGAGGCCGGCGGGCAGGCCTTCGAGGATTCCGGTGAGAGACGGTCCGTGGGACTCGCCTGCCGTGAAAAATCGAAGCTGGCTCATCGTGCTTCCAGAGCGTCTCGGCACGCCTGCCTCATGGCATCCAAGTCCGGCACCTTGCCAGTCCAGATTCGAAAGGAGGCGCCGCCTTGCTGGACCAGCATCTCAATTCCGTCGAAGGTTTGGCAGCCGGCTCGCCAGGCACGCCGTACGAGCGCCGTCGGGCCACCGTACACAAGATCGATCACCACGGGTTGGTGGTCCAGGGAAACGCCGTCCGGCAAAGGTGTTTGGTCTCTGAGATGCGCCATCCCCAGCGGGGTGCAATTGACCATCAACACGGCCAGTGAAACCGCGTAGAACGCCCCTTTGCTACCGGAGGCGACCGCGCGAAGCTCGGGAGGTTTCGACGGAGGAGTGGCAGCAGGTTTCGAGACTTCCATCGATCTTGCCTGCAAACCGCGAGACAGAGCCTCGGCTCGCGAAACCGTTTGATTCACCACGGTAACGGTCGCGCCTCGGGCGGCCAAGGCGGCAACGACGGCTCGAGAGGACCCGCCGGCTCCGAAGACCACGGTCGGTCGTCCGGTCACCTCGAACTGCAAGCTGTCGAGCAGCGCCCACATGCCGTTGAGGTCCGTGTTGTAGCCGGCAAGGACTCCGTCTCGGCAGGCCACGGTGTTGACGGCGCCTACCAGTCGGGCGTCCGACGAGACATCGTCCACGAGTTCCAGCATCGCTTCCTTATGAGGAATCGTAATGTTGAAGCCGGCGAAGGTCGACGGCGCCGCGCGCACCCAGGAAGGCAGGTCCTCACGCCGGACGTGAATCGCCCGGAAATCGGCGTCGATTCCGGAGGCGCGAAAAGCGGCGGCCTGCATCTGCGGCGAAACGCTGTGCTCAACGGGATCGCCGATGACGGCGTAGCTGCTAGTCGACGGCAATGTCGGCTCCAAGTGAGGCCAGCGCCTCGACGAATCCGGGCCATGAAATCGCAGCGCACTCGGCTCCTCGAATGACCGTCTCTCCAGCAGCTATGAGACCCGCCACCGCAAGCATCATGCCGATTCTGTGGTCTCTGCGGCTATCGACACACGACCCGGAAAGGGGAGTCGGCCCTTGAATCACAAACCCGTCCTCTACTTCCTCTATCCGCGCGCCCATGAGCCTCAAGTTCTCGGTCGTGGCCCGAATGCGGTCGGTTTCCTTTACTCGAAGCTCCGAAACTCCCCGAATTTCGCTGGTTCCCGCGACCTGAGTGGCGGCGAGCACCAGGAGCGGTACTTCGTCGATCAAGCTCGGAATCGCTGAGTCGGACAGAGTCACCGGGTTTCGTGGCTTCCCGCGGCCCCGCACGATTCCCACGGCCTCTCCAACTGACTCTGAGGTGCTTTCCTGGTCAATCTCCGACCCCATCTCCTCGAGCGCTGTAAACAGACCAGCTCGCGTTGGATTGAGCATTGTGCCATTCACGGTCACATCTCCGCCGGTCAGACAGCCCGCCGTGATCAGAAAGGCCGCGGACGAAGGATCTCCCGGGATGTTTGCCTCGAATGATCGAGGTCTCCGACCGCCTTCAACGGAGTGGACGGCCCCCGAGCTGCTCACCGGAACTCCCAGCGTGGTCAGCATGCGCTCTGTGTGGTCGCGGCTGAGCGCGGGCTCGCGAACCGTCGTGGTGCCATCGGCAAACAAGCCGGCCAGCAGAACGGCGGACTTGATCTGCGCGCTGGCTACCGGAGTCTCGTAGTCGATCCCCTGGAGCCGGCTACCGTGGATGTCGAGCGGGGCCCGTCCATCCAGCGACTCGATGACAGCACCCATTCGCGCCAGTGGCTCGATGACGCGGCGCATGGGACGCCGTGACAACGATTCGTCGCCGATCAAGCAAGAGCGAAAGGGCTGGCCGGCGAGAATTCCGGCCAGGAGCCGCATGGTTGTGCCTGAGTTGCCACAGTCAAGCGGGCCAGAGGGCGCCTGTAGGTGGTCGGTGGAGATTACGACGGTCGCATCGCCATCCTGGTGGATGTCGATCCCCAGGGCTCGCAGACAGCTCGCGGTCGAGAGGACATCTTCTCCGTCCGGCAGATTTCGCATGTCCGAGCGGCCGGAGGCTAGGGCGGCGAACATCAGCGCGCGATGCGACACGGACTTGTCGCCTGGCACGCCGATCGAGCCACGGAGGGTGGAAGCACGCACTCTCCAGGTCATGCGGTCGCGCTCATCCGAAGCCTCCGCGCCGCGTCACGAGCCCGAATCATCTCGGCCTCCAGGTCCATCGAGCTAATGAAGAGATCCAGCGTCTTCTGTAGACGAGTGACCTCTTCGCGCAGGTTGGTACGGTTTGCCTCCAGAATGTCCTTCCAGAGCGCGGGTTGGCTAAGCGCGAGCCGGGTCATGCTTGCGAGACCAGTCCCGGCATAGGTTTCGTCGCCCTCCATGAGTAGCGACGCGAGGGCATATGAGACGAGCTGCGGCAGGTGACTGGTGCGGGCGACGATTCGATCGTGCTCGGCGGCTCCGGCAATGATCCGGCGCGCGCCCACTGCCTCGATGATTTCCGATGCCCCGCGCAGCGTTTTCTCCGAAGTCTTACTGTGCGGGGTGAGCACAAAAGGGCGGCCGAAAAACAGCTCCTTATCGGCGGCCGCAGGGCCACTGACCTCTTTCCCGGCGATCGGGTGCCCGCCGATAGATCGCCCCGCTCCCTCGGATCGCTCCATGACCTCGACGACGGGAGTCTTGACGCTGCCGACGTCGAGGATTACTGCATGCGGTGCTTCGCGGACGGCCAGGGGAACGAGCTTGATTATTTGCGAAACGGGAGCGGCAAGCACGACCATCTCGGCGTCAGCCAGGGCCTGAGCGCGGTCGCCGGTTGCAGTATGGACGTGTCCGCATTCAACCGCCGCGTCCCTCACTGACTCGCTCGGATCGTGACCGCGCACCTTCCACCCGGCGTGCCGGAGGGCGGCGCCAAGGGAGGCGCCGATCAGGCCCAGGCCGACGATCGTGACTCGCCGTTCGGTCACAGGCGTCGGCCCACGGCTGCGGCCAAGCGCTGAAGGTCGCTCATCAAGGTGCGGAAGCGATCGAAGCGCAGCGACTGAGGTCCGTCGGAGAGGGCTTCGGCGGGGCGGGGATGGACCTCGACGATCAGGCCGTCAGCTCCGGCGGCGATGCCTGCCTTGGCTACCGCCGGCACGAACATCCATTTGCCGGTGGCATGGCTGGGATCGACGATTACCGGCAGGTGAGTTAGCTGCTTGAGGACGGGAACCGCGCTGATGTCGAGCGTGAAGCGGGTGGCGCTCTCGAAGGTTCGGATGCCTCGTTCGCAGAGAATGATCTTGTCGTTGCCGTTGGCGAGGATGTACTCGGCCGACATCAGAAGCTCTTCGACGGTGGCGCTCATGCCGCGCTTCAGCAAAGCGGGGTGGCCCGAGCGGCCAACTTCTTGAAGAAGCGAGAAATTCTGCATGTTGCGGGCGCCGATTTGCAGCATGTCGACGTGCTCGGCGACCAGGTCGACATGATCGGGTGTCAGCACCTCGGTGACGACGGCCAGGCCCAGCTCCTTGCGGACTCGATCCAGCATCTCCAGGCCGGCGTTGCCGAGCCCCTGGAAGCTATAGGGTGAAGTCCGCGGTTTGAAGGCGCCGGCCCTGAGCACCGTGGCTCCGGCCGCCTTCACCTCGGTCGCGGTTTCCCACAGCTGCTCTTCGCTCTCGATCGAGCAAGGTCCGGCGATGACGACGACCGTCTCTCCTCCGAAGGTGATGCCATCGACCGGGACCAGCGAGTCCATCGGCCGGAAGTCACGGCTCCCGAGCTTGTAAGGCTTGGTTACCTGGACCATGTGGTCCACACCGGGAAGGAACTCGAGGGGAGCCAGCTGTTCAGGTGAGCTGTGCCCAATGACTCCGATGATAGTGGTCTCCTCACCCTGAGAGACGTGGGGGCGGTATCCCATGGTGTTGACGCGTTCCACCACGCTCTCGATCTGCTGCGGACTGGCAGTGCTGTGCATCACGATGATCATGTCTTTGGCATCTCCTAGCGTCGCGATCATGGAATTCTCCCTCGGCCGGATAAAAGGAAGACCGGAGGCGAATTCGCCTCCGGTCGAAAAGGGGCATAACGTGAGGTTGCGGGCCTCTATTCGAGGACCGTCACGTCATGCCCCTATAAAACCAGTAATAGTAGCCGGGGTTGCGGGTCATCACACACCTGAAGGGTAGTCTTTCGCGCAGTATAGGGCGAGTCCTACGACCTGTCAAACTTTTGATAGTGGCTCAGTAAAAACTGTGGAGAGCTCTGGTCGCCGCCTCCGCCAGCAGGCAGGCATTAGCTTTGTTCTGCGAACCGATCTCGCGGAATGTCATCGCAGCGAAAGGAGCGTGTTCATGATCTTTGGTGCGCACGTGATCGTTTACAGCAAGGATGCGACTGCTGATCGCGCCTTCTTCCGGGAGGTCCTCGGATTTTCATCCGTGGACGCCGGCCACGGTTGGCTGATCTTCGCGCTGCCGCCGGCGGAAGTGGCCGTTCATCCCGGCGAGGAGAATGCTGGACACGAACTCTATCTTTTGTGTGACGACCTGAACGCTGAGATAGCGACCCTCAGAGAGAAGGGCGTCGGGTGTTCCGACGTGCAAGAAGCAAGATTTGGCTCGATGACGAAGATTCGGCTTCCAAGTGGCGGCGAGGTCGGTCTCTACCAGCCGAAGCATGAACTGGCACTGGTATCCGCCTCAACTTGACCCATCTCGACTCAGACAGACACAGCGCCGAAGAAGCGATGAGTCTCTTGCGGCGCCCTCTCTGTTGTCCACGGAAGGTGAAGTCGACTTAGGAAGCGATCACGAGCGGGTCTCTATAGATACCCCTCTGAGCGCCCGCGAAGACCCACGGCGTGCCTCCACGCTTGGACATGTACATCGCGGCGTCCGCCTGGCGGAGGAGCGTGTCCGGATCTCTGCCGTCCGGTCCGTAGAGCGCTATGCCGATACTGGTGCCAATTGGCAGCGCCTGATCCTCGAAGTCGAAGACTTCCCCCATGGCCGTCTGGATGCGGCCGGACACGATGGCCGCTCCGGCCGCCTCGGACTTCGGCAGGAGGATTGCAAACTCGTCTCCGCCCAGCCGGGCCACGGTGTCCGACTCACGAAGGACCCGAGTGAGCCGGCGTGCAACCTCTTGAAGCACGAAGTCTCCGCAAAGGTGGCCGTAGGTGTCATTCGCGGCTTTGAAGTTGTTGAGGTCGAGAACCAGCACCGCAAACTGGATGCCGTCTCGCTCGGCACGCATGATCGCCTGACGCAGTCGATCGCCGAACAGCACGCGATTGGGAATGGCGGTCAGAGGGTCGTGAAGTGCTCGCTGCTCGAGCTCGCGTGCTGCCTGTTTGCGTCTGGTGATGTCTCGCATCACACAGGTGATGGCCTTGACTCGGCCGCGGCGGTCGACCGTCGGCGCCGCAACCATTTCCGCGAAGAAGGTAGAGGCGTCCTTACGCTGGCACAGAAACTCAGACTCCGGAATGGGGCCCGTGTCCAGGACCCGATCCAGGTCCTCACGCGCTCGATCGCGGTCTTCGCGGCTCATCATGGCGAGGATGTCGGTGCCGCGCAGCTCGGAGCTGTTACCGTGGCCGAAGAGCGCGGCGGCCTGCTGGTTGGCGGCGACCACGCGCCGGTCCACGTCGAGAACGAAGATGGCATCCGGCGAGGTCTCGACGACGCTGGCGAGCAAGGTTCGAGAGGTTTCGCGAACGTCTTTGGCGCTCTTGAAGGCGAGGTAGACCAGCGCGGTCGGGAAGGCCAGCAGGAGTACCGACCAGCGAGCGCCCTGAGCCGCCAGTACGCCGAGTATTCCGAGCAGGTACTGCGCGCCTTCGGCCGCCCCGGCCTCGCGCGCGACGGCTCGGATGATGCGCCAGGGCCGGTCTCCGGAGATCGGGTAGAGCACGAGCGGCGAGGTGAGAATGTCTCCCAGCCACATCACTGCGACAGCGCCGATAAGGGGAACCCGGTACTCGGAGCCCGCTGAGCTAGGTAGGTGGGCGACGATGGAGGCGAGGATTCCGACGATCACCCATCGGCCCACCTGAGACGCGACGTCCGAATAGTAGCCCCCCCGGTCCGCTCGAACCGTAAGCTCGCCGATGCCCTTGCCGAGCAAGAAGACTATCGCGGCCTGAGGAACGGGCAACAGGGCGGCGATCAGCAGGGCGGGGACACTGCCCACGCAGACCTGCATGTCGGCGCTGACGTGGATGGGGTAGTGATTGGTGAGGACGTAAGCGGCGAGCAGGACGAGACCAAGCAGGATGGTCGCAACATCGCCGTGGTCGAGGGCGACCGGCAGCGGGATCAGGAGCCAGGTCGCGGCGGCAAGGCCGATGGCGGCAGAGAGGGTGGCCGCGCCCAGCAGGGGCTGCGGTGCACTCCGCGCCAGCAGGGCTCTCACCGTCCGCTTCCTCCCGAGCTCCCGCGAGCTCACTACACGCGATCTAGCTCACTGTGAGCTGTCGAGTCTTTGCCGCCAATGCCCTCAGTTGCCGTTGTTTTGGGAAGCGTTCCAACCGGACCCTCCGCTCGTACTGGGCCCTCCATAGTGGCTACTAGGGCAGGTGCGGCAGTAGGTCACGTCAGCCGACGCGCGGTGAACCAAAGGGCCGGCGACGATCCCGGCGAACGCCAGACCGGTGGCGGCCACGAGGCGTGCCAGGCCGGAGAGAGGTCGCCTCGGCGCGAATCGGCCTGCTTGAGCTTTTTCAACCGCTGTGTCGTCCATTTAAGAGCCTTCCTTTACAGTTCGCTGATTCCTCGAAATGGCCCTGCGGGCGGCCAGGGGCCGCTGTAGTCATGTAAGCGCGAATCGACCAGCGCGAGTCAGGGTCTGGGGACCCGGAGACAGGGGGACCTTGGGCCCCAAATTTCCTTGTAGCTGCGATAGACTGGCGTGATCAATTGGGAACTCAGGTGGCAGGCTCAGTTACAACTCTGGAGCTCGGCTCGATCTCGCGGGATACCACGCGAGAAACGGCTCGAACACGCTCCTGGCTCTGGACTGCCGGCGCGATCCTGGTGGCGCTTGGAGCCCTGGGCCTCAGACTTCACAACATCGAGTCCGACCCTCTGTGGCTCGACGAGGGTTACACGCTGCTCTTTTCCGGGATGCCGCTGTCGAAGCTTTTGCTGATCGGCGGCGCGCACGAGCATCCCCCGCTCTACTATCTGATCGTCCACTTCATTCGAGAGCTGAACGGCTCGTACTTCGTGCCGAGGTACGTGTCCGCCGTGAGTGGTGCGCTGGCCGTGGTCGCTACGTATTTTCTCGGCGCGCGTGTTCACAGTCGAGCGGCGGGGCTCGTGGCCGCGGTGCTGGTCGCGGTAGCCCCTTTCCACGTGTGGTTTAGCCGCGACGGGCGCGACTATGCGCTGGCGGGATTGCTGGTCCTCCTCTCCTATTACTTTCTCTTTACGGCGCTCGACACCCGAAGGCGTCTTGTTTGGGGCGTATACGCGCTAAGCACGGCCCTGTGCCTGTACGCGGACTACATGACCGGCTTTGCACTTCTGGCTCAGTTGCTGCTACTCGTCCGGGCTCGAGGGGAGGGCCAGACAAGAAGCCTCCTCGTGTCGTGGGCCGGCGCGCTGCTTCTATTCCTGCCGTGGGTCGCGGTCCTGGTTTCGGACGCGTCGTCTATCGCCGGCGACTACTGGATTCATGCGCCGAATCCCACGGTGTGGTCCAACACAATTCTCGAGTTTCTCGGACTGATGAGCTCCTGCTCGGATCAGCCGTGCACCGGGGTCGAATTCGGTGTGCCGGGTCTGGCCGGTCACGAGGTGATGATTGCGCTTGTGGGAACCGCTACCGCAGCGGTCGTCATGTGCGTCGCGGCGTGGCGCCGCACGCTGACGGTCCTTGTGCTGAGCGCCTGGCTTCTGACGCCATTTGCGGCGATCGTGCTGGTTTCCATCGTCCAATCACTCTTTCTCGATCGCGTGTTCCTCGACGCCACGTTCCCGCTATACCTGCTAATCGGCATAGCAGTGACCCGGTTGCCTAACCTCCGTTTGCGCGCCGCCCCCGCGGCGGCGCTCGCGCTTCTAATCTGCGCGGCCAGCGTCTCCACTCTGCGGCCGGTGTATGCGCAGAGCTCTAATCCGGACTGGCCTACCGCAATGCGTGACTTCCAGGGAGCCTATCGGGCCGGGGACGCGGTGGCGTACTACCCGGGAGCCATCCGATCGCTACTGGGCGCCTACCTGCCGGCGGGCTGGAGAGCGACAACCGAAGTGCCGCTCTGGACTCGAATCTATGTGGATGTGCCGGGTTGGCAGAGCCAGTATGCGCACGTGTTCCACGCCACTCGTGAAGAACAGAGGCAGATCGAGTCGGAGCTTCGTGACCGACAGCTGGGGAGCGCGGCCAGACACAGCAGAGACATATGGCTGATTACCGAGGACTACTCAGGGGTGACCGACACTCGTCACTGGTTTGCCTCGCACGGTTTCCGTTTGCTGTTGGGCCAGGAGTACGCAAACGATGCCAGGATCGAGCTCTGGAGCAGGGACGCACCGGCCATTGCCGGCCGAAGGGTGGCGTGGACGGGACAAGCGCAGTTCAGCGGCCCCACCAGCACTAAGGGCCAGATCATTCGCGAAACCGACCACGGCTCGATCGTGAGGAGGTTCAAGGTGAACGCCGGCCAGGCCTACTTCGTGTCTCTGAGCTATCGAGGTGTACCTCCGGCTCGTCCAGCCATGGGCGTCCTGCTCTATGACGTCCACGGGAAGCAGATCGCGGCATTTCCCAGGATTCAGTGGTACGACCTGGACGTGGATGATGCCTGGGTATCGAATCCGTTCGGGTTTGTTGCGCCACCGGGCGCGGCGAGCGGTCTTCTCTACGCTGCTAGTGAAGGCGGTCGCAGTGAATGGCGGGTTTCTATCTACAGGGAACGCTGAGATGGCAGCGCCGGCGGCACTCGAGCTCAGCCAGATCGCGAAGATCTATGGGAACACGCCGGCCCTCAGAGCGGCGAGTTTCCGACTGGAGAACGGACAGGTCCTTGCCCTACTCGGTCCCAACGGATCGGGCAAGACCACGCTCCTAAAAATCGTCGCGGGGGCGGTGTCACCGTCCTTGGGGAGCGGGACGATCTTTGGGCTCGATCTGCGCGCGCAGAAGCTGGCATTGCGATCGGTGGTCGGGTTTCTGGCGAGTGAGTCGTACCTCTACGACGATCTGACGGCCGCCGAAAATCTCGGTTTCGTCGCGACAATGGCCGGGATCCGGATCGAGAGCTCCACGATCGACCGTTTGCTTTCTGATGTTCGGCTCGAGACGCGTGGCCGGGAGCGCGTGCGCAGCTTCTCGAGCGGCATGAAGCGCCGGCTGTCGCTGGCGCGGATGCTGCTGCCGTCGCCTCGTCTGCTACTGCTGGACGAGCCGTACAACAGCCTGGACGAGGATGGCGCCGCGCTCGTCGACGACACGGTTTCGCGGGCGGCTCGTAACGGTGGCGCAGCGGTTCTGGCGACTCACGATGCGGATCGCGCCCTGACGATCGCCACCCACGTAGCGCGGCTAGAGCGAGGCCGGCTGATGTATTTCGGCCCGGTGGGGCCGTATCGGAGCCGGGTGCAGCATGTGGGGTGAGCAGGTCTGGGCGGTCGTGCGAAAAGATTTGCTGGTCGAGACGAGGAGCCGGGCAAATTTCAATGCCATGCTGTTCTTCGCCGGCATCGTGCTGCTGATTTTCAGCTTCGCACTGGGACCGAACCACGCTCGCTTGCAGTCTGCCGCCGGAGGCCTGCTCTGGCTGGCCTTTATCTTCGCGGGGCTGCTGGCTTTCGGCCGCGCGTACGCAATCGAGTCGGAGAACGATGCCTTCGAGGGGCTTCTCTTGATTGCGCAGCACCGAAGCGCGATCTATCTGGGAAAGCTGCTGGCGGCTATGGCGGTGATGCTGCTTATCGAGATCGTGGTCGTACCTTTAATGGCGCTACTGTACAGCGCGAACCTGTTGAGCTACGTTCCGCAGCTGCTTCTCATCGGCGTACTGGGCACCGCAGGCTTCGCGGCGATCGGGACGCTGTATGGGGCGCTGACCATGTCTCTGCGGGCCCGGGAGCTGCTGCTACCGCTTCTTCTGCTGCCGGTTACCGTTCCCGTGATCGTGGCATCGGTGAAGTCGACGACGCTGGTGCTGGCTGGAAATGGTCAGGATATTGGGGTGTGGCTGAGTCTGCTGGTGGCGTTTGATGTGGTTTTTGTTACGGCAGGGCTGCTGAGCTATGAGTATGCAGCGGGAGAGTGATATTCGGGTCGCGGGCGTGATACCCACGTTTTGATGTTCCATTCGGTTTGGGTAGGACATCGACGATCTTCGCAGTTTCACGTTCGATACGCCCTTAAGGGCTGACCTACGGTATGCCGATAGCCTTCCGTGTCAAGAACGCCCCTTGACACGCCAAC
>DHWR01000048.1:12166-17301 GCA_002413265.1 Chloroflexi bacterium UBA5177
GATACGTACGTTTTGATGTTCCATTCGGTTTGGGTAGGACATCGGCGACCTTCGCAGTTTCACGTTCGACACGCCCTTAAGGGCTGCGCTACGGTACGCAGATATCCTCGCTTGTCAGAACCACAGTTCCACATCGATACATGCGGAGGGCCCGCGTGGGTCGTAGGCGACCGCTTGCACCTCTACCACGGCGATTATCCTTGTGATTTTTTGGGGCGGCGCTAGGGAGCGGCAGTACACTTGGGTCGGGAGAATCGCCGGAATGGAATGGATCCAGAGGCAGGGGCAGCTGCTGGGGAGCGCCTCGCTGGCGCTCATCGCGCTTGGCGTGTACCTGGGTCTCGTGTGGTCGCCGCCGGACGTGTCACAGGGGAACGCCATGCGCATTCTGTACGTTCACGTTCCGAGCGCCTGGACGATGTATCTGGCGTTCTTTCTGGTCCTGGTCGGCAGCGTAGCCTATCTCTGGAAGAGGGATTCGCGATGGGATCGCTTCGCCGCCGCTTCGGCGGAGATCGGCGTTCTGTTCACCGCCCTGACGCTGGTGACCGGCTCGATCTGGGGCAAGCCGATCTGGGGCGTGTACTGGACCTGGGACCCGAGGATCACCAGCACCGCGGTGATTTTTGTAATCTACGTGGGATATCTGATGCTCCGAGTTCTCCAACCTGATCCGACCGCTCGGGCCAAACAGGCGGCGGTGGTCGGGATCATCGGCTTCCTCGACATTCCGATCATCCAGCAGTCGGTGGTGTGGTGGCGATCGCTGCATCAGCAGGGAACGATTCTACGGCCCGGCCTTGGGGACCCCACCATGGACGATCGAATGGAGCTGGCGCTCTTCGTCAGTGTCGCTGCATTCACCTGTATGTTCCTCTTCCTGCTCGGGCAGCGGCTGCGCCTGGCCGGCATGGAAGGCGAGCGCGACGAATTGCTGTGGGAGGAAGCGCAGCGTGTCTAACTGGGGCTACGTCGCGATCGCCTACCTGGCGGTGTGGAGCGCTCTGGCGGTGTACGCGGTGCTACTGGCTCGGCGGGTGACACAGGCCAAGCAGGTGGCGGATGCGCTGCGAGAAGCACTGGAGCACGGCCCGGAGCCGGCCGAACACGAGGCAGGGGCATGCGACACCCCACCCGCTCCCTGATCATTGGGGCCCTGGTTATTTTCGCGGCGCTCGGATTCGTGATCTACCAGGGGCTGGCCAGCAATCTCGTCTACTACATCACGCCGAGCGAGCTGCTCGCCAAGAAGGACATCAACGGGCAGAGCTTCCGGCTCGGCGGCCAGGTCAAACCGGGATCGGTGCACTGGAACGTGCAGACGGCGAAGCTCTCGTTTATCATTCGGGATCCGAAAGCAGCGATAGCCGTGGTCAGCCGTGGTCAGCCTCCGCAGCTCTTTCGGCAGGGCGCGGGGGTCGTAGTCGAAGGCACCTACTCGCACGGCAGCTTTGTCGCGACGGCGCTGATGATCAAGCACGGGGCCAATTACGTGGCGCCGAAGCCGGGCTCGACGCCCAACCCCGACACCTTCGAGGGCAACTAGCCCCATGGTCTCGCTGCTCGGCCATGTGGTTGTGACTCTTGGCTTGGTCGGCGCGGTTACCGGCTCGGCCGCGTCCTTTGTCGGCGGGTATCTCGATAGAGATGACGTTGCGCGATGGGGCAGGCGAGCAGCTTTCGCGGTGTTGGCGTGCGTGGTTGCTGCCGTGCTCTTTATGGAAATCGCGCTCATCGGACACGACTTCTCCCTGAAGTACGTGGCCGACGTAGGCAGTCGGGAGACTCCGCTCTACTACACGATCATTTCTCTTTGGGGCGCCCTGGAGGGATCGATCCTGCTGTGGGCGCTCCTGCTTTCCATCTACACGGTCGCCTTCGTGGGTCTCGCGCGAGATCGCTTCACAGCCATTGCTCCATACGCCACCGGAATTTTGCTCGCCGTCTCGAGCTTCTTCCTGCTGGTGATTGCTTTTCCTGGGGATCCCTTCGCTTCTCTCAGTCCGGTTCCGGCAGACGGGGCGGGGCCCAATCCCCTGCTGCAGAACCATCCCATGATGGGGATCCATCCTCCGCTGCTCTATCTCGGCTTTACCGGGACGACAGTCCCCTTTGCCATCGCCATGGCTGCGCTGCTCAAGGGACGGGCGGGGCCTGAGGTGATGCGGCTGATTCGCCGCTGGTCACTGGTGCCCTGGAGCTTCCTCACCTTCGGAATCATCGCCGGAATGTGGTGGTCATACGCGGTACTCGGTTGGGGCGGCTACTGGGAGTGGGACCCGGTTGAGAACGCCTCGCTCATGCCCTGGCTGGTTACCACGGCCTTTTTGCATTCCCTTCAGGTGCAGGAGCGGCGGCGGATGCTGAAGACCTGGACCATGACGCTGATCACCTCCGCGTTTGTGCTGAGCATCCTGGGAACCTTCCTGACACGCAGCGGCGTACTGAAGTCTGTGCACTCGTTCACCCAATCGCCCATCGGTCCGTTTTTCCTGGCGTTCCTGGCCGTGATTCTGGCCTTTTCGACGGCGGTACTGGTGGCGCGCAGCACGGATCTGCAGAGTCCTGGGACGCTCGATGCGGTGATCTGCCGAGAAACGGCCTTCATGCTCAACAATCTGTTGCTGGTGGCAATCACTTTCACAGTGCTGCTCGGAACCCTGTTTCCCCTGATCGTGAACGCGGTGCAGGGGAGCGAGGTCTCCGTCGGCGGGCCATACTTCGACCAGGTCGCCGTGCCGATTGGGATCGGGCTGGTCTTTCTGATGGGTATCGGGCCCCTTTTGCCCTGGGGGAGAACCCGCCTCGACGTGCTTCAATACCGGCTGTTGCCGGGGGTCGCCGTCGGCGTCGCCGCAGTTCTGCTGGCGCTGCTGCTCGGCGCTCGTGGGGTTGGCACGCTCGCCACCTTCGGACTGGCCTGCTTCGTCGCGACAATCACCGTCGAACGCGCCGTTCAGGACGCCAGAAGGCGACAGGGCAGTACTGGCGAGCGGTTGGGGATCGCCTTGCCCAAGCTGTTTCGGATGAATCCTCGACGCTACGGCGGATACCTGGCTCACCTCGGGATGATGCTGATTCTGTTCGGCATCGCCGCTTCGCAGTCCTACGGGTTACGACAGCAGGCGACGTTGCGGCCGGGACAGTCGATCAGACTGGATGGGTACGTCGTGACGTACCGGTCGTTCTCAGTACATCCGGAGGCGCAGAGAATGGCCTTTGAGGCGCGCGTCACTGCATCTCGGGCCGGTACGGACCTGGGGACCTTGAATCCGGCGCTGAATGTCTACCCGCCGCAGCAGCCGGTGGTGACGCCCGCGATTCGAGAGGAGCCCCTGGATATGGTCTCCGGAGTGTTATCGGGACGAAATCCGGTGCCATTATTGGGAGAGATTGCGCAGGGCCAGAATCCGTTTGAGGACCTCTACGTCGTTCTCCAGGGCTTCGACTCGGCAAACGCCAATCAGCACAATCCAAATCGGACCATCGATTTGCAGGTCATCGTCAATCCGCTGGTGGGCCTGATCTGGCTGGGAGGATTGGTGACAGGCCTGGGCGGACTCGCCGCTCTGCTTCCGGCGTGGCGGCGTCGTGTGGTCGAGTCGCCGGCGTCTGAGTCGCTGCGACTGCAGCCGGAAGAGGCGCGGCTGTGAGGCGGCCGCTGCGCAGCGTCCTGATCGCGCTCGGCGTGACGGTCCCAATCACGGTCCTGCTCGCGCTCGGGTTCCGGGGGACGAACGCGATTTCGTCTCCGCTGGTGGGACATCGCGCACCGCAATTCTCACTGAAGACGCTGGACGGTAGCCGGCTGGTATCTCTAGCGCAGTTTCGCGGGAGGCCGGTGGTCATCAATTTCTGGCAGTCGAGCTGCATCCCCTGCCGCCAGGAGCATCGGCTCCTGTTGAATGCGTATAAGGAATACGGGCGGCAGGTGGCGTTTGTCGGGGTCTCCTATGAAGACTCGGTGTCCGACGCGCAGGCATTTCTTCGACAGCGAGGTGGTGGTTGGCCCGCCGTGTCTGACCCGGATGGCGAGACGGCGATCGAATATGGCGTCTACGGCATTCCGGAAACCTTCTTCATCGACCGCTCGGGGGTCGTGAGATACAAGCGAATCGGGCCGGTAACGGCGCCGCTGTTGAAGCGCGATCTGTCGAGCATCATGCGAGCGCCGGCATGAGGCGATATCTGGGATGGCTGGCCATTGGATGGCTCCTCGCGTTGTGCGCCGTGGCTCTGGTGGCTTACGGCCGGCCCACAACGACTCCGTCGCTGGATCAGCGCACGCTGTCGGTAGCGGCGGGCCTGCAGTGTCTGGTGTGTCAGGGCGAGTCGGTGGCGGAGTCTCCCAGCGGCTTTGCTCAGTCCGTTCGGGTGCTGATACGCAAGCAGCTGGCAGCAGGACGATCGCCCGACCAAGTGCGCTCGTACCTGGTTTCGAAATACACTGACGCGATCCTGCTCGAGCCTTCGGCTTCGGGGCTGGGAGACCTCGCCTGGCTGGCGCCTCCGCTGCTGGTGCTCGGAGGTCTGGGACTTCTCGCGACGTTGGTGTACGACTGGCGTCGAAAGGCAGGCGGTCAGGGAAAGACCAGTCGTGCGGAGTACCTCGAGCGCGTGCGGCACGAGCTGGCGGCCGAAAGCGAGTCGTAGCGAACCCCATGGACGGCCGGCTGCTGGAGCGAAAACGAGAGCTTTATGATGCCCTGCATACGCTCGACAGAGACCTGGCAGAGGGACAGATCGACGCAGAAGCCTATGGAGACCTGCGATCCAGGTACGAGAATGAGGCGGCAAACGTGCTGGAGCGCATTGATGAGCGGAACCATGTCGGCAGCGGAGACACGGTGCGAGTTTCTCGGCCGAGATCCAGAACGGTACAGCTGGTGGGGATCGGGGCCCTGATCGCCGCCGCGGCGATATTTCTCGCCTCCGCGCTTCATGCCAGGAGCGCTACTGCCATCACGCCGACGGCTGTCCCCACGTCAGGCACGTCAACCGCCATTACGCGAGCGCTTGCGACTGTGGCGCAGCGTCCGCGCCAAATTTCGTCACTCTTGGCTCTGGGCGGCGCGTATATGGACGCACGAGACGCCACAGATGCGGATAAGACGTACCGGAGCGCGATCCGGCTG
>DHWR01000091.1 GCA_002413265.1 Chloroflexi bacterium UBA5177
ATGCAGGCGTCTATCGTGCTGCTCGGTTTCGAGCTCGTCACGACACAGACGCGAGACGTTTTTGATCAACAGACACTAACGGCGAGTGCCCACCGCATCAGCGACCTTCGCAATCTCGAGCAGCTCGTGATGTCGATCCTGTGGCTAGGCTATGGCATCGTCCTGCTCGGCGCCGGGCTCTGGAGGCGAGTACGTTGGATCCGACTGGGTAGTCTCGCCATGATGACCTTCGCCATGCTGAAGATCGTCGCCTACGACCTCTCATTCCTCAACCCCGCCTACCGGAGCCTCTCCTTTATCGGACTGGGCGTCGTAATGCTTGGGGCATCGTACCTATACGGCAGGTACCGAAATCTGGTATTGGAGCCCACCTAGCCGGCCGTGCACTACCTAGGCCCAGGCGCTGGCATCGTCAAGCGCCTGTATATCCTGGGCCGCGAGCTTTACGTCGACGCTGCCGGCCAGATCACGCCACTGTTGGACGTTGTTTGCGCTGGTAATGGGAGCCGTGATCCCGGGCCTGGCTAGCAGCCAGGCGAGCGATATCTGGGCTACCGTCGCTTCATGTGCCTTTGCGATCGAGTCCAGGAGCTCAATCAGCGTGAATCCTTCTTCGCTCATGTACCGGCTCTTCACCGCCTCGGCACGGCCGGAGTCTGGCAGCGGCTGACCTCGTCGATACTTCCCGGTGAGGAAACCGGCTGCCAGCGGCGAATATGGGATCACTCCGACGCCAAATTGCAGGCAGAGCGGCTCCAGGTCAGACTCGTACTCCGATCTATGAGCCAGGCTGTAGTTCGGCTGCAGACTGTCGAAGCGAGCCACACCGTTGGCATCGCTGACCCACAGCGCTTGCATGAGCCGCCAGGCTTTGTAATTTGACGCCCCAACGTACCTCGTCAGACCTGATTGAAGGACGGTGTCGAAGGCATCAAGGGTTTCCTCCAGCTGGACTTCTGGATCGTCCGAATGGACCTGGTAGAGATCCACATAGTCGACTTGCAATCTGCGCAGTGATGCCTCGATGGCTTCAAGAATGTGCTTGCGCGAGAGACCGGCATCATTTGCGCCATCACCCATGCGGCCGCGGACTTTTGTCGCCAGCACGATCTGATCCCGATTACCTCGGGCCTTCATCCAGCGGCCGATGATCTCCTCGGCCACGCCGCCGGGGTTTCCCTCGAACCAGCTCGTATACACGTCTGCGGTATCGATGAAGTTGCCGCCGTCCTCCACGAAAGCGTCGAGCGCCTCAAACGCGTGCTGCTCGTCCGTCGTCCATCCGAACTGCATGGTTCCCATGCAGAGCTCAGATACTTTGAGGCCGGTGCGGCCCAAATTGCGATATTGCATCACTCGCTTCTCCCTCCGGATTGTGGCACTGCGGGCAGGCCTTTCTTGGTGATGCACCCCGAGAGGGGCGCGGCTACAAGTGGGATCTTTTCGAGATGTCTTTTCATCCTATCCCGTAACAGCCTGTGTAAGATTGGTCCAATATGAACGGAAGAGATCAGGTCATCCGCGTCGCGCTCGCGGATAGAGAAAGTCTCCTGGCACACGCCCTCTCTCACCTGGTCGAAGCCGAAGCCGACATGATCGTTAGCGGCATCTACAACGACGGAGAGTCTCTCCTCAACGGGCTAGGCAAGTCTAAGGCCGAGATCGTCCTCATGGACCCCATGGGGCTCACCTCGATGGGGATGGAGATCGTGCGGCAGGTGCTCGGTAGCTACCCGGAGGCTCACATCGTGATCCTGACGGCAAACCAGCAGGAGCAACAGCTCTTCGCCGCGGTTCGCGCGGGCGCCCGCGGCTACCTCTCGAAGAGTGCAGATATTTCGGAGGTCCTGGACGCGATTCGCGCCGTGGCATATGGAGAAGCGCTGATCAGCCCCGAGCTCGCGGTGCGGCTACTCGACGAGTTCGCAAGGCTCTCGCAGCTGGAAACCGGTCTGACCGCGAGGGAGCGAGACATCCTCAACGCGATCGTCCGCGGAGACAGCAACCGCGAGATCGCGCACAAGCTCAGCCTTTCCGAGAAGACGGTGAAGAACTACGTCAGCGAGATTCTGAGCAAGCTCGGAGTGAGGGATCGCACCGAGGCTGCCGTGTACGCCTTACAGATGGGTCTGGTCACCGAAGGCGACTGGCGCATGTCCATGTCGCGAAGAAGAGAGTCCTAGCTCTCGACGACGCTGCCTGCTCGTTCTCTTGCATCGCTCTTCCAATGCATGCACAATAGAAACCCTCCCACCTCGAAACCGGCGCTTGACGCCACACATTTTCAGGTGCGGAGTTTTTCATGTCCATCGCGATCCTCTTTGTCCTTCTTTTTGTAATCGCCGTCTACTGGTTCATCACGCAGATCATGCCGGAGCGGCAACGCCTCTCCCTCCTCCGCCCTGGGCTTGCCGATGGCTTGCTGGAGAAAATCAACGACCGGCGACACGAGCGGGGATTGCCGATGCTCGAGATCGACGACAGTCTCATGGCGGTGGCCGAGACCAAGGCTACCCACCAGTTGATGACGGGTCTCGACGACGAGGGGTGGGAGTATCCAAGCGAATACGCCGAGATCTTCGGAAAGAGCTTGCTGATGGAGGCCCTGGTGGCAGGGCCCTCCACAGCCATGCCCGATCGATTGCTGCGACAACGAGAGATTTTCGACGGCGAGTGGGTGAGATGCGGCATCGGAGTGGCCGGCGGAGCCTCGAATCAGGTCGTCGTGGCCCTGATTCTCTGTAGAGAGTCCTGGGAGCCGCTGGCGTCCGCCAGACATCGATCGCTGCTGCAGCGCCTCGTCAGGATGTAGTCAGCTTCCTCAGCTGATCTACCGCAAGAAAGGCGAGCATGAGCACCAATACGTATGCGAGCGCCGGCCAGTCGCCGACTTGCACGCCCGTCTTCGGCGAAACGGACGCTACGCCGGGCCAGGCAGTGACGTCGTATAGCCTCCCTGTGACCTTGTCCGTGGTGTTCGCGCCTATGGCGAAGAAGATGAATCGACTGAGAAAAAGTGAGATGGCCGAGCCCAGCACGATCTGCATCCCTGTTCGAATCGCGTCGTAGCGTGGAGCAGGCCGTGTCGCTCCGAGTGACGCGAGCCATTTGGGATGATGCTCGCGAGCCCAGTCGGAGTTGACCCAACCCTGGGTGATCGCACGGAAGGAGTGACGCGTCTTCGGATAGGCGGTCGCCAAGTAGAGGTGGCCCAGAAACGCGGCCAGCGCAACGTATGCGAGCAGTGTGTGTATGGTATTGGACTGGCTCACGACCTCGCTCGGGAATCGACGGTTCTGCCAAAGGACGAAGCCCGTCACGACGAAGGTCAGCGTCGACCAGGCGACAAAAATGGCGTTGAGCTTCTGGCCGGCATTGAACCTGCCCTGCGGCGGAGTCTGGATCCCAAACAACCTGAGAAGGGGAAAGGGGATCAGCCAGCGTACGTCATCCGGATCCCAGGCATCGATGTCCGCGACATCTCGTCCCAAACTCTTTCGATCCCCGGCTAATGCGACTACCGCGGGTCCGAAAGCGAAGAAAAACGCGGCAGTGAGATGGAACTCTCGCATCAGCTCGCGATGCCCGATGGAGCTCTCCAACTGCGGCAGGGCCAGCACAAATCCGGTGATAAGCAGCACCAGGAAGCCGGCCGCCTGTACCCAATGCACGCCCCGTTCGGTTCTCGTGAAGCGCGGTACCCTGCCGGCGGGGAATGGGTCGAGGACGCTTCGAGTAGGGGCGTCGAGTACGTGAGTTTCCGCTGTCACTCGGGGCCTCGAGCCCTAGTTGCTGCGGCCGATGTAAGCGTCGCGATCGTACCCGTTCATTTCCCAGTAGCCATCGATGGGCTTATCGATCAGCTCGACGCGGTTCACCCACTTCGCGAACTTGTAGCCGTACATCCCCGGGACCACCAGACGAAGTGGCGCACCCTGTGCTTGCGAGAGCGGCTTATCCATAAGCTTGTAGGCGAGCAAGACATCGCTTTCGCGGGCCTGCGCCATGGTTAGGCTTTCGGTGTAGACGCCGTCGAATGAGTAAAACTTCACCGCCCCGGCATTCGAGTGCGGCTTAACCATGTCGAGAATGTGCGAAAGTCGCACCCCGGTCCACGTCGCATCCGGCACCGTCCAGCCGGTAACGCATTGATAAAAGCGCTTTTCCCGCACGGCCGGCAGGCGAAGGATGTCGGCCATGCTGAGGTTCAGTGAGCCTTGCGCCAGCCCGTCTACGCGCAACCGATATGAGTCCGGATGAAATGCTGGGTAGCCGCGGACAACTGTGTATATGGTGAAGCCGTTGGCTGAAGCGGCACCCGGAGCGAAATTGAAGCTCGGAACCGAATGCTTACCTAGAAAGATTGCTGCAGCGCTCAGCCCGCTCAGGCCAAGAAATGCAGCACGG
Organism: Chloroflexi bacterium UBA5177; assembly: GCA_002413265.1. GTDB lineage: Bacteria > Chloroflexota > UBA5177 > UBA5177 > UBA5177 > UBA5177. The sequence goes on from DHWR01000091.1 coordinate 4,408, forward strand.
CCGACTCTAAATACCGGCCTGTAGGGTTCTGGAATACGTCTCTGTTGTTGCGACGCGTCGGCGTCTGTGGTCATGTCCGCACCTCGTCTCGGCTCTTCCGAGACACCTCTCTATAGGTACAGTACGTCCCCAGGGTTACATGCAGGTTAAGAGCATTACAGAAGTATTGCGAATACACCGAGCATTCAGTCGCCCACCGAACCGTCGATAGATTGACGGAGCAAGTCCGCGTGGCCGTTGTGTCGAGCGTATTCCTCGATCATGTGAACCAATATCCAGCGCAGAGACACGGTTTCTCCACGTCTCGTCGTACCTGTCACGTCGAGAGATGAAGCCCCCGCGCTTCTGCTGCGTGATTCGGCACACGCCGCGCGCCATGTTTGAAAACCTTCTTCGGGATCAGCATCGTCCACATTGTCGAAATCCCCATCCGGATCGGCGTCGGAGTAGTACAGGGGTTTCACTTCTTCCCCGGCCAACACTCTACTGAACCAATTTCGCTCGACTTCCGCCATATGCCTAACGAGCCCGAGCAGGGATAGCGTCGACGGCGGCACCGCTCGTCGTCGCAGCTCCTCGGTCGAGAGCCCTTCGCACTTCAAGTCCAGCGTTGCCCGGTGGTAGTCAAGCCACGATTCCAACATTTCGCGTTCGCCGGCGATAGCCGGAGGGTCGATTCTGGTCACTGGCATCTCACTGCCCTTCCGACTTTGACTTGATGACGCAGCCGATAGGCTTGGTTTCAGGTACCCGCACCTTTTGCTGGTTCAAAAGCGCTTCCAGCGCCTCCCGCAGGTACTCTTCGCGACCCTCGGACTCCTCCCAATCACTGTCAATCGCGCCGTGATATCGGAGGATCTTTTCGGCGTCGAATAGAAAGACTTCCGGCGTCCTGGTCGCTCCGAAAGCTCTCGCCACCGAGCCGTCCTCGTCATAGAGATACGGAAATGGGTAGTCCTGCTCTGTCGCACGACGACCCATCGCTTCGAAGCTGTCCTTCGGCAACCTTTCGACATCATTCGAGCTAATCGCCGCGAACCGTACGCTTCGCTTCTCGTACTCCCGCGCAGTGTGCACGAGCCGCTCTTCCCATGCGGACACGTATGGGCAATGGTTGGCAAGGAACACGATCGCCAATGCCCGAGCGTCGTCGAAGGAGTCCGACGCGTAGGTTCGTCCATCGGTGCCAGGGAGTGTAAAGTTCGGAGCAGAATCGCCGACGGCGAGCGTGGCGAGTTCAGGCGCAGTCATGCGTCCTCCTTTGCTCATTCAAGAGTTTCGCGCGGCATCCACCGCTCGAACAATCAGCTCCCTAGGCGGCAGCGGTGAGATCTTGCCCCCGCTGTCTCGGTAGGCTCGGCACGTGAGACCGACAACCGCGTCGTCCACGTCGGGCTCGATGTCGACGCCATTGACCCGGATGGTCGGTGAACCGGGGAACATGAGCTGTTCGGCCTCCTCGTCGGTTTCGATCTCGACTATCCGCACAGTGTCTGGCAATGAGGCGTCTCTGAGGACCTGACGAAGAAGTTCGAGCGCTCGCTCGTGAGACGGACAGTCCTCCCAGTAAAGGAACTCAATATCCATTACCTTGCCTTGCCTCAGTGAAGAGGCGACTTCAAGCGTTGCTGCATCTGACATTTGGTTGTAAGACCTCCAACCGCACTGCCTGCATTTTGTGTTCCTTGCGGCTCAAATTGGCGAAAGCGCCGGTTCGTTTTCCAGTCCCGCGCGTTCCTGCTGTCGAACGGAAAGCTCTTGAAGCAACAGACGGAAAGCGATGGCCGTCTTCGTCAGCCGCTTGTCCTTGTGGTGGAGCAGCAGCAGCTGACGGTGCATCTTGAGCGATGGCACGTTCGCGGCACAGAGCCGGCCGCTCGCGAGCTCCGCCTCGACACTGTACCGGGAAGCAATCGAGATGCCGAGGTTCGCAGCCACTGCCTGTTTGATGGCCTCGGTGCTTCCTAGTTGCATGGTATCAGCGGGCTCTATTCCGAGCTGCTTCAGCCGCTCTTCCATCAGCTCTTGCGTCCCGGAACCAGGCTCTCGAACCAGGAACGTTTCTCTTCGCAGCTCGCCAGGGTAGGTGATGGCCTGTGTTGCAAATCGATGGCCTGGCGACACGATAACGACGAGCTCGTCCGCCACGTAGGGCTCACCTATCAAGGAGGGATCTGCGATTGGACTGGCAACGAGCCCGAAATCGAGCTCGTTGTTCGAAAGGCGCTCCAGCGTGTGCCGCTTGTTGCCAACTCGTAGGCTTACTTTCACGCCCGGATGTCGGTTTCGAAACTCCCCCACTACCTCAGGCAACAGGTAAATGCCGATGGTAGCGCTTGCCCCCACCACCAGGAGGCCGCTCTGCAGCCCTTTCAGCTCTTCCACGGCCACTCGTGCTTCGGCCTCGATCAGACTCATGCGTTGAGCGTACGTGAGCAGAGTTCGTCCGGCATCCGTGAGATAGAGGCGGCGGCCCACACGTTCCAGGAGAGCAGTTCCGTACTCCTTCTCCAGCGCTTTGATATGAAAGGTCACTCCGGGCTGTGAGATCGAGAGTTCCTGGGCGGCTTTTGAGAAGCTCAGATTGGTCGCCACCGAATGAAAGACTCTGATTCTCTGCTCTATCATCAGTATTCCTGAACCATTTGCTTAACAATTCCGTAGCAACATTATACAAGAATCTTCTTGGATTAGGTTCTCTCAGCGTTCCAATCGTCCGGATATCGCGGTCCTGCACGATATTCCGCGTTTTTTCGACATATCAATCAGGCTGTCATGTTGGTTCAACTACTTATATTGGACTTATAGCAATTGCAACTCTAGCATGAGGTGTGAGGCGTCATTTCGTGCAGGGAGGGTGATCGTCATGGCCATCGAACACGTTGAGACAGTCATTGGACGACTTACCAATGACAGAGCTTTTCGACTGAAGTATTGCGAAGATCCTGACGCTGCGTTGCAAATGTACCTGTCACCGGAACAGATCAAGGCAGTCAAAAGTGGCGATGGGCACACGCTCTCCGGCATGGGATCTGATCGATGGGATGAGCTGTTTGCTTCCTTATGTAGGGAAGTGCCTGCAGACTAGTCCCAAATCGCGTTCGGGTTACGATCCGTCTGGCGAAGACTTTACTATTCCTCCGCCCCATCGCGCTCGGCTCGTTCGTCTCGGTAGGCTCCCCACAGAGTCGGCGGAAGCAGATTTCGTATCGCTGTCATGGTTTGGGTCCGTGCCCAGGAGTCGCGGATCTCGCGGGATAGCTTCGGCGGTGGCTTGAGGTGGAACGGCTCGCCGAATCGGGCCACCAAGGTTTCCTCTTCTTCATAGATTCCGACCGGCAAAAGGCGGGCGCCCGAAGCCGCCAGCAGCAGGAGGAAAGAACCGGCGCCTTCTCTGGCCTCCAGTAGCTCGGGCGTTGCACCGACCGTTCCTTCGGGCATCAGTCCCAATATTGCTCCGCCACGCAGCGCATCAACCGCCAGACGCATGGAAGCCGCGCGCGAAGACGGAGACGCGTCCGGTGGCGCCATTGCTATGATGCCGTACGTCCCAAACGCACGTTGGAAAATCCGGCGAATCCATCCGCGGGGTATCGGAATCCCCCAAAGCGAAAAGGCTTCCCACTCCTGAATGGCGATCCAGCGCACCTCTCGCCCGGTAACCTTGGCCACCGTCTGGCTGACGAATATCGCCGGCCAGGCCATCCAGAGGCCGGGACGCTCATAGTGGTTCCCCACGATGACAAACCTTCCCTCCGACGGGATTAGCTCAGAGTCGCGCGACTCTGGATGCTTCGGCATGGACCGCACGACGGTTGAGGCATCGCGCGAGAGGAGCCGCCGCCGTCCCGCGAGAACGTAGGCGGCGGCGCGCAGCGCGATGGTGGGTGTTATACGGTACGGGGGTCCGTAGCGATACCCTGCCGGGCCGGTTCCAAACTGGACATCTCGCCTCAACGACCGGTCCAGAAATGATGAGGATCGGACGCGATCGTGCGCTCGTTCGACGTGTAGTCAGCCACGTGCCCATTACAGCACAAAGCCTCTACCATCCGATCCACGGATTCGGTACACTATTGGCGCACGCGCGCCACTTTCAAACTCTGGAGACTCGCTGATCAACCGTCGTTTGCTATTCCGATCCTTCTCCCTGATTCCGGCCTCACTGATCAGCCTCCTCATTGCCACCGTTCCAGCACATGCGACGGCGACTCCTCCAGGTTTCGGTGCCCTTGCGACCATCGCGAATGTTCGCGTTAGCCAAGACACATACCTTGCCCACAGTGAACCCGCAATCGCGGAAAATCCGCGCAACTCTAACAACCTGATTGCCGGTTCGAAGATGTTCACCAATCCCGCAAAGTATGAGTTCAAGATCGGCACGTACTACAGCCTCAATGGGGGCAAAACCTGGCGCGACGACGGGTTCCTTCCTGGCTTCGACGCCTACAACCAGACCTCCGATATAAGCATTGCCTTCGATGCCAAAGGGCGGGCATACGCCTGTGTTCTGGCCTACAATTCTCAGAGCCAGGCCAGTGGAGTCTTCGTGTCAGTCTCCTCTGACCTCGGAAAGACTTGGGGACAACCTCACGCGGTCTTCCTCGATACGACGGGCGCCACATTCATCGACAAGCCGTGGATAACCGTCGATCGAAGCACAAGCGCTTACCGCGGCAACGTATACGTCGCCTGGAACCTCGACGACAACAGCTCTTCTAATCAGGATCCCGATGCGAGCGGAATCGGAGCTCGGACAGTTTCTCCGACCGCCGCTAGCAGTCCCGATGTCGCGACAACTATCCAGACCGGTCTGTCGGTTGCGCATTCAAGCGATGGGGCACTGAGCTGGTCAGCCCCGGTGACTCTGGTGCCCTTTGACGCATTCAGCCAGCGCTTCGCTCTGGGAGCCATCCCTCAGGTTGATCCCAAGGGAGGTCTCCACGTCGCCTATCTGAAATGGGATGAAACGGCAACCGGTACCACCAACAGCCTGGAAATGCGCTCTTCGACTGATGGGGGCGTGACCTTTTCAAAAGCCCAAAGCATCGTTCCGCTGGTAAACAATTTGCCGAACCTTCTTAAGAGCGGAACGTTTCGCAATCTCAGTCTTCCCACTTTTGCTGTATCGCCAAAGGATGGCTCGATGGCCGTAGCCTGGGCGGACATGCGCAATGGAGACGCCGACATCCTCCTGTCGAGGTCGTCGAACGGTTCGAGCTGGTCCAAGCCCTATCGCGTGAATCACGACGCTCTAGGAAACGGGAAGGATCAATTTCAACCGGAGCTGGCCGTGGCGCCGAACGGCACATACACATGCGCCTGGTTCGATCGACGCCATGACCCCAACAACCGCCTCATCAACGAAGAAATCGCCCAGAGCAGCGACGGCGCTCGCACCTTCGGCCACAATTTCGCCGTCACCAAGAAAATGTGGGATCCGGCGATCGATGCTCCTCATCCGGAGGGTGACCCCAAGGTAACCTTCATCGGCGACTATCAAGCTCTTGCAGTGGACAATCACACAGTCCACCCACTTTGGAACGACACCCAGAACGGCAGCACTCAGGAGATCCGAACTGCCGTTATCTCGGTGCGCATGTTCGATCGCAGGCGGTAAGCGACCGGTCTTTTTCTCAGGATGTTTCGCGCTGCCTGACCCTGCCGATCAGTAGGCTCTGAATCAGATCGCAGAAGCGATCGATGTCAAACGGCTTGCCGATCGATGCCTGAAACAGATCGGTATGCATGGCGAGCTCTCGCATGATATTCGAAGCAGACATGGCGACCATCGGCGTGTGCTTGAAACCATGATCCCGAAGCTCCTGGGCGACGTCGATGCCGCTTCTACCCGGGAGCATGATGTCGACCAGAACTAGTGATGGATCATGGCGCTTTGCGGATTCCAGAGCCCCACTCGGGTGCGAGACACCAATGGGAACGTGGCCCTCACAGTGAATGACGTCCTCCAAGAGCTGAAGCACGTTCAGATCGTCCTCCACGACGAGAATAGACTCCCCCGGCGTTATATCCATAGGCACATGCTTAGCACGATCCATGCCGCGAGATTTCGAATATCAATGTTCGATCCGGCCGCAAACAAGACACCGTAGAGCTCGTCAAAGGGCCCGAGCCCTCCTCATCATCCAGGAGCGATCTCCTGATTGCTTTTCTTTCTCGAGATCCGCAGGAGGTCCGGCCGGTAATTTCTGAGGGCTACGGTCCTACATAAAGGATGCGCCGGCAATGTGGACAGGTGACGATCTCATTGCCTCTCGCATGCTGCAGATCCTTGGCAGGGATAGAGACGTGGCACCAGGCGCAGACGCCGCCGGAAACCTGCGAAACCGCGTGTCCCATCGACTTTCGAGTCGACTCATAGAGGTTCCGGGTCCGAGGATCGATTGACTCCAAAAGAGGCTGGCGCTCGGACCGAAGCCGTGCAATCTCGTTCGCCGCCTCCTGCTCCAGTTGCGCTAATCGTGGCCTCGCGGCCTCCGCCTCGCGTTCCACGGCTTCGAGCCGAGTCTTGGCTCTCGCCATTTCTTCGCGCAAACTGTCCAGCTCGTCCATCGCCTGCAGGCATTGCTCTTCCAATTCGTCGCGTCGCGTGGCCCAGTGCTGCAGTTCTTTCTCGAGAGAAGAAAGCTCACGGGGGTCGACTACTTTTCCCGAATACATGCGCTCTCGTGTTTTCTTGATGCGCGCTTCGAGATCCGCCAGGTCGGCCTCAGCGGATCGGTTCTCGTGGGCCGCGGCCGACTCCTTCTCAGCAAGCCGATCGAGAACGGAGCGTGCCGTTTCCAGCCCTGGGTTGCGCTGCGCACGGCGCCGAAGCTCGCGTAGCGCCGTTTCGCGCGCCTCCACATCGGAGTCCAGTTGTTCCAGACGGAACACAGTTTCCGCAAGCGCCATTCACTACTCCCCGCCGCCGGTGCGACAGTATACCTTTCACTGCGCCAGCTGACGGTGAGACGACGCTCAGCGAAAAATCCCGCGGAAGCTTACTGCTTCTTCGGCACCGGTCTCAGCTTGAAGGAGGACAGCATCCTCAGCATGGTCGAGCGCAGCGACTTGTACTTGAGGTCGTAGGAGGCCGTGAGACGCCAGATGGCGCCTCGCGAGACAAAGCACACCTGCTCAACCGTCCATCGGTTTCCGAAGCTCTCAAAATCGGCCGCCGTGAGTCGACGCCGATGTCCGTCAACAGCGAGCCATCCCGAGCTCCTCACGTGCAAACCGCCCTGGTTCTGCAAATACTTCTGAGGGTCCGGAAGAGCGGTTCCAGGGATCGTAAAGATGTTGACGTCTGTTGTGGCGCTGCCCAGCGCGGGACTGAAGTAGTCGATGTTGCGGTGCGCCACGTTTATGTAGACCACATGGCTGAAAGAAGAAGGCTGGGAGATGCCATAGGGGTAGACGCCGCTCGAAAAATGCAGCCACGTGATGGTCACATGGCTCAACACTACGAGGCTCACGACGCGGACCAGTGCGGACCCTCCCATACGCCGATGGTAGAGAGTGGCCTGGCGAGGCCGCAAACAACGGTAGAATGACCACACAGTGCAAGGGCATCCCGCGTCATGAAGATCCGTATTCCGTCCCTACGCTGGCGGCTGGTAACTGTCATGGTGCTTGCCGACCTGGTGGTCGCGGCCACCACTGGCTTCGTGACTTACACCACCCAGCAGGGAAGCCTTCAAGATCAGCTGGTCACGCAGGCAAGGGCCGGTGCCACCATCTTGGGCGCAGGCGCCATTCCGATTCTCAGTAGTTCTCGCGGCCCGGAGGAGCGCGGGCTTCTTTCGAGCTTGGTTGCGGATGTCGTTTCGAACAAAGACATTACGTACGCGGCCGTTTTTGACCCGCACGGCAAGGCGCTCGCCTCCACCAGACCATCGGACCTCACTCGCAGTCTCCGCCTTCCGCTAGGTCGACTGAACGGCCACCAGATTCTTGGAAATGGCGACGTTCAGGCGGAGACGCCGGCGGTGTCTAACGTGGGCCCCATTGGGTTTGCCGTAGTAACGGCGTCGAGCAGGACGGCTCGTCAAGACCTCGTGAGATCCACGCTGGCAAGCGTCGCCGTGCGTGGACTTGGCCTCCTCGTCTTCCTGCTACTGTCCCTTGCTATTGCGCAGTACCTGATCGCACCACTTGAGAATTTGGCCCGTGCCGCTCGTTCGATCGGACGAGGAGAGCTTTCAACCCGCGTCCCGCAAGGTGGTACCACGGAGCTTGCCACACTTGCTCAGACCTTCAATAACATGGCCGAATCACTGGAGCAGCGCATCAAGCAGCTCTCGTTCCTGGCCGCCGCCGGATCAACGCTACCAAACACCTTCCGGAACGCGGGAGACGTGCGGCCCATCATCGCTCAGTTTTGTGCCCAGCTCGGCGCGTCCGCAGCTGGTCTCGTTCCCAGAGAAGAAGGCGATCTTGAGCCACTCTGGTACGAGGACGAGCCTGCGGGCAGAGGACTCGCGGAAACTGCAGCCGTGGTTGGGCGCACGGCGCGAGCGGCGGCCACGTTCGTCCGAGACCAAAACTCAGTCATGGTGGTGCCGGTTCTCGGAAACGCCGTCTTCGTCGCAATCCGGAGCGGCCAAGAGCCATTTTCGCCAGAAGAGCAGCAAGTCGTCATCAACTTCGCGTACGAGCTCGGTATCGCAGCCGACAATGCCCGCCTCTTTGAGAGTCAGCAGGAGGCACTGGCGGTCAAGGACCAGTTCCTCTCGATCGTCTCGCATGAGCTTCGGACTCCGCTGACGACGATAAAGGGCTACTCGCAGATGCTGCTGCGCCGATTGTCCGGAGACGAGACCGACGGCAGGTATGCGGCCAACATAGATGCGCAGGTAACCAGGCTCACCCGTCTGGTCGACGATCTTTTAGACGTGACCAGGTTCTCTCGAGGTCAGTTCGAGCTCGAGCTCGCCCGCATGGACCTGCGTCCCATCCTTCAAGAGATGGTTACGCGCTTCAGGATCGTCGCTCCGAGACACAGCTTCCGTCTGGACGTACGGGACGACTCATTCAGCGGCGAGTGGGATCACGATCGCCTGGAGCAGGTGCTGAACAACCTACTGAGCAATGCGGTGAAATATTCTCCCGACGGTGGCGAGATAACAGTTCGCGCACATCGAGAGGGCGACTCAGCCGTCATCAGCGTTCACGACCAGGGCATCGGCATCGACCAAGAACATCAACGTCATCTTTTCGAGCGTTTCTACCGCGCCGGCGGCGATACCAACGACATAAAAGGTATGGGCCTGGGGCTCTACGTCGCTCGCCGCATCATCGAGGCCCACCACGGACGCATCTCAGTGCGTAGCGCACCCGGAGAGGGCAGCGAGTTCACAGTGACGCTGCCGCTGGAAGCTCAGCCCGCGGCGGTGCAGACCTAGCCGGCTGCATCGAGAAGTGGCGCCGCTCCTCGCCGCAAAAGATCCGCAAAAGCGATACGACCTCCGCGAGGAGGTCATATGGTCGGGGAGACAGGATTCGAACCTGCGACCCCTTGCACCCCATGCAAGTGCGCTACCAGGCTGCGCCACTCCCCGAAGTCGCCCCGCAGTCTACTGCCTTGCTCGCATAGGTGGCAAGGCGATGAACTGGTTCAGCGGACGCGACACCTGGCTGGTGAAGACGCCTGACTCATCCGGATAGACTCCAAGAGAGTGAATCTTCCGAAGGGGTAAGGATGCGGCGTCCCGACCTGCGTGACAAGACCGCCATCGTCACCGGCAGTGGGCGCGGAATTGGCCGCGCCGCTGCGTTGAAGATCGCCGACTGTGGCGCACGGGTCATCGTCACCGCCCGCACCGAGAATCAGATCGACGCAGTCGCACAGGAGATTCTGAATCAAGGCGGTGACGCGAAATCAATCCGTGCCGACGTATCAAGGGAGGCCGACGTTCATCAATTGTTCGAAGCCGCCGGTAATGTCGACATTCTGGTCAACAACGCTGGAGTCATATGGCCCATTGACCTCCTCGCCAATAGTGATCCGGCTGCGTGGCGACAAAGCATTGACATCAATCTCACGTCGGTCTACAGCACCATGCGCGAGGCGCTGCCCGGGATGTTGACGCGTGGTTGGGGACGGATCGTCAACGTCTCCTCGGGCTCCGCTCGCGGCACCGTGGCCGGATGGAGCGCCTACTCGGCCGCCAAGGCGGGAGTTGAAGCCATGACCTCAGTTGCAGCTCGTGAAGTCGCGGATAGCGGCGTGACGATCAATGCCGTCCGTCCGGGTATTGTCGATACCGAGCTGCAGGTCGAGATCCGTTCGAGCTCCGAGGAACAGTTCACCAGCGAGAACGTGGAACGCTACCGCAGCTACCCGGACCGAGGTCTACTCCGGCCTCCCGAGCACCCCGCTAGTCTCATTCTTTGGCTGCTTTCCCCCGAAGCCGACAATGTCAACGGGGAGCTGCTGGTACTTGACGATCCGGATGTGGCGGCAAGGGTCGGGTTGACCCCGATGGGTCGATAGACCCGCGCTTAGTCCGAGCGTTCGAAAAGGCTGCTGGTGATGTAGCGCTCCCCGGTGTCGGCGAGGACGACCACGATCATCTTCCCGTTCGAGTCCTCCCGCGCCGCTATCTTCAGTGCAGCGTGAAGTGCGGCGCCCGACGACGCGCCGGCCACGATACCTTCCTCACGCGCGAGGCGCCGGGCACATGCAAATGCCTTCTCGTCGCTTACCGCGATAACCTCGTCGAGGACGTCGCGGTTCAATACCTTTGGTATGAACCCAACGCCGATGCCGGGGATCTGGTGAGCCCCAGCCGGTCCGCCGGACAGGAGGGCAGCACCGGCGGGTTCGACGGCGACGATACGGACGTCGGGCTTGCGCTCCTTGAGGATCTCGCCGACTCCGGTGATCGTGCCTCCGGTCCCGACGCCGGCAACGAAGACATCGACGCGTCCCTGAGCGTCCTCCCAAATTTCTATTGCCGTGGTCCGTCGATGCACCTCTGGGTTGGCAGGGTTACTAAACTGGTCCAGCATCAAGGCCCCGGGAATTTCCTCGACGATCTGAGAGGCGCGGGCTACCGCATCCCCCATTAGGATGCCGGGAGTCAGGACGACTTCCGCTCCCAGTTGCCGAAGCAAAGCGACTCGCTCAGTCGACATAGTCTCCGGCATGGTGAGTACCAGGCGGTATCCGCGGATGGCGGCGACGAACGCCAACCCGATGCCGGTATTCCCGCCCGTGGGTTCCACCAGGGTAACGCCAGGTCTCAGGACTCCTCGCCGTTCCGCATCCTCGATCAGCGCCAGGCCAAGCCGGTCCTTCACGCTTGCGCAAGGATTGCGCATCTCCAATTTGGCGAACACGCGGCCAAAGCCATCCCTCGACAGTCGTGCCAGCTCAACCAAGGGAGTGTGGCCGACAGTTGCTAAAAGGTCTTGAACCACTGGCTAGGCTCTCGTCTTGCGAATTCTCGTGGCGGACGTCACTCGAAAATCGGCACTGCGGCTGACCTCAGTGAGCAAGCACATAGGCCATGCTGCCGATCTGTCGCACGCTACCCTTTAGCTCCAACATCATCAGGGTGCTGGCTACCGCGGGCGCGTGCATCTCTGTTTGACGGCAGAGGTCATCGATGTGCACCGGCTCGTGGGACAGCAGCGCGAGCAGCCTTCCCTCTTCGTCGTTGGCCGGGATCACGGCTTTGATCTCGAGCTGACGAACCGCCGTGGTGAGATCGAGCTCGGCGAGGATGTCGTCGGTCGACGTCACCAGCTTGGCCCGCCCCTCGCGGATGAGCCGGTTGCATCCGGCCGATCCGCGATCCGTCGCACGTCCGGGAAATGCGAACACTTCACGATTCTGCTCCAGCGCAAAGTCCGCGGTGATGAGAGCCCCAGAGCGTTCTTGCGCCTCTACGATGACCGAACCAAGGGTTAGGCCCGATATGATGCGGTTTCGCGCCGGAAAGTTAAAGGCGTCAGGTTTCGTTTCCAGGGAATATTCCGTTACGAGAGCGCCATGCTCGGCTATCCGCGCGTACAGTGAGCGGTTCTCGGCCGGGTAGATCACATCGATGCCGCAACCCAGCACGGCAATGGTGCGTCCACCGGCTTTCAAAGCCCCGGTATGGGCGATGGTGTCGATCCCGCGGGCCAGCCCACTTACGATGGTGAGTCCCGCGCCGGCTAGCTGGGGAACGATACGCGCCGCTAGCTCTTTCCCGTACACGGTGGGGCTTCGAGTCCCGACTACCCCGATGCTCTGCTCGTCGTCAGGCGTTAGCTCTCCGCGAACATACAGAATGACCGGCGCGTTGTAGATCTCTTTCAGTCGCAAGGGATACTCGGCGTCGAAGATCGTGAGCAGGCGCACGCCCAGTCGGTCCAGGCGATCCATCTCTGCGTCAAGATCCACCCCGCGCCGCTGCTGCAGGAGCTCCGGCATCTGTTTGGCATCGATGCCGACTTGAGTCAGCTCCTGCTCAGATGCCCTCCACGCGCGTTCAGGCTGTTTGAAGCGCTCGATAAGACGCACGAGCCGAGCCGGGCCTATCCCGGGCAGTTGAGAGAGACCCACCAGATAACGAACATCCGAGCGCTGCATAGTGGGCCAATTGTATGGCGACGTGAATTCAGAACGTTCCAGTGAGCTCGGGCCAGCGGCCCACGAGAGCAGCGTCCCCGGTGAGCTGAAGCTTGTCGGCCCCGACCCTTCCATACATGAACAGGAGCAGATCAGACACCGGACCGTTAAGCTCCAGATCAGCAGGCCCGTGCTCCCGGCTCACACGCAAACCGTCCGACGCGAACCCCAACAGCCATTGGGCCGGCGCATCCCCACCGCGAAAAAGGTAGCGCTCGCCTCGGAACCCAGCACGCCGAAACTCCTCGTCCGGATCTGTCACGTGAATGACGGTGTCGACGTACTCGTCGATCCCGTCCCGGGCAAGCTCGGTCTCGATTGGCTGCGCCACGCCGTGGGCCGCTTGAGCGTCCCAGCAGTGGATCGTGGTTTCGTGAGTGATCCGACGCTGCACGAAACCCGCCGTCTGGTCCGGCTCAAAGAAGGTCCAGACCGGTTCGGAGGGATCGAGTGCGGCGAGCCTGCCGGCGAGCTCCGCCTGCATCCGGCCGGCAAAGTCGAACACGCCCGGTGGCATCGCTTCGAGCCTGAAGCCCGCTCGGTCATCACCCGCGTCCCCCACGTCTCGCCACGCACTCATGCCGGGCAGCAGCCGCTCGCGCTCCGCACGCAGCTCTGCCGCTGCCGCTTTGTCCGCCGCCCGCGGGCGGTCGCGCACCCACTTGTTCCAAAAGGTGAAGACCGACCCCATATGGCCAACCAGACTGCCAACGGCCCACCCAGGACAGGCATCAATGGGCGGCTCGAGACCGAGGCGAGCCGCCTCGAGCAGCCGCTGCCACTTCTGGTCAAATACTGAGAGATACTGCTGCTTGTCCATGATTCACGATACGACGAGCCGACAAAAACAAGCTGAGATCTACGGAATCACGAAACCTGAGCAGCACCACGCCGGAGAGCCAGCTCTCTCCTAGAGGTAGCCCAGGTTCTTCAGTCTCTCCTCGACGGCCGCCTCTTCATCGGGAGTGTACGCGCCGTTTTGCGACTCCCAATTTCCGGGCAGCACGCCAAGGTCGACCAACGTATTGAGAATGGCAGCGACATCCTGCTCGGGGCTCTCCAGGTCGGTGTGCAGGTGGACTTCGGCCTCTTCCGGCGCTTCGTAGGGATCAGAGATGCCCGTGAATTGCGCGATCTCGCCGGAACGAGCCTTCTTGTAAAGGCCCTTGACATCACGCTGCTCGCAAACTTCGAGAGGGCAGTCGACAAACACTTCGACGAAGCGCGCACCCGGCTCGATTTCGGCCCGCGCCGAGTCACGAGTCTCGCGATAGGGTGAAATGGCGGCGGTAATGGCAATAACGCCGTTACGCGACAGCAGCTTCGCCACGAAGGCGATCCGTTGGATGTTGGCGTCGCGATCCGCCTTGGAGAAACCGAGCCCCTGGCTCAGGTTCTTGCGTATTTCGTCTCCGTCGAGAAGCTCCACACGCCGGCCGGCTGCATGCAGACGGCTAACCAGGCCATTCGCCAGCGTCGACTTTCCAGATCCCGAAAGGCCCGTAAACCAGATGGTTGCGCCTTGTTCCACGCGATTCTCCTAAGCTCATTGTTGAGTTGATGTCGTCAGGTCCCGATCCAAAGGTGATCCGAACCAGACAGGCGAATCTACTTCGGCTATGTAACGTCCCAACAGTGTAACGACTGTTAGTCCCGTCCGTGTAGAAAGCTTACATGGCGCTAAACGATGCCGAGACGCCTGCCACCGTGAGCGGATGGACTAGCGTCGAGCGTCCCGCGTGTGGGCTATGTACTCCAGGAGATCGGAACGAGTAATCACTCCGACCGGAGACGGGCCCTGCGTGGCAATTAAGGCCGTATCTTCCCCCAGCAGGGGACCGATGATCATCTCGATTTCGTCGACCACGTCCACGGTATCGAGCGGCGGATCCATGACCTCGGCCACGCGGCTCTCGATCATGTCAGGCTCTCGAAAGACGCGCGCCAGGAGAGATTTTTCCTGGATACTGCCCACTATGTCGTCTACCGAATGCCCGTTCGTCCAATGCGCTACCGGCATCTGAGAGATGCCGAACTCCTGGAGCATATCGATTGCCCTGCCCACTTTTTCCTCGGGGTCAACCGCCACGAGCTCCGGCATGACGCCGTGTCGGTGCTGAAGGAGGTCCGTCACTCGCATGGCCGCCGGAAGCCTCTCGAGGAACCCGTTGTCCTGCATCCATTGATCGTTGAACACCTTGCTCAAATAGCTCTTTCCGCTGTCAGGGAGAAGCACCACGATATAGGCGTTCTCATCGAGATCCTCTGCGGTCCGGAGAGCCGCCACCATCGCGGTCCCCGCGGAACCGCCTACGAGAATGCCTTCCTCCCGAGTGATCCGCCGAGCGAGACGGAAAGAGTCGCGATCGGAAACGCGCTCCCAGCGGTCCACGATGTCTCGATCGAAGGTGCCTGGCCAGAAGTCCTCACCAATTCCCTCGACCTTGTAGGGGCGAAGCTCGCCACCGGACAGGATTGATCCCTCGGGGTCCGCGCCGACGATCTGGATACCCGGATTTCGTTCCTTAAGATATCGGCCGGTCCCACTGATGGTGCCGCCAGTCCCGACTCCGCAGACAAACGCGTCTATCTTGCCCTCGGTCTGCCGCCAGATTTCGGGCCCCGTGGTCTCGTAATGCGTCTGCGGGTTGGCCTGGTTGTAGTACTGATTCGGTTGGAAACCCCCGGGGGTCTCTTCGGCAAGGCGGTCCGCGACCCGATAGTAGCTCTCCGGCGACTCGGGCGGCACCGATGTCGGGCAGACGACAACGTCCGCGCCGTAAGCCTTGAGCAGCGAGATCTTCTCCGCGCTCATCTTGTCGGGCATGACAAAAATCATGCGGTATCCCTTGATGGCCGCCGCGATTGCCAGTCCCACGCCGGTGTTTCCCGAGGTAGGCTCGATGATGGTCCCGCCGGGGTGCAAGAGCCCTTTTTGCTCGGCGTCGGCGATCATTCGAATCCCGATGCGATCCTTGACGCTCCCGCCGGGATTCATGAACTCGACCTTCGCCAGAATCGTCGGCCTGACGTGGCGGGCCACTCGATTGAGACGCACGAGCGGCGTGTTTCCAATCAGTTCGAGGAGATTGTCGTAGACTTCCAAAGGTCGCACTGCTCTCACGCCGTCTGGTTTGGTGAAAATGAATGCCAGGTGACAGCGCAGTACATTGTAGGAGAGTAGGTTTGGTCGCCAGACACTTGCTCGCGGTGTTCATGAAGACCAGTACCGCGCCAAGCCAGGAGCTGAGATCACAGCTCCTTCTTGCTGAAGCTCCAGATCCCAATCAGTAGGGCCGCGATGGTCCAACCGCCTGCCCAAAGCAGGTATGGTCCAGACGGAGCGTTCTCGACAAAGAAAGGGTTCCCTGCCGCATAGTTCGAGAACTCCCGCTGTACGAGCACGAGCGTCACCGGTTCCAGGTTGTAGATAGCCCCACGCCACAGACCGTCGGTGGGCAGTAACAGGCTGCTGACCGTTCCGACGTTCTCGATCGTCTGACTGTGACGGATCGCCCCGACTTCGCCGGCCATACCACCCATCCACGCGACGCCAAAGAGCAGAATGATGACGATGCCGCTCGCCATCGAGGAAACGCGCGTGCTGCAGGCGATTGCAAGAGACAGTAGGACCAGTGCTTCAGCGGAAATGAAGGCGATGGCAATCACGGGGTGGGGCGGAACGTAGTTCAGAGTGAACGAAGAGATCAGCATCTCCATCCCGCAGGCAATAGCCGTGTACCCGGCCACCAAAACGGCGAGGCCCAGCCACTTTCCGAGCAGCACATCTCCTCGCCGAATTGGCCTCGGGAGCATCGCCAGCAGTATCCCGGACTCCATGTCGGCCCACAGAGCCGGCGCTCCGAGGAAAGCTGCTCCAACCGCGAGCACAAAGCTGAACATGAAGCCGAGAAGGATCAACAGAGTGGCCCCTAGAAGCTTTTGGTCCGCGACGGAACAGGCATGAATGCGCCCGTTGTCTCCGCACGGGAGGCCGATCAGCTTATGGAAGGCCCAGCCCGAGAGGATCGCCAAAAGAATGGTGAGGATGAATACCGCCAGCACCAGGCGGCGCCGCACAGCCTCACGGAGTGTCAGCCGGGCGATCGTGAGAATGACCATCCGCATCACCTCCCAGCAGCTGCAGAAATCTGTCTTCCAGGGTCTCTCGAACCGGCTCGACAGCGTGCACGTGCACGCCGGCGGAGACCAGGCCCGCGACCAGCTCGGGCACCTGTCGGGTTTCGACGTGCCGAAGCCTGTACCATTCGCCTTTCGACTCATACGGGCCGAAAGGCGTCACGACGCGTCCAATGTCCTCTGCGGCGCCTGTGATGTGCAGCCGCAACTCGTGGCTGGTTCCCCGAAGCTCGTCGATCGTTCCCAGTGCGATCACGGCGCCCCGGTCGATCACTGCCACGCGATCGCACACATACTCAACCTCGGTCAGCAGATGTGAGTTCAGAAATACCGTCGTTCCTCGAGCCTTGAGATTCTGGATAATCTGGCGAACGTCGTGGCGACCGACCGGATCGAGGGCGGAGGTGGGTTCGTCGAGAAATACCAGCTCGGGGGTGCCCAGAAGCGCCACTGCCAAGCCCAAGCGTTGCTGCATACCCTTTGAGAAGGTGCCCACGCGGTCCCTCCCGCGATCGGTTAGCCCCACGATTTCCAACGCTTCGCCAATGGCTGATGAGCGACCGGCAGTTGCCATTCCCATGAGGGTGCAATGCAGGATCAAGACTTCGCGCGCCGACATCCACTCCTGGTAACGAAAGAGCTCGGGAAGATACCCGATGCGCCGCCGAACCTCCCGATCGCCCAGGCGTTCGCCGAGCAACCAGGCTTCACCCGAGGTCGGCGGCGTGAGGCCAACCAAAATCTTCACGGCGGTCGTTTTTCCCGCGCCATTGGGCCCGAGAAACCCAAAAATCTCACCGGCTGCGACGGCCATGGTTAGCCCGCCAAGAGCCATGGCGGAACGGTAGCGTTTCGTCAGGTCGGATGTGCGAATCGCCGGAAGCGGAGTCAATATCTACCACCTAATCGCGTGAAGCACCGATTTCCGACGAGTGCCATCACACGGGTTTTTGGCTGGCCCGCGAGTCCGCTTGATCCTAACCGAGAGAATTTGCCGTCTGTAACGCGTCGCTCTCGGAGAGCGTGCCTCCCACTCCGTAGATCACGCCGTCCTTTTCCCAGATCACGACGCTTCCCAGCCCCGTACTGTCGGATATGGCGTAGCCACGGGCGCCGTTGACCGTCACCGGATGAGACGTCGCGAAGTCGGCGGGAACCGGCAGGACCAGCACCGAAATTGGGTTACCCAGAGATTGAATCTGGCTACGTAGGGTTGACGATAGACCAGGTAGGCTGAGCACGTACGCCTCTATGTCGTGAACCGAGGCGCCGGTCGTTGCTATACGCGGGGCCCGCGTCTGTCCCACAACAAGGTCCGGCAGCGAGCCGCTCCCCGCGGAGTACGTAGCCAGCACGGTGTCGCCGGTGATGACGCTCAAGGTGCTGCCGTCGAGGCCGGCCGGCACAGGCGGCAACTGGGTATGGTGGGCAGCGGCCCACGCCTTTGATCGCGAGGTCGAGAACGTGAAGGAGCCCGTGCCTCCCCCCAGGACCTCATAGCTCGCAGCGCTCGGCGTGCCTCGCGGTCGAAAAGACGGCGAGAGCACGTGCATGCCCGAAGCTGCACTCGCTGCCCGCGCGTCAGCGACATGTTGAGGCGAAAGACTACCAGGTACGTTGACCTTTCCGAAGTGCCGTAGCTGCGACAGACTACGGAGATCGGCAGCCGAAAGCTGGACCGTCGCGACCTGCTGAGGTTCAAACAAATTTATGAAGCTCTGGGCAATCGATCCCGCCGGCGTTAGACCGATTGCCATGAGGGCCGCCACTAGAGCCGCGAACGCTCCGGACGCCAAAACGGACATGTGAGATCGTGCCCGCGCTCGGGAGGTAAGCCGAGCAAACCACGTTGTTCGGGCGCCCGGCTCACGCTTCATTTGTGTCTGAATGGAGCGGAACGCCTGGGCGCTGTTTACCTCCGGCTCCCGTGTGGACAGTAGGCTCGCGGCGTATAGTGCATCCACTTCTATGGCATCGAGCCGGGCCGCGCACGGCGAACACAGCCCTAGATGCTGTCGGTCCCGCGCACCCAACGCAAGCGGCTCGTCCACGGAGCGCCGCATGGTTGCTTCAGATAGATGTGCCATGATTCATTTCCCTTCTAAGAGCGTGCTCGGCGCGCCGCAGCAAAGTTCCGACCTGTCCGATTCGCACCCCGAGAGCGTCCGCCACCTCGGCGTAGCTCAAACCGCCATACCGGAGTGCCAGGACCGCTGCACTTTTACGAGAAAGCCGAGACATCGCTTCGCGCAGCTCTCGCTCGCTCTCGCTTCTCTCGACCTTTAACGATGGATCCATCTCACGAGAACCGGCCCCGGCGGTTACCTGGTGTTCAAGCGCCACGGTACTCTCTCGACCGGCGCGCCGCTTGTTGCTCCGAATCAGATTGAGTGCGCGATGCGTCGCGGCACGATAGAGCCATGAGCGCGCGTACGGCGCGTCAGGCGGGTGCAACCGATAGAACTGGCAAAAAACATCTTGTGCCACGTCTTCCGACTCAGAGGCATTTCCGAGAACACGATAAGCAATGGCCGTCACGCGAGAGTATTCCGACTCGAACAGACCCTCAAACGCTCTCTCGCGATCGCTCAGACTCACCCATCGACTCGCAACTGAAACCACGTATGCGGCCCCCTTGGTACCTCTTCACGTATTAGGCACCGCCCATCGTGGGAATGTGACAGCCACACCGAAGGGCCGGCTACTCCAAGAGCTACCGAGAATCGGCGCCTCAGGTTGCAGGCGAGGAGAATCTCAATCGGGCTTGGCGCCGTCCGGTACGGCAATCTTCCCATCTGGGGACGCGGCGTGGGACGGGAGAATCTCGTCTACCAGCCCGTACGCGTGCGCCTCTTCCGCCGTGAAATAACGATCTCGCTGAAAATCCTGGACAATCTGATCGTATGGCTGTCCCGTGTACTTTGCCATCAGACGGTTGCCTTGCTCTTGCATGTCGAGCAGGTGACGAACGTGGATCTCAACGTCCGGAGCATAGCCTCCAAACCCATAGGCCCCCGCGGGGTGAAAGTGGATAGTCGCGTTAGGGAGCGCATACCGTTTGCCGGCGGTTCCCGATGCCAGGATCAAGGTAGCCATGCTTCCCGTCATTCCCATGGCTATGGTCGCCACATCGGGCTTGATGTGTTTCATGGTGTCGTGGATAGCCATCCCGGCAGTAATAGACCCGCCGCCGCTGGCGATGTACATCTGGACGTCCCGATCCGGGTCCTCGGACTGTAGAAAAAGTAGCTGCGCCACGACCAGCCCGGCAACGGCGTCGTCGACGGTAATACTGATGAAAATGATCCGCTCGCGTAGTAGCCGTGAGTAGATATCGAACCCGCGCTCTCCACGGTTTGTGTTCTCGACAACTGTTGGGATAAGGGCCGCGTGCGGCCATCTTTCAGACATGTGTTGGCCTCCAGACGAACCGCCCATTGTACAGGGGGCCCGGCGGCCCGCCGTGCTCGAGAGCCGTGATAGGCGAGCCGCGAAGTGCGATCGTCCACGCTCTTGTGAGCTTACTTCTCGGCGTTCTGGCGAAGCTTGAAACGCTGGATCTTCCCCGTCGAAGTTTTAGGCAGCTCTGACACGAACTCGATCCAGCGAGGGTACTTGTAGGTAGCGATTCGTCCCTTCACGAAGTCTCGAATCTCGCCGGCCAGCTCGTCTCCCGCCATCGACGGATCGTTCAGAACCACAAACGCCTTCGGCTTGACCAGCGTGTCGTCGTCTCGAGCTCCTACCACTGCACACTCCAGAACACCTGGGAACTCGACAATCGTGGACTCCACCTCGGTCGGAGACACCCAGATGCCCCCCACCTTCAGCATGTCGTCGGCTCGGCCGGCGTACCAGTAGTAGCCGTCCTCGTCAATCCGGTACTTGTCGCCGGTGCGAATCCATTCGCCCACAATGGCCCGCTTGCTTGCCTCGTGCTTGTTCCAGTAGTAGGCGCACGTGCTGTCGCCTCGCACCGTCAGGTTTCCGACGCTGCCATCGGCTGCCGGTGAGCCGTCATCGTCCACGATCTTGAGCTCGTAGCCAGGCACTGGCTTACCGCTCGAGCCGGGACGTATGTCGCCCTCGCGGTTCGATAGAAAGATATGAAGCACTTCCGTTGAACCAATCCCATCCAGAATGTCGATGCCGAAACGCTCCCGCCAGCGAGTGAAGAGACTCGCCGGCAGAGCTTCCCCCGCGGAAACGGCAAGACGAACGCTCGATATATCGATGGCCTGATCCTGCTCAGCCGCTCGCAGCATCGCTGCGTACGCCGTGGGCACGGCAAAGAACAAGCTGGGACGGTACGTTGCCACAACATCAAACACCGCTCCGGGCTGAGGGCGCCCGGGGTACAGAACCGTCGTCGCTCCGGCCCCGAGCGGGCAGTAAAGCGCGTTGCCTAGTCCGTAGGCAAAGTAGAGCTTTGCAACCGAAAAGGTTCGGTCGGCGCTTGAAAGATTGAGAATTCCCTTCGCGTATAGCTGGTAACAGAAAACCATGTCGTGATGCAGATGAACGGCTGCCCGCGGACGGCCGGTGGTCCCTGACGTGTACAACCAGAAGGCAACGTCGTCCCTGCTCGTAATCGCCGGTTCCAGCTCCCGCCCCTGCCGTGCCACCAGCTCGTCGAATGATTGATACCCGGGCGCCTCGCCCACCACCAGGACCTGCTCGAGGTGAGGGCTCCTGCCGGCGGCATCTCGCAGCGAAGGCAGCAGCTCCGCGCTGACCACGAGTACTCGCGCGCGGCTATCCGCCAGAAAGTACTCGTAGTCCTGGGGTTTGAGCATGGTGTTTACGGGAACCGGCACTGCTCCGATCTTCATCGCTCCAAAGAAGCAGTATGCGAATTCCGGGCCATCCAGCAGAGCTAGCAGTACCCGCTGCTCCATCTGAACTCCCAACTGAAGGAGCGCATTTCCTGCGCGATTCACGTTTTCCGCAAGCTCCCGGTACGAGATCTCGCGATCCTCTGCGAGGATCGCAGGCTCGTCGGCTCGGCCCTCCTCCAGGTTCCTATCCACGAAATAGGCTGCCGCGTTGAACGATTCCGGAACATCTATCTCCGACACGAAAGACTCCTTGGACGTGGGTCGCTTCCTGGGACAGCCTCAATCGAACGCGGTTACTTCTGCCGGCGAGCGCTCAGACTCCTGCGCGCCACACCCTCAAAAATGCTTCTTTCGAACCATAGACACGAGGCAACTTCCATGGTTGAATTGCACAACGTGTTTCTGTGTTTGTGTCCCTACCCTATAAGGAGAAATCATGACGCACTTCCTCCTCACGCAGCAGAATAAGCTGCGCGAGATGGTGGAGACCCTCCTCAATCGTGAGGAAGGTCAGGACATGGTTGAGTATGCGCTGCTCGCGGCGTTGATCTCGATCGTGGCCATTGCCATCATCATCTTGCTTGGCCCGTACCTGAAGGATCTCTTCCAGGACGTGGTCAACGCCCTCGGCACCACATAGGCCTCTGAGGGAACAAGAAGGGGAGCCCGAAACGGGCTCCCCTTTTCACTTTCTCCAACTTCGCGGTTTCGAGACAGTTCTCGGCCCGCGTTGACGGCCAGGTTGATCTGTTTAGCGCAGTGAAGGGCACCCCCAAAGGGGTGCGGCTACAGGGTGCGGCTACAGCGGGTTGGTTCGGTGTGTGTCAGCTACGCCGAGGGACTCTCGGCTGTCTCTTTGTCCTTGATGACCAGCCAGCGGTCGAGCACCTCCACGATCGTATGCCGCGTCACAGGCTTCGCCACGTAGTCGTCCATTCCCGCGGCGATGCAATTCTCGCGGTCCCCGGACATGGCGTTTGCCGTCATGGCGATCACCGGAACATGGCTGTCGGTGGTGACCTCAATGCCTCGTATCTGTCGAGTGGCCTCGTAGCCATCCATCTCCGGCATTTGGCAATCCATGAATATGAGGTCGTACCGTTGTGGATCGTAAGTGAAGGTCTTTACCGCCTGCACGCCGTTGCTCACTATGTGAACTGAGTGACCCAGCTTCTCCAGCTGGCGCAGGGTCATGATCTGGTTGTTCGGGTTGTCTTCTACGACCAACAGCAGCGCTCCGGTTCTGACGATGGGAACGTTCGCCGTGGAGAGCGCGGACGCAGCCTGGTCCGGCCTCGTCTCCTCCGCCCGAGCGATCTGTTCCGTCACCGGCTCCGATCCGAGCACCGCGAGCGCGATGGCTGCCTCAACTTGAGAGCGCTTTACCGGCTTCGTCAGATAGGCCGCGAATTTTGCACCCTCGCCGTGCCGTTTGTCTCTTGCTGACAGAAGGATGACTGGGGTGCTGCTGAGACGGGCGAGTAGCTCCATGTCAGACACATCCGACTGCGTGATGACCACGTTGTACCGGCTCTGATCGGCGGCCTGGGACATCAAGTCCAGCGCCTCTCGACCACTACCGGCCGAGTCGCTGCTGACTCCAGAGACCCTGAGTATGTCGGTCAGTACCGACCGGCTGGTCTCGCTCCCACCCACGACCAGAGCCCGCAAGCCGTACAACCCGGACCGTCTCGGATCGGGACGCTCAGCGGCAGCTTCGGGCATGTCGAATCGCGCGGTGAACCAGAACGTAGAGCCTTGATCTTCGCTGCTCTCTACGCCCACTTCGCCGCCCATCATCTCTGCCAGGCGCTTGCAGATCGCCAGCCCGAGGCCCGTGCCTCCGTATTTGCGAGTGGTCGAACCATCCGCTTGAACGAATGCTTGGAAGAGCCGGTCCTGAGCCGCGGCGGACAATCCAATGCCGGTGTCGGTCACCGTAAAGCGAACGATGCCACTTCCCTCGCCCTGCCGATCCAGGGAGGCTCGCACGACCACGTCGCCGCTCTCCGTGAACTTTACGGCGTTGCTGATCAAATTAAGGAGGATCTGCCTCACTCTGCCCGGATCTCCTCGCAGAACGTCCGGCACCCCGCTCGAGACATGCGTCATGAGCGACAGTCCTTTTTCACGCGCTCGCGCCGCCATGAGCTCCGCGGCTCCTTCGACCACTTCGGTCGGACTGAAGTCCAGGCTCTCGAGAACAACCTTATCGGCTTCCATCTTCGAGAAGTCGAGAATGTCGTTGATGATCCGCAAAAGCTCTTGCGCCGAGTTTTCTACCACCGTCACGTACTCGAGCTGCTCGCCGTCGAGTCGAGTGTCACGCAGCAGTTCATTCATGCCGATGATGCCGTTCATCGGTGTGCGGATCTCGTGACTCATGGTGGCCAGGAACTCCGACTTGAGTCGCGAGGATTCAAGCGCCTGATCGCGCGCCGTGGCGAGGTCCTCCTCCATCCGTTTGCGCTCGGTCAGGTCCGTCGCCACCATGATCGCGCCCACCACCCTGCCGTCGACGCGACGTGGAACGTGCGTGTTGAGCACGAACAGCAGACGGCCGTCGGCCGCTTCGACGTGGGTCTCGTACGCCGAGGCTCGACCATCGGCCTCCGCTTCAAACGCTTCGCGCAGCACCTCGTGATCGTCCTCTAACGTGAAGTCGAACGGTGACGAGCCAATCAGCTCTTCGGGCTTGCGTGCCAGCATACGGCCGTACGCAGGGTTCACGAATTCGAAGCGCCCATCGGCGTCGGTGACCGCCAGCCCCTGGCCCATACTGTTCATCACCTGAAGGGCGAAATCCCGCTGGACTTCCACTTCGCGTTCGGCTCTGCGCTGAGCGGTGACGTCTGCATAGATGACCAGCATGCCCTGCGGACGATCTCGAGTATCCCGAATTGGGGCCGCCGACATGTACATGTCGAGTGTCTTTCCTGACATGGACCGGCGAGTGACCGGCACGTTGGTGATTGTTTCACCTGCCATGGCTCGGGCGCGGAAGTCGCTCTCGGCACCGGCGTACGGCCCCGGCTGACCGTGCACGTCGTCCTCAGACCACTCGAAAGTAGCCGTTGCCGCCTCGTTCCAGGTCACCACATTTCCGCTGAGATCCAGCGTCATGATGGGTAGAGGCGAGGCTTGAACCACGCCTCTGATTACCTGGGCTGCCTCACTCATCGCGCGCGCTTCTCGCAGCTGCTCCTGGAACTGCTTGCGCTCGGTTATGTCTTCGATCATCACGATGCCGTGTCTAGCTTCGGCAGTCTGAGAGGGTCGAACGACCGACATGGTCAGGTTGGCCCACATCGCGGAGCCATCTCTCTTCACGTAACGCATCTCACCGTTGAACTGCTCGGACTGCCCGTCCAACAAGCTCTTGAGGGCTGATCGACTAGCCTCTACATCGTCGGGATGCGTCACCCAAAAGAGGTCGTGTCCAAACAATTCCTCGCGCTGATATCCCAGCATGGAAGCGAGCTCCTCGTTGATGACCCGGAACCGGCCCTCTCGATCTGTATGGCCAACGCCGATCGGAGCCTGGTCGAACGTCAACCGGAACAAGTCTTCGACATCGCGCATGACGACGCTTCCGGTCTGTTTGTGCTCCGTTACATCCTGGAGCTCACCGGCGATGAACCAAGGGCGGCCCTCACTGTCGTTGATCACCGACACCTGCATGAACCCGTACAGAATCTGCTGATTCCCTCGTTCGAACTTCTTCTCAATCTCGTACGAAGACCGCTTGCCGGTGATCATCTCGCGAACTAGATCGGCATCGTTGTGACGATCGTTCTGCGTCACGAAGTCATCGAGAAACTTCCCGATCAGATCGTCCTCGCGATAGCCGAGCATTCGCTGGAACGCCGGATTGGTCTGAACGATGCGTCCTGACGTTTCCGTCAGAAACAGGCCGCCCACCGCCCCATAAGCCAGCGCCTGAAGCCGCGTCTCGCGATCGACGACGTCCGTGTCCTCTTGCTGGTTTGCTTGTTTCGGCTTCTGTCCCCTTTTGCCCGTGAAGAGCAGCCAGAGCGCAGACAGGATACACAGCACCCCACCGGCCGCCACCGCGTCCTTCCACCAGCTCGGGTGAGTGAGGAATAAGACGATGCACAGCGCTCCGAACACTATTAAGAAGAGTGCAACCGGGTAGCGCACCTTAGACGGGTTCGACATTGGTCCCTCCACTTACCGGGTGCGCTCTCCTCGGCCGCGCTTCACCACGGTGATCATACCAAGCCCAGTGAAAGAACAGTACATGGCCGGAGAGCGCGAATCAAGGACTCCCGCCCCCATACGGAGGGTGACTTTGGTCAGGCAGTCGGCGGCATAGGTGCGAGCCGGACACGCGGCAGGGCTGTGTCCGGCTCGATGGCAACCAGAGAGAAAAATGGAGGGAGAGCGAACCCTCCACCGGAACTTCTTTCTGGCTGTCCAATGCATATACGCAGCGGGGTCACACACGGACTACCAGCAGGCTCCTTTCGTCCGGCGGAAGCCGCGAGGGGCTCTAATCAGCCGGTTCTGAGGGTCTTACTTCGAAGGAGCTTGTGATTTCGGTGGCTCTGACCAGCATCGCGTACGCCGAGCAATATTTTTGCTCGGAAAGCTCGATAGCCCGACGAACCGCTTCATCCGGCAGATCGGGTGCGTAAAGGAGGTGGTGAATCCTAATAGACGTGTACACGTGAGGGTGTTCGGCGGCCTGTGTTCCCGAAACGTTCACCGTGTACGCCTCAACCGTGAGCCGTTTCTTGCGCAGTATTGAGATGACGTCCATGCCCGTGCAGCTCCCCAGGGACACCAGGAGAAGCTCCATGGGTCTCCAGCCGCGGCCGGTACCTCCAAACCCCGGAGAGCTGTCCATGTGTACGGAGAGCCCGTCCTCCCCGCTCGACTCGAAATGCAAGCCTTCGAGGAGCCTGACCTCCACCGTACGGTCCATTTACCTTCCTTTTGTTAGCGCGCTGCAGTCGAAACCGATGTCGATCAGGATTTAGCGGCCGGTTGCTCGCCCGCCGCCGCGTCCATCTCACCCTCCACGGTTCGACCCACCACCTTGGCGACCATCTCTGGGCTCATTCCCCCGCGAGCTTCTCGCCAAGCGGCAGTAAGCGTCGCTTGTAAAAGCCCGGCCAGAGGCGCGCCGAACAGAGCTCCCCAAAAGCCGAACAGCTCCGTCCCGGCTACCAAGGCGATGATTGCCGTTGCCGGATGGATACCTATCGCCTCGCCCATTATGCGCGGGCCCACGACGTCTCCCTCGACGACGTGAACGAAAGCAAAGTAGCCCAGAACCACCAATGCCAGAACCCATCCCTGAAACAGGGCGATGGTGACGCACACGGCACCCGAGACAAGCACCCCGACAACCGGCACGAATTCCATGAAGAAGGCAAGGACCCCGAGCAGGGCGGCATACGGAACGTGCAGCACTGCCATACCCACGCCAACCAGAACACCGATCAGGGTGGCGAGTGTCAACGTTCCTCGTATGTAGCCTCCGATCACCCTGTTGATCGCACCGAGAGCTCGATTGATGCTCCGCTCATGCGCGTCCGGGGTTTCTCTTCGAAGCGCATCCGCCAGGCGTGGTCCGTTCGCGGTGAGGTAGATGCTCAAGATCAGCACGAGAATGAAGTCCACAATGGTCCCGAGGATGCTCGTCAGGATGCCGAGTGAGTCCTTTGCCGCGGTGGTCCCAATGCTCTGCAGATAGGTAATGGACTGAGCACGAGCGTGCGTGAGGTCGGCATTTTTCACTCCGAACGGCTTCAGCAAACGCAGTAGCTGAGGCTGGTAGGTATGAACCCGAGCGGCGTACTCAGGCAGTGCGTGCACCAGCGTGGTCGCCTGCGTGGCAACGTTCGTGACGAGGAGCGCGCCGAGACCGAAGACGATGCCGAAGCCCAGCACGTAAGCGGTTGCGATCGCCGCCATGCGTGGCATTCGCCGCTCCAGAAAGCCCACAAGAGGAGTCATGGCAAACGCAATGATCCCCGCCAGGACGATCGTGAGGATCGTCCTGACAATGTGGCTCATGAGCCAGAGGATGACTGCGGCGACTGCCAGCCACGCGAGGATAGTCAGCGGCACAAAAAGAGCCCGTTGCCAGTCGATGTCTCGGTCCCACAGCGGCCTCGAGATGCGGACAGGCTCGGGTGCCCCCGGGCCTATACGGTGGTCGTCCTTAGTCATCGACTTGGAAGGGACAGCTCTCGCTCTGGCAAACCGCGAGGTGGTAAAAGCCTCTGTCCTGGGCCCGCCGCGTGCGCATGACCCACAGAATCTCTCCGCACTCGGGGCACGAAAGATCTGAGCTGAGCTGCACCCAGCGCACTGCCTCGGCCTCCTCCATCCCGGACGGCACTCGATCGAACCAGGAATCGATCTGACTGAATATTGGCAAGGCGCTGACCGTGAGCCACCCCCGAACGAATTCCGTGCCCGAGTATAAGTCAGCCGCGCGGAACGCTCGCGGGCCCAATAGGCACCGCGACAGACGAAGAAGCCGTTGGCCAGCCTATGGTCATGTCGATCCGCCCTGCGGTACATTTGCGCATTCGCAGGCGGTACTGCCGACAGAGGGGGCACAGAAGGCGCAATGACGAATCCGGAGGCCGATGCCAGTGTCCCTGCTAGCGCCTTTCAAGCCACCGGCGAAGAGGACCTTCTTGATGCGCTGAGGCAGGGCGACGAGGCGACGTTCGTGTTCCTGGTTACGCGGTACCACGCCGCTCTTGTTCGTCTCGCACGCACTTTCGTGGCAGATGAAGCCACTGCAGAGGAGGTCGTGCAAGAAACCTGGCTCGCCGTGCTCAACGGAATAGAGAAATTCGAAGCTCGGTCCTCGTTGAAGACCTGGATCTTTCGGATCCTCATGAACCGGGCGAAAACGCGCGGCGTTCGAGACAAGAGAAGCGCGCCCTTTTCCTCTCTGGATGCTTCCCTTGATCAGCAGGACCCAGCAGTCGACCCTGACAGATTCACGTCGACGGAAGACGGCCAGTGGTCAGGGCATTGGCTCTACCCTCCGACTGACTGGGACGTGACCCCGGAACAGGTAATCCTCTCCTCCGAGACACGCGAAATAATCGAGCGGACAATCGCGTCACTTCCACCAGGTCAACGTCAGGTCATCACCCTGCGTGATCTTGAAGGCTGGAGTGCCGCCGAAGTCTGTAATGCCCTTGGCCTCAGCGAGACCAATGGAAGAGTGCTGCTTCACAGAGCAAGAGCGAAAGTGCGGTCTGCACTGGAGCAATACTTCATGAGCGAGTCCACATCGTGAGCGAATTTGAGCACATGTCGTGCCGAGAGTTGGTCGAGACAATCACCGAATATCTCGAAGGATCACTCCCTCGAGCAGATCTCGACCGCTTCGAGTCCCACCTCCAGATATGTGATGGCTGCCGCCACTATCTTTCGCAGATGAAAACAACTGTCGCTGCCCTACGGAGCCTTTGTGACGATCGCTTGCAAGCGGCGCAGCGCGACGAGCTCGTGAATCTCTTCCACGGCTGGAAGAGGGGCTGAAGAATGTTTCTCCTCATTGCTGCTGTTGGGGCGTTGCTCTTGACGTTCGACCGGCTTTCAGCCCACAGGCGCAGGCTCAGCACCTAGCTCGGGCGCCCGTATAATGCTCGCCGAGGAGAGGAGCCCGCCCGTGGATGACAAGAAGCCCATAGATGCAAAACTCGTGCACGAGTTCGTGGGGAACGCCCACGGCAACCTTGCACGGGTGAAAGAACTGCTCGAGATTGAACCTGCCCTGGTTAACTCGTGCTGGGACTGGGGTGAAGGTGACTGGGAGACCGGGCTTGGAGCCGCCTCGCACATGGGCAACCGGCCCATAGCCGAGTACTTGCTCGCTAGAGGTGCGCGCCTCGACATATTTGCGGCCGCCATGCTGGGCCGCGTTGACGTCGTGCACGCTACGCTGTCCGCCTTTCCCGCCATGACTGATTCTCTGGGCCCGCATGGCATCCCTCTGCTGGCACATGCAAAGGCCGGCGGCGACGGATCGGTCGAAGTTGTGCGGCTGCTCGAGCGTGAAGTTGCGGTGCCCTAGTTTCGACTTTGAGCTTTTGCCAATCACCGGCGCCGTGGTGTTCGCTTACGGCGGCACAGCAAGATTCGTCGCCCACCTCGGAGAGAAGGATGCATGATGATCGAAGCTGACGTGGAAGCTAAGGCAACGCTTCAGGCCATCGACGGGTTCAACGAAGCCTTTAATCGGCACGACGTTGATGCCGTAATGCGCCACATGACCGACGACTGTGTCTTTGAGAGCACCGGACCCGCCCCTGACGGCGCTAGATTCGTCGGACAAGATGCCGTCCGCGGTGTCTGGGAGGATTTCTTTGGCAGCTCTCCAGGCGCCCATTTTGACGCCGAAGAGGTGATCGCGACGGGTGATCGCTGCGTCGTTCGCTGGCTGTATGCCTTCGAGGGCGGACACATAAGAGGCGTCGACGTCATTCGGGTACGGGACGGCAAGGTCGCGGAGAAGTTCGCCTACGTCAAGGGGTAGCGCCCCGTGCACCGTCTCGGAGCGCGCCGTCGTCCAGCTCCTCTGGCTCGATGGGGAAGGGGCGGCACGCATCTTGAAGCCTCCGGTCAGCCTGAGTTGGCCAATCACTTCCGGTAAGGGGCAGCAGCATGGAAGGTGGGACCAAGCCGCGCATGGATGGGCCGGTTATTGATGAGTCGACCCATGAACATCGATACACGCTGTTCGGGGAGCGAACGATTTCCTTTTCAATCGTTCCCGAAGCTGAGGGCTGGGCAGTCCGAATTGAAGGCGTGCCGGCTCCAAGCATCATCCACGATCACCCTTGGGAGAGCCTCGAGGAGGCGCGGGAGGCGGCCCTCAAAGCGGTAAACGACATGCAGAAGCTGGAGCGGATGCAGCGAGATGACCAAGCGGGCAGCAGCGGCTAGGGCTCGGCAACGTTACAGCAGCGTGCCCGGCACATTCGGTCGTGGTTGACGGCCCGTGACGGCTCCTTGGACGAAACGGAGCCCTTGGCGGGCAGGTGATAGTGTGAGGCATCTGGAGAGCATGCAGCTATGGAAGGTGCGGCGGCAATTCATCGCCCCCGATCGGCGGTGGTAGGAACCAGAGTCTGGGTAGCGATCGCGCTTCTCGCTCTCGGAGCGGTCGGGCTCGTGTTCATTCCGCGCAATGCTGTCAATCGAGTGACCAGCAGCCGGCCGTCTCTGGCCGGCACCGTGCTTTTCAAGAAGCCTCCCGCCCCTAGCTTTCGACTTCGGGACCAGTTCGGTCGTATCGTAACGCTCTCACAATTCCGGGGCCGGCCCGTGGTGCTGACCTTCATGGAATCGCACTGCACGCAACTGTGCCCCCGCGTCGCGGACAAGATTCATCAGGCGGTGGACGAGATCGGGTCCGGCTCGAACCGCGTGGCAATTCTTGCTGTGAGCACGGATCCCGAGGGGGATACGCCGGCCGCATCGCGTGAGTTCTCGAGACAGCACCACCTGCTTGATCGTTGGCACTATCTCTCGGCGTCTCGCGGAGTGCTCACGCCCATCTGGCACGACTACTACATCTATGCGGCGCCGAAGGGCGCTTCACCTTCCGTGGATGCCGCTCATACCAGTGCCACCTATCTTGTCGACTCCGCCGGTAGGGAGCGGGTACTGATGGGTGGCGATTTGACGGTCAGCGATCTGGAGCTGGACATCCGCTTGTTGGCAGGCCTCCCCGTCGGCCCGCCAGTGCGCCTCGACCCCGCTCCTGAAGTTGGCCACCCTGCGCCCGACTTCGTCCTGAGCGGCGCCGGCGGGAAAACCGTTCATCTCAATGCTCTGAGAGGCAAGGTTGTCCTCCTCAATTTTTGGGCCTCCTCGTGTCTTCCTTGCAGGTCCGAGATGCCGGAGCTCTCTCAGTGGTACAAGGGAACCCAGAAGAGCGGCTTCACGGTCATAGGAGTGGACGAGCTGGAGGGCGCGAGTGCAGCCATGGGATATGCCAAACAGCTGCATGTCACCTACCCCATAGTTCTCGACGGTGACGGCAACGTTTCGATCAAATACGACGTCGTCGGTTTGCCGAGCTCCTTCCTTATAGATCGCCGAGGAGTCGTGCGCGCCACGACCATGGGCGTGGTTCGTTCGACCTATCTGGCGCAGCACATCCGCCCACTCCTTGGATCTGGCAGTGGAACCTAGCCGCCGAACCGTTCGCCTCCGTGACCTGAACCGCAACCGTCCGGGCCCGGCGACCGGCTCCTCGTCCGCCTCGAAGAGGAGAAGGCGCCGTCGGTACTGGCGAGCTCACAAGCCTCACTACTACTTCGTGGTGAGTGGCATTGGGTGCGCGGCCGCCGTGCTTGCACTCGATACGGCGGCCTACCTCAGCAGGAGCACTCAGCTTGCCGAGATTGCTTTTGGGGCCGTCCTGCTGACCACCGTAGTTATTTTTTCGGCATTCTTTTGCGGTTTCTACATGGCACTCAGTGGGACCGTTCCAGTTCACCGATTGAGGTACGTCGTCCCTCATGGCGCCGTTGGTATGCTCGCGCCCTTGTTCTACACGCTCAATATCAGCTTTGCGCTCGAAGGCGTCGGGCGTGAGCCGGTAAACGGAGGCATGCTCGTGAGTAGCGCACTTTGTCTGCTCTTGCTGCTGGTGCAGTTTGGAATGGGGAAAGCCGTGGTCCACCAGGAGCCTTTGCACCTGGTGAAGTCCACCGAACGACCCACTTGAGCCGGGCTTTGAGACCCCTTCTTGAAGTTTCGGGGCAATAGGGGTATTTATATCA
>DHWR01000106.1:0-154 GCA_002413265.1 Chloroflexi bacterium UBA5177
GAGACAGGGCGGGCACATTCTAAATGTTCGCGGCTAAGGCAAGCCAAAAACTGAACATTTCCCAACATCGAGATTGCGCGGGATCAGGTCGATCTAAGAACAGATCGCGCTGTCGCGCTGCAAAACCGCTACAAAACGCTCTAAACCGCCGAGC
>DHWR01000106.1:420-3339 GCA_002413265.1 Chloroflexi bacterium UBA5177
GTGGGCTCGGAGATGTGTATAAGAGACCTCCTTATGATCGCCTGGAGCGACATGTCCGTATACCCGCACCACCATGCTGGCGTTCGCGTGTCCCAAAAAGTGGGCGACTTCCAGCAGTCCCATGTCGTTCGCGATGAGGCTTGACGCAGCTGAATGACGTAGATCGTGTACCCGATATCGAGGCAGTCCAGCGACCGCGCACGCGGGCTTCCAGTGTTCATGTATGCGTGTCTGGTCTAGCGCGCCACCATAAATGCTCGTGAAGTTGAGCCCACTCTCTTGCCATGCATCGCCCGCCTTCCGGCGTTCAAAGTCCTGTTTGTCCCGATGTGCCTGGAGGGCCGCAGCTACGCTTGGACCCAAAGTCAAAGTCCGGCGGCTGCGCTTTGTTTTCAACTCCGAGAGCACCAAGCCTCCGTTCTTGCGATCTCGCTGGAGAGCCCTGCGAACGGCAACTGTACCTCGGCTCATGTCAATGTCCGCCCACATGAGGCCCAAAGCCTCGCCGAGTCGTAGTCCGAGCGTCCCAAGGATCAGCCAAAGCGCATGAAACCGGTCCCCCTCCGTGGCCTGAAAGAGTCGGGCAAGCTGTTCGTCGGTGTACCAACGCATTTCACTGTTCGGGACACGGGGGGCTTCTTTCCCGCTGATCTCCTCGACACCAGGGCTGCAAAACCGGTGTGCACTTTGGCCGCAAACATGGTGTGCATTATCGGCCATAAACTGACAGGGCGGAAGGAGACAATGATACGAGAAGAATTGTCGAGGCTCTTCACGGTTGAGGAACGGCACCGGCGGCTGCTCGCGCGCCTGCTGCTTGCGTTCGGGGTAACGATTGTGGTCTTCGCCGCCGGCACCGTGCTCACATGGGCACTTGAGAGTGGGCAGAAAGGCGGGGATATCCACGGATTCGGGGATGCGGCCTTCTTCACTGCCGTGCAATTGCTGACCGTTTCGTCGCAGATCAGGAACCCGCTGACGTCGGCCGGCAGGATTGTCGATGTCGGCCTGGAGCTGTGGGCGGTCTTCGTCGTCACCGTGGTCGCGGGCAGCTTCGCCACTTTCTTTAGCTCGGGCGACTCGAGTTAGTCGCGAGTCAAGCATCGATGGTGCCGCTCCAGCCACACATCACCCAAACAATGGCCACGACGCCCTGACTAGCCTTGGGTGGGCGGTACGATCAAACCGCGCCAAGACCTGGTATCCGTGCCCCTGAAGGCCGGCATCGGGATTGACTGGGACGAGCGTGCCGTCGCAATAGAATGAATTCAGACGGGCGTAAGGAACAATCACATGACGGCAGTCTATCTCCTCGTTCTTGCGATCTTCGCCTGGGACAAGCATCCTCATTGGAACCAACTGCATCCCTGGACCACCTGGTTCATCATTCTGGTGCTGGTGGCAGTCATCGACCTTGTAGCGCATAAACGCTACATCTAACTACTCCACATATTCACACGAGGTGATAAACCTCTTCCCTACCGCGCCAGGCAGCGGGTAGTTGCCGTATTTCCCTTACGTCGTTCTCGGGGAAGACGTGACACGGGCGCGGATGTGTCCTGGAAACAGATTCCACCACGATCTTCAGAAGCGCATCATGCTGGGAGGCAGAAAGGAGGGAACGATGGGTAGCCTGCTCTGGTTGATCATCGTGATTATCATCGTCCTGATCGTCCTGGGCTTTGTCTTCGGCCGAGGCCGCTTCCGCTAAGACGCTGCCCGACTCCGCGTTATCCTCTGGAGGGGTACACGCGGCTCGAAACGAGATTGGGTTATTCCCATCGCGGGGTCAATCACTTCGAGTGAGCGGGCGCGAGCCGCGGCAAGGGCGATGTTTTGGCGTCATTTGGTCGGTCGCGTGGGTGTAGAATGTTTCGCCCAGTAAACAAGAGCGAACTTGGAAGGCGAGACAAAGTGCTTCCATCAGATGTCCGCATCGGTCACGTTCATCTGNNGAAGTAGATGGGCACATGGGGTCGGCATCTCGCCGGATTGCTGACAGTCCTCGTCCTGGGCCTCGCTGTATCACCCGTTGCAGCGCGGGCTCAGGCCGGCGCGAGCGCGGTCTCGGTGCCGCCTGCCGCAGCGCTGCTCGCGGCGCGACTGCATGTCACGGGTACGCCGGTTATCGGCAATCTGGCACAGGGCAACGAGCGGCCGTGGTCCGTCTGGGGCGCGCCGGCCCTCTCTCCCGCCACGAAGATCCTCTCCGCCGGACCCCTCGGNNCTGGGCTTTGTCTTCGGCCGAGGGCGCTTCCGCTAACCCTACCTGCGGGGTTGCTGTATCGTTGACGAAGCAGCAGGGCGGTGAGCAGCCCACGCCCTTCACGTGCGATGGCCAGCGGTGCGGGCGACGCCGACTTCCCACAGGTAGGGTTTTGGTGCTTGGACTACGACGTGCCGCTCCTGGACTCGACTGGCAGGTAGGAGGATGAGATGATTCGAACAATCCACCGCATGCTCGGGTTCTAGTGGGACGCACGGACTATCCGGCGGAGCCGACTACCCCGGCGCTACGGTCGCAAGCCGTGGATTAGCCATCCGTCCAGCCGAACACCTCTTCCCGCAGCCCGGGCTAAGTCTCTGGCCGTTGCCTGGCTCCTTCGTCTCGGCGCCGGTGTCACACAACAAGTGACGCATGTGCTGCGTGGCTGGAGCGCGACCATCATCGGCGGCACAGGCCTCTGTTGCTGGAACCACAGCCTCGACATCGTCATTTTCGGCGACTACCTTGACACCTTCGGCACGCCAATTGTCGGTCGCGGCGCT
This sequence comes from Chloroflexi bacterium UBA5177, assembly GCA_002413265.1. Taxonomy (GTDB): domain Bacteria; phylum Chloroflexota; class UBA5177; order UBA5177; family UBA5177; genus UBA5177. The sequence continues at coordinate 3,190 of DHWR01000106.1, forward strand.
CTGATCTATCTCGACGGTGCTGGACGAGTGATTCAGGCCAACGTGGTTTCCGGTCGGCGCGGCCCTATCACGTGCCACGACCACATGCGCGTCGACTCACGTGGCGCGCAGGTGGGCAGTCTGTGCTTCGACTACGCCACCGCCATTCCC
>DHWR01000106.1:3603-9104 GCA_002413265.1 Chloroflexi bacterium UBA5177
AGATGTGGAGGTGGCAGCGGTGCAGGCGCGTCTGTATGTCGCGCCGATCGACGTCCGGCTGCGCATCATCTCCACCGGCCACGGCCGAATTGTGTACCAGGCGGCCAGAGGGCGCGTTGCCTACCGATTCACGGAAGTGGAAGCCTTCCGGGGATGGCGCCTTGGGCCATGGCCGCTCGTTCAAACGCAGCGTGTCCGCTGGCCAGGCCTATTGAGCACAACATAGGGATATACGTGCTGACTCCATAGCCTTCAACATCCCCTGATAGAGCACTGAGAGGATGCTCGATACCGGAGCTGACAGACCGAATCGTGAACCCGCAGAATCCGTAACGTCAAGGGCTGCGCGCGCGTTATGCAGGAGATGAGAGTTGCATTCCGTACGAGTGGCTGTGTCGAAACAGCTGCCGGCTGGCAAGAGGGAGACCGAGATGAAACTTACAACGCTAGTGCGCACAACTACTCTGGCCACGATCGTCCTGGCAGCCGGACTTGCTATCGCTGCCCGAGGCGTCACTGCGGCATCCACCGACGAGCCAGCGTGTGGCGGCAACCTTCTGACCTGGTTCGCTCCCCAGGGCAACGGCTATGCTGGGGGAGCCGGCTACGTCGTGGAGTTCAGCAACATCGGCACGGCCGCATGCACGGTCAGGGGCTACCCAACGGTCAAGCTCACCAGGGACGGCAAGCAGGTCGGGCTCAAGTCCAGGAATTATCCGTCGGTGCCGGTCAAGACAGTGCGGCTCAACCCAGGACAGACAGCACATGTCGTGCTGTTCGTCACCGACGCTGGTGTCTACTGCCGACCACTACCGACCAACGGCCTGTCCGTCCGGCCCCCGGGCAGTACACAAGCCGCGCGCTTCCAGTTCGGCGGCGGCGCCTGCCGGGGCAAGTCCACACTTCGGTTGGACCCCATCAACCCCGGAGTCGGCATACCGTACTACACCAACCAGTAGACCCGTCGCGCGGCGCGGATCACCAGGGAGGACGGACTAGGCCCTCGTCATCGAGCGGAGCCTCCATAGGCCAATAAACGTAGAGGTCGCTCAGAGGCCCGATTCTGATGATAGCGTCGTGGCGGCGGTAGGGTGGCGTGCCTGCTCGTACCCCCAGAACCTTGAGAGCCAGGCGCCCGACCACCATCGTCGCGAGCACGCCATGGGGCGTCTGCTCATGGCCCAAGCCCTGGAACTCCACCGTGATGTCTCTCCCCTCGTAGTAGATCGGCTCCCCTCCTGAGTATGTCGCGATCCATACGAGCCAAGATGGTGGCGGGCGGTGATTCCTGTACAGATGATCGATCCATGCACCCTCCACCGGCTCGGGCGGGTTGTGCGCGTACCGGGCAACCAACACCTTCAGGCTTGCCCATGCCGCTACCGCTCGTTGTGCCTCCGCGCTCAGAACAACCTTCTGGCCTCTAATCATGGGCTCCATGAGCGGATGGGGCGACCAGCTCCAGCTCGTTCATCCAACCGGCGTTACAGCCCACACAAACGCATTTCGCCGCTATCTCAATGGCCCGACCGCCGACCCAGGTTCTGACGCCCGTCTCGCCCCAGAGCTTATGCGTGAGTGGAAGAGCTAGCCGGGCTGGGTCTTCGAGAAGGATCACCGAGAGCCACCCTGAGAAGATGTGCTCTTTGGTGGTCGGCGCGGTCCCGCAGAATATGCACTCTTTTGTCATGAGACCGCTCTATCTTAGATTCAGGTTGGGGCACTCTTCCTCCCGCTACGCCTGCTGAATCATCGTGGATAGTGCGTTACGAAACGTGCTAATCTGTCCCGCTTATGAGTGATGAGCCACAGGGTTGCGCGAGCTGTGGAGCGCCGATGGACCGGGCTGTAACCGGGCGACGTGCGTGATTTTGCGGCGCTGCCTGTCGTAATGCGGCACACCGTCGACGTAGGCAGAATCTGCCGGAGACCGCCGCACGCACTCGGTCCGGCGGACGCAGGTCCTTGGTCGACCGGCTCCGCACAGTTCTCGTCACATGCCGGTGACATATTCTGCTCGCCCTCTCGATCACCATCCCCGCAAAGAAGCTTGATGCTTACAGGCACCCTCAAGAGTCAGATTGATCGCATCTGGGACGCCTTCTGGTCGGGGGGCATAGTGGCCGCATGTCCTGTTTTCCGTGGGTGGCAATAACCCACCGACCGCCACCGTCGCAGCGACACTAGACCATCTGGCCCGCGCCGCCTTGTGGCGAGTGCAGCGCGGCGAGGGGCCGCTACTCTTCTTCACCGAAGCCGAAGGCGTTCTCAATAGCGGATGGCAGCCGCTTGGGGCGTCGCGTCTCCGGATCGATCCAGACCCATTCCGTCACCGCATGCGCGAGCAGCTCGCTCCCACGCCGCACGTCGTTGCGTCTCAGCCATCGCACGCCCTTGCCCCGTTCGATAACCGTCGAGACCTCGAGTCGATCGCCGACCGTTCCGGCCCGGTGGTAGGTGATATCGTGACGACGAACCACCGGAACTGCGCCCAGCCGGGTCACGGCCTCGAACGTCATGCCCACGCTGTCGGCGTGTGCGCGAGCGACGTCCTCGACGTATCGCAGGTACGCCACGTTATTCACATGTCCGAGCTCGTCGGTGTCTTCGGGCCGGACCTCGATACTGTGGGCGTAGCTGTGCAGATCTTCCACAGATGAGTCTAGAGCGTATTCTGAACTTGGAGCAGCGGAGCGGCCCGATGCAGCAGCAAACAGACAAAGGCTACACACGGAGTAGAGGCATGGACGGGGCGTGGGTCATAGACGGAGCCTACCTACTTAAAGCCGCTCCTGGCATTTTTGACTATATGAAGCTGAAGAGCGAGCTGGAACGGCGCACGGGTGGCCCCTTTCGCGAGAGCTACTTTCTCAACACGGTCAGCACCCACGGCGATGCCGCTCAGGATCGATTTCACGAGTGGCTCCAGCACATGCCGCCCACCGGACCCGGGATGCAGGTGCGGCTGTACACCACGAAACAGATGCACGGGACGTGCGAGCACTGCGGCCAGAGCTATTCGCGCGACGTGCAGAAGGGGGTCGACGTGGGCCTGGCGACCCTCCTCCTGCGCCTCGCACCCGACTATGATCGGCTCGTGCTCTCGGCTGGAGACGGGGATCTTGCCGACGCAATCCAGGGGCTCGTGGCCGACTACAGTACCCAGGTCGTGGTCGCCGGATTCCGTGGCAGCGTGTCGCGTGGCCTCCTGGAGGCAGGAGCGAAAGCCCTGTTTATCGACGAGTTCTGGTCCTCCGTGGAACGACCGGACGTGCAGCACTACCGAGGGTTCTAGAAGGCGGTACGGTCGCGATGACCTGAAACGCTCCAAGTCCGATATGAAATGAAAGGAATTCCCATGCAGAAGCGATTGGTGACGCGCTACGCGACGCAGTCTTCCGAGGCGGCGGATGAGAACCAGCGACGTGTCGAGGCCGTCTTCGAGGAGTTAGCCGCTTCCCAGCCAGACAACGTAAGCTACATCGTCCTCCGACTCGCGGACGACTCATTTGTACACGTATCGTTCCACGACCACACAGATGATGAGGTAAACCCGATTGCCTCGACTGCGGCCTTTACGTACTTTCAGCAGGACCACGCCGATCGACGCGACGGGGGCGTTGACCAGCAGACCGCAACCTTGGTCGGTTCGTACATAACTACCATCGGCTGACGCTGCCAAACGTCGGCAGAAATGAACCATGCTCGTGCGGCGGGACCCAACACCTACGGACAATTTCGGAAGCGCAACCCGCTTCGGCGGCTTCCTGTTCGCCAATCACCAACCGATCTTCGTCGTTGTGACATGCACCTACAACGGAAGTCAGTACCGCACGCAGACGAGCTTCACCCCGTGAACCAGGAGTCGCATCGCACCATGCCGCTGAACGGTCTCGCATTCCGCACGCGCAATTCCTCATGGCGGTGTGTCGGCAAACGCTGGGTGGCATCTGCCTGGCCGTGAAGTGCTTGTCTATCATGCTCCTATTCTCTCCGGGTAGTGGGTTAGTTTGAAACTTAACTCTTGAGGTACGGGCGTCCGACGACCTCGAACTCCCTCTTTTGTGCGTGATAGCTGCTCCGGTATCTCTGGCCGGGCTCGCTCGTGTCCAGCACGTAGTACGGGTCGTCTAAAGTGACGCCTTCGTTCTCTTCTGTCTCGATATCAATCACGCGAAACGGCATCCGACTCTTCTGTTCAGACCAGCGCGGCCTTGTGAGTTGCACGTAGTCGCCGGGCTGGACCGGCGATTCCCCATAGAGTTTGCGAAGTGACTGTGTTCCAGTAACCCGGATTGTGGGAAACGTTCTTGTCGGTCTCGGCAAAAGGGCAGATGGTGAGCATGTCGCAAAGGGCGGGGTAACGACGGCGCGCCTTGAGCGGCTGCGCTGAACCTCCGGAGGGGACAGACTTTCTACGCTCAGTGGGAGGGCCCCTTCGTTTTCAGTTTTCGGCCGAGTCCTAGTCAACTGTCGAGCCCGGAGAGATAAGGCGACCGCCATTATTCAGTTTGCGTCGGTCGACTTGTGAGCCGGGCGATGACGAGGCAAGAAGCGAGGCGTACCAGATGGGTAAGCCTATGAGCTCGCTGCCTCTCTTTCCTGCAGTGAAGGGAAGGAGACCATGCCGAGGCGAAGGGAGCTCGCTTACAAGGAGGGCCTCTCGATCGCGATTTCGTCGCCTCCTTCTTTCAAGACCTTCGTCTCGTATCGAACCCGGGGAAGGCTCAAAGCCTCGTTCCAGACGTCACGGACTGACTTCCCTTGTCGCCGTGCCAAGACCTCGGCGATCTCGGTGACCTCTTCCTGAATACGTGCCGCGACGTCACTGACGTCGTTCATGTCGGTTGCGGGTGCCGGATGACACGATCACCGGGAACGTAGTCACGGAGCAGGCCGACGCATAAGATCACCGCACCCTCTTGGACCTCACGGATCATGCCAAGCTGCTCCCGTTCACACTCGCCGATTTGAAGCATCTGCCAAGCCTTCAATGGTAGGCCCTTCGATGTCGGACGGAGGCAAGGAGAACATCACCTCGCCGCGCCCGGCGCGAGAGCGTGAGGAGGTCAGTCGGCTTAGACACCAACGACCCCAGGTGCCAACACCCCTACCGCCACGATCAACACCGTTATGAGCACAATCAAGAACAGCGCATGATGAAAGTCTTTCACCTCGCATATCGGCGTGCACGACAGATATTGCTAAAGCCCTGCGGTCGCTTTGAGTACCTCCGCGATCAGAGCGTGTCCTGCCGTGGTTGGATGGTGGTCCGGGTTTTCGCACATATACAGCGAGTTCGTCTTGCTCTTTCGACTGCTGCATCACACGCGATGGACGCCTGGAGCACAGATGGAGGGCTGGCTTGAGCGTTGCTACCAGGACGGTGACTACCGCACCTGAAATATCGTTGCCAGCGACAATCCTCCTGGATCGACCGTCACCTGCACATGAGCCGTACCGCGGTGCGCGCCGCGGGGAACAGTCCACTGCATCTGACC
>DHWR01000243.1:0-1159 GCA_002413265.1 Chloroflexi bacterium UBA5177
ACGCCGGTCGCTGGCAGCTGCGCCGCCAGCCGCCGAAAGGCCTCGATCACGGACTGAGGAAGCTGCGCGCCGCCCGGCAGCCGCTCGATGCCGGTGATGCTGCCATTCTCAATCACCAGCGCTCCGTCTACCAGATCGCCGCTTATGAGAAGCTTGCCCCGAATCGAAAACGCACCCATCATCCCATCGTGTCACGGCTCCCTAGTATCTGTCCGCCGGGTAGAGCTGCGGCTCTCGCTCAACGACATTCACTTCGCAACCGAGGAGGTTCTCAAGGCCCGAAGGAGATCCTCAAGCACACTGAATTAGGCAAAGTCGTCTGCATCGGTGGTGAGGTCGACGAGCAGGTCGACGTCGCCGGCGGACGCAGTTCGGCCCGTTGCCACCGAGCCGAACACTCGTACATCGTGTGCGCCATCCCCCGTTCGCCTTATCAATTCTCTCGGCGCCATCATCACTGTGGAATAGCTCGGCCTCAGTTGTCGATCCGTAAAAAATAGGCTCTCGACCCGATGGTGATGGCGTAAAGCCAGGCGTAACCTCGTGTACAAGAGCTCGATCAAAAACGACGAAGGGTAGGGCGGCGGATCGCCGCCGGTTTCACTACGTGCACGACGGTTCGCACCACCACCTAAACGTTGTACGACGTAACGACCGTGGAGTCGCGGACAGGCCATGGCGGCCCTCAGATCCCCGTCAGTCGACCGGTGGCGGTCTGTTGGCCCTGTGTCTTGCTGCGTTGCTCGGCGGCTCCGCTTTGGCGGTTGGCTCGCTCGGGAGTTGGGTCAGGTCGGGGAACTCCGTCCACCTCCCCTCGTCGGCGTTCGCCGGCTTCACTCTCCTACTGATCGGAGGGCTTCTCCTCGCGCTTTGTCTGGGGTTCCTTGATGGCCTGCGCTGGCCCACTGTGCGCGCGCTGATCGGGGCAGGTCTTGCCACGCTCCTCATCTCGGATGCGCCCTGGATTGGCGGGGCGATCGTCACTGCCTCGCGCCCTCAGCTTGCCTTCCTCCACCACATCTGTCTCCAGGCTGCACAGATTGCGTTCGCCGCCGATGCGCTGCTGGCACTCACCCTTTCTCTTGCCGGCCTCGTTCTGTTCGCCACGTGGGCGGAATTGCGTACCACCCTTGTACGTGCTGGACTCGTCGCGAGCGCC
>DHWR01000243.1:1352-7647 GCA_002413265.1 Chloroflexi bacterium UBA5177
CGCGTCGGAACCGGCGTCCATCGCGATCCTGATCGTAGCTACATACGTCGTGGGGCGACTCTGGGCTCGGGGGAATGATCGGTTCTCAGCGCACGAGGTGCGGTTACTGCGAGAGCTACGCGCGCGGTACCGGGCCGGAGGGTTCGCGAGATAGCGGGATCGAGGAGGGGTTGTGGCTAAGAACGGCAGTCGCCACGACTCCACACCAAACGGCAGTGGCTGCGGCCACGTGGAGGCCAGCGATGAGCGAAAGGTTGTGGCTGACGGCTGTTGGATAGCCGATGGCCATCTGGACCACGAGCAGGATGAGTGTCGCGCCTGCCGCAGAAGTGAGACGAGGCACAGATCGCCACCTATAAACGGCCGTGCACAGCGTCCAGACCAGGAAGAGGCCTACCACCCCGGCAGCAAGACGGTGAAGCGTCGCGTACAAGACGACGCCGTCAAAATTGGACCCAAGTCCGCGGTTGCAGAAAGGCCATGACTTGCAGACTTCATCGGCGCCTGTGGCTACGACCCCCGCCCCGGTCAGCAGCAAGATATACGTAAGAGCCGCTGCGAGCAGTGTGAGTTTCCGGAAGGTACGTGAAGTCGGGTTTCCGCTTCCGGGGACAGCGAGTATCGAGGCCCCGATAAGTAGTCCCATCAAAGCGAGGGCGACGGCCAGATGCGCGAGGACGAGCGCGCCGGACAAGTCTTTGAAGACCACCAGCGCGCCGAGGAGTCCTTCGAGTACGATCAATCCGGTTGCTGAAGCGACGAGCCGAACGATAAGCGGCTGGCGGTGCCGGAAGGTGAGCCAGCCCACCAGCACCGCCCCTATGAGCAGCGCGCCCGTGATACTTCCAACCGTGCGGTGGGCGTACTCGACGATCGCGTGCGTGTTGGCGGGCGGCAGGATGCGTCCCCGACAGAGCGGCCAGTCATTGCCGCAACCAAGACCAGAGCCAGAGACACGTACGGCTGCCCCTAGAGAGATCTGGGCATAGACGAATACTGTCGTCAGGATTGCCAACCACCGGAAGGTTGTCGGCCGCATTGACCAAGGTGGCGGTGCCTGACGGGCGACCGGAGTGAAGGGGCCTGCGGCGAGGATCGTGTTGGGCGCATGGCGCGAACGGAAAGTACGCATAGATGCGGCTCTCCTCCTCAAGGTCTGAAGTGGAGCACTCTAGACGGCTGTGCCGGGTGCTAAGTGTTGGAGGTGAGGCGTGTAGACGCAGAGCGGGTCGGACTCGAGCGGGTCGCCCATGGACGCATAGGCTCGTGAACGTGATCCGCCACAGATGACTCGGTACTCACACTCACCGCACTTCCCTTTCAGTTGCTCAGGATTGCGTAGTTGCCTAAACAGCGTGGCTTCGCGGTAGAGCTGCACCGGGTCATCATGGCGCACATTCCCTACCTTTATCGGAAGGAACCCAGATGGATACACATCGCCGCGGTGCGAGATAAACATGATACCGGCACCATCTCGTACTCCCCAGCCGGCGCGAATCGATGAAGTCCGCATTGTGCCTTCACCCGCCTGCTGGCGCTCTCTGAGTCGGGCTTGGGCAGCCACGCGGCGGACGTGGTGTGCTTCCGTGGTCTTGATGACGGGGAACGAGCGTTTGGAGCACTCATAGACCCACGCCAGGATCCTTTCAGATTCTTCGGCAGATACCTCACGTAGCACCGCGCCCCGGCCCGTACAGATGAGGAAGAATAGGGCCCAGCGCTGCACCCCGAGATCGCAGACCAGACGATAGATCGCCTCTAGGTCGGCGGCGTTCTCAGCTGAGACCAGCGTGTTGATCTGCACAGGAACGTCTTGCTCGAGCGCCCAGCCTACCGCATTGACCGTACGTTGGAAGGTGCCGGGGACGCCGCGGATTCCGTCATGGCCGTCTGCCGTCGATCCATCGAGGCTGAAGGCAAGGGACCTCACGCCGCTACTTTTCAGGTGCGCGATCGCCTCGTAGGTCAGGAGCGGCGTTCCGCTCGGCGTGACCGAGGTAACGAAGCCGAGGTGTACGGCGTGAGCCACCAGTTGAGAGAGATCTGGACGCCTGAGCGGGTCTCCGCCGGTAAAGACCAGGTGGGGCTTGGTGTCTCCGAAACCGCAGAGAGTCTCCAGCAGTTGTTCTCCCTCCTCGGTTGAAAGCTCTGCCGGATCTCGAAAGAACATCGCCTCCGCGCGACAGTGACGACAGGCGAGATCGCAGGCGCGGGTCATTTCCCAATACAGCATTATGGGAGCGCTTTCATAGTTGACCACTGGGTGCACTCCTCTTGGCTCCTTGCGGAAAGTACGGTTCGATGTGGCACCGCCCAGCCACTACCTTACTCCGTCGCCCGCGTGGGCACCATAGGGTGGAGACCTGATATTTCCTCAGCGATTCGACTTGCGGACTAGAGCGTCACGCACCGCGGAGTCCAAACACGAGGATCAACGGACAGGAAACGTTGCAGTAGCATGAGCCATCGAAAGTAGGAGGAACGGACATGCAGCAACAGCCGCCCGATCGCCGGCTGGAAGGATCCTCCGAGCCCGCCGCTACATCAGGCCACCACGACTACAACCTCTCTGCGCCCATGCTGCGGTTCGATCTGCGTTCTGAGACCGAGCAGTTGCGGCAGCAGGAATCCTACCGCAGAGGAAGCCCGACCGGTCGGACGCTCGTGAAGGAGCCAGACCTTAGGATCGTGCTCATGGCGCTCAAGGCGGGTGCACGACAGGAGGAGCATCGCGCCTCCGGGCCCATCTCCGTGCACGCGCTCCAGGGGGTCCTACGGCTACGTCTCCAGGAAAGCAGCGTCGAGTTGACCGCAGGGCAGGTCCTTATGCTGGAGCCCGGCATCTCGCATGACGTCGGCGCGGTCGAGGATGCGATCTTCCTGCTCACGATCGCTCGCCCCCTACCAGGATGTGTCTGACCGGCACGAGTCGCGGGACTGAGCCTCTTATGAACCGTACATTCCGCTTCACCTGGGCGGAGGATATGCGCTAGTCCGAGGTGATCATGCCCAGCCGGATGGCGTGCTTGACCAGCTCCGTCCTGTCGTGTGCATCGAGCTTCTCCATCATGTGGGCCCGGTGGGTCTGAACGGTCTTGATCGAGACCACCAGCAGGTCGGCGATCTCCTGGTTGGTCTTGCCTTCCGCCACCAGTTGGAGGATCTCACGCTCACGCTCGGTGAGCAGGTCGCTTTCATCCCGACCGTCTACAGCCAGATGCATCCTGTAGCCATCCAGCATCATCGTGGCCATAGCGGGTGAGAAGTAGCTCTCTCCACGTGCCGCTGCTCGGACGGCCGTAACCAGCTCGGTCCCGGCCGAGCGCTTCAAGACGCACCCTATCGCGCCCGCATTGACGATCTGGGCCAGGTAGTGCTCGTTCTCGTGCATGGTAAGGATCAGCACCTTGACGCCGGGGAAGCGCCGCTTGATTTGGCGCGTTGCTTCTGCTCCATTCATGTTCGGCATCGCAATGTCCATGACCACGACGTCCGGATGAAGGCGCTCAACCATCTCCAGAGCCTGCCGGCCATCCTCCGCCTCGCCCACGACAGATATGCCGGTCTGGGCATCGAGCACCATCCGCAATCCGTCACGCAAGACGGCGTGGTCATCCGCCAGCAGCACTTTGATGTCCATCAGCACGTTTCGTTTCCCAGTGAGCCCTCGTGACCTACCATGGCTGGCTCGGCTGCCACCGGGATGATGGCCGTGACCCGAGTGCCTTGACCCGGAGCCGACTCGACCTCCAGGATCCCACCCACCAGCTCGGCCCGCTCGTGCATCCCGTACAGACCAAGCCCGCCCTGACGGGTGGGCCCCCTGCGCGTAGCCGGCTCGAAACCCTTCCCATCGTCTTCTACTACGAGCTTGGCGGTTCCGTCTGGGAAGGAAAGCTGAACACCGGTATGATTTGCCTCAGCGTACTTGCCGCTGTTCGTCAGTGCCTCTTGAGTGATCCGGAATAGTACAAGCTCGATTTCCAATGTTAGCTGGCCGTTAGGTGGCTCGGTGTGTAGTTCGACCGCGACTCCAAATGTTCGCATGAATTCATCGGCGAACCAACGAAGGGCCGCCACCAGGCCGAAGTCGTCGAGGATCGTCGGACGCAGATCATGGGAGAGCGCACGAGTCGCGTCCAAGGTCCGCTGCGCGATCTCTCGCACCCGCTGAAAGCCCGTTCTCAAGGTTTCATTCTCGGCGCCTATATGCGGGTCGATCACATCCAGGTTGATCAACAGAGTCGAGAGAGACTGAGCCGTATCGTCGTGCAGCTCACGCGCAATGCGCTTGCGCTCCTCCTCCTGGGCCTGGAGCACGCGCGTCGTCAATGTCTTGCTGTACCGTTCGATCTCTCGCGTGGGTTCTTCTACCCGGCGCTCGAGGTCTTCGTTCCAGACCTGAAAACGGTCTCGGGCCGTGCGGACCTCTTCGTAGAGCCGGGCGTTCTCGATGGCCACTGCCGCGTGGTTTGCCAGCAGCATGACCAGCTCCTGGTCCTCGTCCGTGAACTCCTCCGCGCTGAGTTTGTCGGTGAGATAGAGATCGCCTACCGGCTTCTCGTTGAAGAGAATCGGCACCCCCAGCAAGCTGGTCATCGAAGGATGGTTGGGTGGAAAGCCGTAACTGCGCGGGTCGCTGCCAATCGCCGGAATCCGCAAGGGCGTCCCTTCCTTTATAAGTGCGCCCAAGAGTCCGTGTCCCTGGGGCAGCGGTCCGATCGCCTCTCGTTCTTGGTGGCTGAGACCCGAGGTGATGAATTGCAAGATGTGACCGTGCTCGTCAGCCACGCCGAGCGCGCCGTACCGGCTGTGGACGAGCTCCCGTGCCGCGTCGACGATGTTCTGTAGCACCTCTCCAAGATCGAGAGCGCTGGACACCGAGACAATGGCAGTGTTTATCGCGGCGAGCTGCCGATTCCGGCGAACGATCTCCGCGTTGGCTTCTCTCAGCTCGAGGATCCGCTGTCCGAGTTCGTCGTTGAGCTTCCGAATACGCGCCTCCGCTTCGCGCCGTTCCGTGATATCGCGCACAACCTGTGTGAAGCCGACGACGGCTCCTGCCTCGTCTTTGACAGCGGTGCTGGTCGCGTCGGCCCAGTAGCGCGATCCGTCCTTCCGAACTCGCCAACCCTGAGCCTCAAAGCGGCCGCCAGCCGCAGCCTTCTGTAGGTTGGCCGCCGGCACACCTGCTGCCTGGTCCTCGGGAGTGTAGAACTGCGAGAAGTGACGGCCGATCACCTCATCCGCCCGGTACCCCTTCACGCGCTCCGCCCCCGGATTCCAGGTGAGAATGTTTCCACCGGCGTCGACCATGAAGATCGCATAGTCGTGCACGCTGTCGAGCACCGCGGCACTCGCCGCCAGCGACCGTTGCTGCCTCTCGATGGTGCTGAATATCCACAGGGAGAACGGAACCGCGCCGGCGACGATCAGCAAGAAAATGACGAACAGTCGAAGCGCCTCGCGGTTTCCCAGTAGCGGATTGAGGATCAGGAGACTGAGAATCTCGACCACGATCAAGTAGGCAATCGGAGCCACGACGGTCAAGATGCGCAACCGCCTCAAAGGCAAGACCCTAGCCCCGTCTGTGCCACCATCCGTCTGCTTCTCTAAAGGCGTGCCGCCAACGTGCGCTTCGGCCGAGCTCTGTTGACGAGAGCTCGAGAAGTCGGCGCCTTCTACGCCAGGTGCTTGCGGGGCGTCGAGACTTTCTGACTGCTTCTCAAGGGTCTCCACGCGCTCGCTCGTTCCCGCCGGTCAGGGCTGGACCCTGCTAGGGTGTCGACGCCCCTCTTCCAGGGCTGCGCGCGCGCGACTTGCCTGGATGCTGCGTGCGAGCTCTCTTCCCGCCCACCACAATCCGATCACTAGCAGAGGAACTCCTCGACTGACCTCTCGAAGATCGCCGTGCATCGCTCCGCTGAACAGCAGGCTCATGCCCGCGATACCGGTTATGACCGCAGCAAGCACGAGTGCATGACGGCCGAGCGATTGCCAGTCCAGTCTCATGTGGACGTACCGCTAGGAGAGGTCTCGCCGGATCGGGACGACGCCCGTTGCTCCCTGTAGTAGTCCTTCCAGATCAGCCGGTAGATGCCGAGATAGCGCGGCAGACGATTCAAGATCGGAATCCACGGCAGGAACATCAGGATGATGGTCAGGATTGTCGTGCTCAGCACAGCGAGAACATCCGTGTTTGCTGCCCACGCCGTCGTGTACGGCGGGATCTGGTAGAAGAGCGTGTATAACCAAAGCCATGCCTGGCCAGGGTAGTTCCCGGTCTCGTTCATCA
>DHWR01000232.1 GCA_002413265.1 Chloroflexi bacterium UBA5177
ATTCGTGGATCTTCTACGCCGAGGCGAGCCTGCGAGTCGTCGACTGGCGCCTCATACCAGGGAAGCTCGGAGCGCTCGGTGATGGACTCTCCGTCATCGCTCCAGGCGAGGCCGAAGCGCGAGAGGCCATCGGCCCCAACGGCACGGTAGACGAGCGCGATTCGGCCCTCGTGGACGGCCACGCCGGGGTTGAAGACGGCCTTCGTCTCCCACCACCGATCGGTGGGCTGAAGGATTGGATTGTGGGGAGATCGATGGATTCGCATGCGAGTTCGGTGCACTGTTATGGGGAGACGAAGGTGATGATAGGAGGGAGCCGCCGCCGGCGCCGGCGGCAGCTCTGACTGCGATCGCGAGTGGGGGGATCTCTCCTACTCGGTGATGCCCATCTGCTCGTACTGCTCCTTGAGCTGGTTCACGACGGCCGGATTGGCGAGGGTGGTGGTGTCGCCCAGGACGTCCCCGGCGGCGATGTCTCGGAGCAAACGGCGCATGATCTTGGCGCTGCGAGTCTTGGGAAGATCGGCCGTGAAGATCAGCTGGCTTGGCTTGGCAATCGAGCCGATCTTCTTGCCGACGTGGTCGATCAGCTTCTTCTTTTCTTCGTCGCTGGCTTCGACGGTTCCCTTCAAGGTGACGAAGGCGGCGATTGCCTGGCCTTTGATGGGGTCCTGCATGGTCGTGCCCTAACGCCGTGGGTCCACTTGATTCTTCATGCGGAGCTCTGAATGTCAGCAGATGCACGCGGGGACAGCCTGCTTACTCACTCTGACCGAAGGCCTTGATCTCCTCCAATTCCTGCGGCGATAGCTCACGCGGTGTCTCGCCACGGGCCACCTTCTCACTGTGAACATATTGGCGGATGCTATCCACGATCTCGGGATTCGCCAGCGTCGTCGTGTCCCCGACATCGGCGAAGTTCGAGATCCCAGCGATGACTCTGCGCATGATCTTCCCCGAGCGAGTCTTCGGCATGTCAGCGACAATCCAGACATTCTTGGGTCGCGCGATCTTCCCAATCTCGGTCTCGATCGCCTTGATCACCTTCGCCTCGATCTCTTTGCTCGGGCTGAAGCCCGGTTTCACTGCGATGTACATCTCCACGGCTCGGCCGCGCAGCTCGTCTATCACCGGGACGGCGGCGGCCTCCGCGACCTCGTCGACGGTGATAGCAGCCGACTCAAGCTCCTTGGTCCCCAGCCGGTGCCCCGCCACATTGATTACATCGTCGACCCGGCCAAGGATCCGGAAGTAGCCGTCGGCGGCCTGGACAGCGCCGTCGCCCGCGAAGTACGGCCAGTCGTGCCAGTCCTTGCTCGCTTTGTTCTTGCAGTACTTCTCGTAATAGGTCTGGACAAACCGCTCCGGCTGGCCCCAGATTGTCTGGAAGATACCGGGCCACGGGTTGCGGATGCATATGTTGCCTGCGCGGCCACTGCCGGCCTCGACAATGTTGCCCTCTTCGTCATAGATCACGGGATAGACCCCGAGAACGCCCGGACCGCAGCTCCCGGGCTTCATCGGCTGCAGAGCAGGGAGCGTGCTGCCGAGAAAGCCGCCGTTCTCCGTCTGCCACCACGTGTCGACGATGACCGCTTCGCCCTTTCCGACCGCACTGTGGTACCAGCGCCAGACGTCCGGCTCGATCGGCTCGCCCACCGTCGTCATGTGCTTAAAGTGATAGTCGTATTTCTTCGGCTCGGCTGGGCCCAGCTTGCGCAGCATGCGGATGGTGGTGGGCGCTGTGTGGAAGATGTTGACCCCCAGGCGCTCGGCAATCCGCCAGGGACGACCGGCATCCGGATAGGTAGGCACTCCCTCATACATCACACTCGTCGTCCCGACGGCCAATGGGCCGTAAACGATGTAGGAGTGGCCAGTGATCCAGCCGATGTCGGCGAAGCACCAGTACGTGTCCGTCGGGTGGATGTCCTGGTAGTACTTCGACGTTCCGGCCACGTATGAAAGATATCCACCCGTGCTGTGCACGCACCCCTTGGGTCGGCCTGTTGTACCACTGGTGTACATGAGGAAGAGCGGCGCTTCGGCGGGCATGGAAACGGGCTCAACCTCCTTGTCACGGAAGTCCTTCAGGACTTCGTCGACGAAGAAATCTCGGCCACTGACCATTGGGCTTTGTGATGCGTACTCGCCGGGGTGGCGCCGCCAGACGAGTACCTTGTCGACCTTGGTGCCCTCTGACTCGGCTCTTGTCAGCGCCTCGTCGGCCTTGACCTTGTGGTCAATCAACTCGCCATTGCGGTAGTAGCCATCCATCGTCACCAGGATGCGGCTCTGCGAATCAGCTATCCGTTCTCCGCACGCGGGACCGCTAAATCCGCCAAACACCTCCGAATGGATGACTCCAAGGCGGGCGCAGGCCAGCATCGAGACTGGCAGCTCGGGGACCATCGGTAGATGGAAGGTCACGCGGTCGCCGGCCTTCACGCCGCAGAAATCTCGTAAGAGCGCGGCGAACTCGTTTATCCGGCGATAGAGCTCCCGGTAAGTGATCGCCTTGGTCTCTTGGTCCTCTGGCTCGGGCACCCAGATGAGCGCTGCTTTGTCCCCACTCGTTGCCAGGTGCCGGTCGACGCAGTTGTAGCAGGCGTTTAGCCGACCCCCAACGAACCACTTCCAGAACGGCGGGTTACTCGTGTCCAGCGTCGTATGCCAGTACTTATCCCAAGAGAGCAGGTCCGCGTATTCCTTAAAGCACTCAGGGAAATGCGCCTCGCTGAATCGGTCAAAGATGGCCGGGTCGCTGGCATTCGCCTGTCCGATGAATTTTGGAGGCGGATAGTAGTACTCCTCCTCGCGCCAGTGGACCGCGATTTGCGCCTCCGAGACCTGCGACTCCTCTTCAACTGCCATTGCTCTACCTCCGGTGCCTTGCAGTGCGCTCATCCACGTATCGAATCTGACTACGGCGGCGCTTCGACGGAAAGGCCGCGTCACCGTGCACGCTGTTCGCCTTCTCCTCCTTCGACCACGGTGCACTTCGCCACGGCAGAACGATCTCCTTCAACACGTCGGTTCTGCGTGCAACAACGTGTTGGAACATTCGAATTTTATCAGGTAGGACGAAGGAATGAGTATCTGCCGCCTCCCGCAGACTCAGATACACATGCTCGTGCACCACCTGGATTGCTCTTTCCTGCAGTCGCGCATCCTTCGCGCCCCTGGTTCGTGGGTAAAGAAACCGGGCCGCCGCTGAAGCCATTATCACTCCAGAGCACGGCCCGGCCTGCCCCCTGACGCTACGGGTTTTGAAGGACGGGCACGCTCATTGGGTAAACGGGCAGAACTGTGCGTCCGAAGGTGGAGTTGGTTACACCGGCGAAGGAGGTGTAGAAGGCGGCAATGGCGGTGAGAAACCCGAGGTAGCCGCCGATCTTTGTCCAGCCTTTGCCTGCAACATCGCCGTTCAACGCGCCGAGCCAGAGAGCGAAGAAGGTGAGAGCCAGGAGAAGGAATACGGCCATAAC
>DHWR01000317.1:0-3038 GCA_002413265.1 Chloroflexi bacterium UBA5177
TCGACCAGCAGGATGGTCAATCCTCGGGTACGCTGCAGCTTCTCGACAACGGTTCCCAGACCCATTACTTCGGCGTGGCTGAGGCCCGCCGCCGGTTCGTCAAGCAAGAGTAGGCTGGGGGTTAGGGCCAGGGCTCTCGCAACACCGGCCAGCTTCTGCACACCAAAAGGCAGGTCCTCAACACCTCTAGCTGCATACCGCTCGATGCCAAGCTCCTCGAGGATTTCATGAGCGCGCTTGGTGGCTTCTCGCTCCCGGCGAAGCACCGGAAACCTTAGAGCGTCGAGCACAACGTTGCCACCAAGAGGAACGTGCTGCCCGATTAGAGTGTTGTCCAGAAGCGACAAGCCTGTGAAAAGCTGAAGATTCTGAAAAGTCCTGCCGATACCCAAGCCGGCACGACGGTGGGCGGGAAGCTTGAGCAGCTCGCGCCCGCAAAACGACACGGAGCCAGACGCGGACACAAAGCCGCTTATCGCGTTTAGGGCCGTAGTTTTTCCAGCCCCATTAGGCCCGATTAGCGATACGATTGATCCCGCTTCGACCGAAAAAGACAGCCCGTCCACCGCGCGGACTCCACCAAAGCCCACGTTAACCTGGCTGAGGGCCAGTAGCGGGCCGGCCGGATCCTCGGATAGACCGCCGCCCCGTTTTGCCATGCCGACAGCGTAGCACCCGCTCTGAGTGCACGCCGGACTTCTGCCGGAAACGCTAGCTAAGCCTGAGCTTCTGCAGACGCCTCTATGGCGGCGGAGGACACTGGCATAGTACCGGTCGCCGGCGGGGCAACCGCACCCACCGCCGTAACGAGCGCGATGGCGGCCAGCGCTGGGCCCAGTCCCACGAGGCAAATGGTGAGCGCGGTGCCGGCTCCGGTGGCCGCAATGACATGCGCTCCAAATCCTACGATTCCCGCCAGGAGCACTCCTGCAATCAATCCCAGGATAACGGCACGTCGTTTCCTCAAGGCGCGCTCCCCACATATGTCTGCGGTTCGCGCCGTGCAGACACCGTGGCTCGCGCACGCACCGCTATGCATTGACATTAGCAGATAGGAGCATGAAAGCAATGCGAAAAAATCTCCGGTGGGACGGCGTACACTCGTGTCACGTGCCGTGGACAAGGTATTCGCGCACCGTTACTATCCAGGTAGTCGTCAAGACTTCCCATCAAAAGTTTTCCACGCCGAAGGAGACACGCATGCGCGGTCGCATGGGTTCGTTCAAAGTCCTCATTTCATTGCTGTTTCTTATGGCAACCTTTTTCGGGATTGCCCCAGGCCGAAGTGCCGCCCTCTTCGGCAGCCTGCACGTCTCCGCCGATTCGAATACCACGGTAACGGTCCACTACCATCGCTTCGCCGGGGACTATGCGAGCTGGAACCTCTGGATGTGGCCGTTCCAACCGGCCAGTCTTGGCGGTGCGGAGTACGACTTCGACGGGGCGGATAGCTTCGGCAAGGTAGCGCACGCGCAAGTGCCGGGAGCGAATACCCAGGTCGGCATTATCGTGCGACTGGGAAATTTCCAGGACAAAGACATCAGCCAGGATCGGCACGTCGACACGCCCAACCAACACGCGGAAATCTGGCTGATCCAGGGGGACGCGAACATCTATTACAGTCTGGCGGATGCGCAGGCGGCCCTTGCCGAGGCCTCAAAAGTGAAGCCGGTTCACGCCTTTCTCGACGGCACAAACTGGGCGGCCGTGAAGTTCAGCCACGCGGTGGACGTGACTTCCATCAAGGCGACGGATTTCTCGGTCAAGGATCTGGACACGGGACAGAGCGTTGCCGTCACCGGTGCGGGAGCTTTGTATCCGGCTGACGGAGCCACAACGGATGTGATCAAGGTCAGTCTCGGCGTGGCGCCCGTCGTGACGCACCGTCTGCAAGTCTCGTATTCCACCTACATTCCCATCGATCTCGTCCCGCGGCTGGTTCTGAACGATCCGAGCTATTTCTACGGCGGGAACGACCTCGGAGCCACCTACGGCTCGTCCTCCACTAAGTTCCGGCTCTGGGCTCCACTCGCTTCGAAGGTCATCCTGGACGTCTACAAGGATGAAGCCGGAACCGTGCTGCAAAACATGAGCATGACGAAGGCTGAGAACGGCACCTGGACCGCCGAGGTTTCAGGCGACTTGAAGAACATGTTCTACGACTACACGATCACAAATCTCGGCTCGACTGCCACGGCCGTGGACCCGTACGCGAGGAACATCGCCGTCAACGGTAAATACGGCGCGATCGTCGACCTGTCCGGCACCAACCCTTCCGGCTGGTCCGCAGATACGTACCGCAAGACAAAAAGCCCAACGGATGCATCTATCTACGAGGTGCATGTGCGCGACTTCTCGATCAACCCCGATTCGGGAATGAAGAACAAGGGTAAGTACCTTGCCTTCACCGAGACCGGCACAAAGTCGTCAAAGGGTGTCGTGACGGGTGTGGACAGTCTGAAGCAGCTTGGTGTGAACTACGTGCAATTTCTGCCCGTGTTCGGCTGCAACAGCGTGGATGAAGTGTCCGGCGGATCGACCGACCTCGTCACTGGCCAGAGCGACTTCGCGCGCTACAACTGGTGCTACGATCCGCGGAATTACAACGCTCCGAACGGCGCCTACGCGACCAACCCGCACGGCACTTCACGCATCAGCGAACTTAAGAGTGCCGTGCAAGCGCTGCACAAGCGAGGCATGGGCGTCATTCTGGACGTGGTCTACAACCACACCAGCTCGCCCTCGGTGTTCGATCCGATCGTGCCGAACTACTACTACCGCCAGGACTACTCCGGTACGCCCTTCGACTCGTTCGGTCCCAACGTGGCTGCCACGAGGCCGATGGTCTGCAAGTTCATCACCGACTCCGTTTCCTACTGGATGAGCGAGTACCACGTCGACGGCTTCCGCTTCGACATCATGAGTGCGCTGGGCAAGACCTGTATGGGCAAGGTTTCCCAGGCTTTGCACAAGATCAATTCGCACACCGTACTCTACGGAGAGCCATGGCAGCTCTTGCCAACCGACTGGCAGCGCAA
>DHWR01000317.1:3357-4638 GCA_002413265.1 Chloroflexi bacterium UBA5177
ACGAAGGGTCTCGGCGTGATGATCGGAGCCGTTGGAGAAACGAACTTCAACAGTTTGATCAAGGGCTGGGCCGCCAAGCCAAGCGAGGCGCTCAATTACGCCACCAATCACGACAATCAGACCCTTTGGGATCACATTGCCAGAGCTCAGCCGAACGCCCCCGAGGCAACTCGCATCCAGATGGACGAGCTCTCGCAGGCGATCATCTTCACGTCCCAAGGCATCCCCCTGATGCAGGGAGGCGAGGAGTTTCTGCGGTCGAAGGGCGGCAATGACAACAGCTACCAGGCGGGCGACACGGTTAACATGCTCGACTGGAACCGTAAAGCGACCTACGCCTCAGTCTTCAAGTACTACGCCGGCCTACTTCATTTGAGGGCGGCCCATCCTGCCTTCCGGATGAACAGCACGAGCCTGGTCCAAAACCACCTGCACTTTCTCGACAATGTGCCGCAGTTCGTGGTTGCTTACAAGCTCACGGGCCACGCGAACGGCGATAAATGGAAGACCATAGTAGTCGCCTTCAACCCCAACAGCGCTCCGGCGAAGATCCCACTCAGCAAAGGTACCTGGCACGTCGTGGCCTCGGGCGGCAAGATAGCGACCAAGGCGTTCGCTACCGCAAAAGGTAGTGCGAGCGTGCCCGGATATGGAGCCGCGATTCTCTACCAGTAATCGCCCACCTGTAGCCGCCCCCCTTTAGGGGTGACCCCCGCCTGCGCTAGCCGCTTCCGAAAAGGCTATGAAAAAATGCCTTCCCGCTTGACGGGAGGCTCCTTTTGCCCAGTGCTAGGCACTGATGGGTGGACGGATTTCCTCGGGACGCGAAACGGCGGCAGGCACATCCGCGAAGTGGCAGGCAGCCCAATGTCCGGGGCGTTTCTCTTCAAAAGGCGGTGCCACCTGGCTACAGATGTCTTGGGCCTTGAAGCAGCGGGTGTGGAAGGGGCAGGCGGGCGGCGGGTTGACGGGGCTCGGCATGTCGCCCCTGAGGATGATCCGCTGCTTCTTGCGCTCCTCGCGCGGATCGGGTAGCGGGATGGCCGACATGAGGGCCTGCGTGTACGGGTGGAGCGGGTATTGATAGAGCTCTTCGCTCTCCGCCAGCTCCACGACGTGTCCGAGGTACATGACGGCAACCCGATCACTGATGTGCCGGACCACACTGAGATTGTGAGCCACGAATAGGTACGTGAGCAGAAATTCCCGCTGAAGCTGCTCCAACAAGTTCAGGATCTGCGCCTGGATAGACACGTCTAAAGCCGAAACCGGCTCGTCGGC
>DHWR01000317.1:4888-5035 GCA_002413265.1 Chloroflexi bacterium UBA5177
GGCTCGGAAACGATCTGAGCAACTGTCATGCGCGGATCCAGTGACCCGTACGGGTCCTGGAAGATCATCTGAAGGTGACGCCGAAGCGGCCGCATGCGCCTCGGTGAGAACTTCGTTATGTCCTCACCCTCGAAAGAGATCTTGCCT
>DHWR01000317.1:5365-5676 GCA_002413265.1 Chloroflexi bacterium UBA5177
AAAGCCACCCTTGATAGGGAATTCAACCGTCAGATCCTTTACGTCCAGCAAGACATTCCCGTCGCTCACTGTGGCGGTTCCTCCATGGGATTCCAACATGCGGCGAGATGATTCGCGGAGCCCATCGGCGCCAATGGAGGCATCACCTGCCGGCACTTTTCGAGAACGTTCGGACATCGAGGAGCGAACGGGCAACCTTGCGGCAGGTGCAACAGGTCGGGAGGCGAGCCGGGTATCGGTTTCAGCTGCCCTTCGTGTCTCTGATCCAGGCGCGGGATGGATTGCAGCAGCATGTGGGTGTAGGGATGGCG
>DHWR01000294.1 GCA_002413265.1 Chloroflexi bacterium UBA5177
AATGCCGCGGAAGCGAACTGCCCTCCCGCGGACCCGACATCAAGAAACCTCGCCGGGGCCCTCCAGCAGCCGAAGGGCCATCATCGAGTGCCGAAAAGCGATTAGCACGTGCTCGCGGATTTGTTTGCGGCTCAGTGCATGGTGATTTAGGAGCACGACTCGCAGCTCTCGTTCCACTACTTCAAGCGCCTCACGGACCAGCATTGCCTCAGGCTGCGAGCCATACGCCCGGCGCAGCGCGCTCTGGCCCAGTTCTTCATGGACTCGTTTCAGCCGGCGAGCGCTGCGGAGTAGCTGAATTTCGTCGGCGGCCTCTGCGTGAAGGACGCGCGACAGTGACTGGCATTGTTGCTCGATTGGCGTGCGCGTCATGAGTAGGCTTAACAGCCCTCGTTACCGTCAGGAATTTGTGATGGTGATCCAGAGAGCGAGATTACTAGGACCAACGAGAGCCAGGACTCTCTCACCGGTCGCGATGTCGCTAATCTTGCCCGGCATCACCTTCGTCACCGACACGTTGGACCCGAAGTTGTAGGTAGAGGATTGTCCACGGTCGCCTCGCACGGAGATCGACGTCGCCGTCACCTTCACTATCTGTCCATCGATTTCGTTCCTCTTATTGGGCGTAGGGGGATGTAGATGGGTGCCGGGGGTAGCGCTGCGCTTCGCGGTTCGCGTAGAAACAGGTCGCGGAGTGGGACGTAGAGAGTGTTTCGTCGGCGAGGTGCGGACAGACCCGCCCGCTCCACGGCCGGCTTCAATTCGAATAGAGTCCACTGTGGTCGTGCCGGCCGCGAAGTGCACCTCAACCCGCGCGTTGGCCACAAGGTCAGCATTGCTTCCAGCAACCAGTCGAGTCACACGAGTTGAGGAATTGAGTGAGACGCTCACACTTCCGCCGGCAGTTAGGAGCTGCATACTGCCGGACCCTATTGAAGTCACAATCCCGTTGACTGGTTTCAGAGGCGGAGACCCATGCGCCAAAACAGTGGCGAAGCCGGCGTAGGCAGCGGCGAGACTTGCTACCAAGGCAGCCAGCATTCGTAGCTTGCGGTTAGTCAAAATATCCTCTGCCTCGTATTCACAAGCGATAAGGGGCTCTCTGCGGTCAGAGTACGCCGTTTCCCTGAGAAGCATCGCGTGCCGGCCTGAGAGATCGCTGAAAGAAAGCTGAACTTTCGGTGCGGCTCAGGTAGCCGCCACCCGCCTGCTGCTGGGGCTCGACGGAGCCGAGTCAATTCCCCAAGAAACTATGCGGGTAGGGGTGATGCGGATGTGCTCTGGATCGGCACCAGGAGTAATCGTATCGCCACCTACAGTGATCGCGGCCGCGGTGCCTCGGACCTCTATTCCGCAGGGCGCCCCGGCTTCAGTGAAGTCATCGACCACGAAAGCAACACGCGGGTCATCCTGTACATCCCGATATTTCTTGCTCTTTCCCAGAAAGCGTCCTGTGACGTTCACGGCATCTCGCTCCGGATCGTACCCAAATCGCACCGGCACGACGTGAAGCTCTCCGGATCGCCCGAGCGTGGCGATCCGCCCGAGCATCTGACTGTTCAAGAAGTTGAGCTCAGCCGGCGTAAATGCGCTCGTAAGAACAATCCTCCCTTTTTCTAAGCGATTTCTCAGAAAAACCTCATACGGTTAGGTAAGCCCTTCACAGAAAGTGTTTCAATGGCGCGAACTCAACTCTTCTCTCGTCCGCCCGACGAAGAAGAGCTTCGCATACTAATCGTGGACGACGAGACCCATATCGTCAACTTCCTTCGTACCGGACTCAAGTACGAAGGCTTTTCGGTAGCGACCGCACACGATGCGAAGTCTGCTCTGCAGGAAGTGGATACTTTCCGTCCGCACCTCGTGATCCTCGATCTCATGCTTCCCGGCATGTCGGGGCTGGAGCTAGCCGAGCGGCTCCTGGCGGACCC
Organism: Chloroflexi bacterium UBA5177; assembly: GCA_002413265.1. GTDB lineage: Bacteria > Chloroflexota > UBA5177 > UBA5177 > UBA5177 > UBA5177. Next base: position 1,932 of record DHWR01000294.1, read on the forward strand.
CGAGCTCGCGATCATCATGCTGACCGCAAAGGACCAGCCGACCGACCGCGTGCACGGTCTCAACGCGGGGGCAGATGACTACGTGGTGAAGCCGTTTGACTTCGACGAGCTCGTGGCACGGGTACGCGCGGTTACGCGGCGTCGCCTCCCGGCGCACAGCGAGGTCGTGCGCGTCGGCTCAATCTCTCTGGACCAGGCGCGTCGAGAGGTCACGCACGAAGGGAACGGGATAGAGCTGACCCTCAAGGAATACGAGCTGCTCCGCCTCTTCTTGCTCCATCCAAAGCGTGTGCTGCCCCGCCAGCTCATTCTTGACCGTATCTGGGGATACGACTTTTACGGAAGCGCAAACAACGTTGAGGTATATGTGGGGTATCTTCGGCGCAAGCTCGACGACAATGATCACCGGCTGATCGAAACCATCCGAGGAGTCGGATACCGGCTTAATGTCTAAAGAAGGCTGATGTGCTTCGCTCGCGTCTGACTTCTATTCGGGGCCAGCTGATCCTTTGGTATCTGGGAGCCCTGGCCATACTCCTGGCGACTCTTGGGGTCTTTCAGATCGTGACACTGCGAAACTACCTGCAGGCGTCCACGGCCCTGTCGCTGCGCCACTCGGCGTACTCGGAGCTCGGCGTGCTCGGGCCCTGCTACGTCCACTCGAAAGCGGACCTGAGCCGGAACGCGGATACTCTCTCGCGGTTGCTTGGAGGGCACGACATCGCCGTCACGATTGTGACGCCTTCCGGTCTGACGCTGGCTAGCCACGGGATGGGTCCGTCAGGCGCCACGCGCCCGCTGCGTCTTTCGGCCTCCACGATTCGGCGGCTCATTGGGCACGTCCCGGCGCAGTCGTCCGGAGCCTCGCAGATACGTCTTGCCTCCTGTCCCAAGCCCTCTCAACTATCGGGAAACAGGACGCTTTTTTCTGGCAGCCATCCTCCTTCGCCGTGGGCCTCCTCACTCCTTGGCGGAGGCGACATTCTCCTCGTCGCCGTACCCCTTGGGCCGCTTTCCCATCCCGTAGGGTTTGCCATTCTGGGGCGCTCGTTTAGTTCTGCCAACGACACGATCACCCGAGTGCTGCTTTTCTTCGTCCTCGGCGCGCTGGTAGCGCTCTTGATCGCCGCTCTCATTGCCTTGCCCCTGATCAATCGGGCCTTGCGCCCGCTGCGCCGAGTGGCGGAGACCGCCGAGTCCATCGCTGCCGGGGAGCTGGCGCAGCGCGCCAATTTGGCCCGTTCTTCAGACGAGATAGGAAGACTCGGGCTTGCCTTCGACACCATGGTCGATCGGCTGCAAAACGCTCTATCTTCGGCCGAAGCTTCCGAGGAGCGGATGCGGAATTTTCTGGCGGACGCGTCCCATGAGCTTCGAACCCCAGCCACCGTTTTGCAAGGCGCGTCGCAGGTACTTCTTCGACTTGGCGCCGAAAGCGACCCTGAGATGGTCGAGGGCCTGCGCGATATGCATGAAGAGGCAGTCCGCCTGGCCCGTCTCATAGACGATCTGCTCACCTTGACGCGGCTCGACGGCGGTCA
>DHWR01000198.1:0-494 GCA_002413265.1 Chloroflexi bacterium UBA5177
CCGTAGTACAGGATCGGCGTGCCGGGAAGAGACAGCAGCAACCCAAACATCAGCTCGATGCGGCGTCGATCGTCGTCCAGTAGCGGAGCCAGCCTTCTCCGAATGCCGAGGTTGAGCTTCATGCGCTGATCCGGTGCGTACTCGGCCCACATGTAGTCCCGTTCCTCCGCCGTGACCATCTCGAGCGTCAGCTCATCGTGGTTGCGAAGGAACAGTCCCCACTGGCAACCGGAGGGCAAGGCCGGAGTGCGCGCCAGGATCTCGGTCATGGGTGCTCGCTCGTGACGGCGCAGCGCCATGAACATCCTTGGCATGATGGGGAAGTGGAAGTTCATGTGGCATTCGGGGCGTTCGGCTGAGCCGAAGTAGTGGATCACGTCCTCCGGCCACTGATTTGCCTCCGACAGCAGCACTCGGTTGGGAAACTCCCGGTCGACGACGGCCCGCAGCTCGCTCAGGAACTCGTGGGTCTCGGGAAGGTTCTCGCAATTGGT
>DHWR01000198.1:703-1125 GCA_002413265.1 Chloroflexi bacterium UBA5177
TCCAGGCGGAACCCATCCATCCCCATGCCGAGCCAGTAGCGGACCACGTCCAGCATGGCCTTGCGAACCTCCGGGTTGTCGTAGTTGAGGTCCGGCTGGTGGCTAAAGAAGCGATGCCAGAAATAGGCCCCGGCGGTATCGTCCCAGGTCCAGTTCGATGATTCCGTGTCGAGGAAGATAATGCGGGCTTCGGCGTATCGATCGGGATCGTCCGACCAGACGTACCAATCGCGGTGCGGGCTCTGCGGCGATGACCGTGAGGACTGAAACCACGGGTGCTGATCGCTCGTGTGGTTCATCACGAGATCCATGATCACCCGCATGCCGCGGCCATGCGCCCCTTCAAGAAGGCGATGCACGTCGTCCACCGTCCCAAACTCTGGGAGCACCTCGTAATAGTCGGAGATGTCGTAGCCGCCGTC
>DHWR01000198.1:1330-3852 GCA_002413265.1 Chloroflexi bacterium UBA5177
CCAAACTCTGGGAGCACCTCGTAGTAGTCGGAGACGTCGTAGCCGCCGTCCCGCAACGGGCTGTGATTGAAGGGAAGCAGCCAGATGCAGGTGACGCCCAGCCACTGGAGGTAATCCAGCCGCGAGATCAGTCCCGGAAAATCACCGATGCCGTCACCGTTGCCGTCCTGGAAGGCTCGTACCAGGAGCTCATACATGACCGCGCTGCGGAACCACCGAGGATCCTCCTCTAGAGGAACCGGCTCCGAGCCTGCGCCCCTTCTCTCCCCCTGCTCCGCATCATCCGTAGGGAACGACCCGAGTGTCGTTCCGCCCGAAGGGCCCCACCCGCCGTGCATGGCGAGACCGGCAGAGGTTCTTGCATGAGGTGAGCGCACACTCAGGTTCTCGCTTTCACGTCCGCTCTCCATTCTCGCCTCCTCCTTTTCAAGCTACCTGATTCAGATCTCCGGCGAGCAAGGGGGGCCGGATCACGGCCTGTCACCAAACGGTCATTTGGGTCCCATCCACTCATCATCCTGCTTCGGTAGCGTGTGAAGTGAGCAGAGCATACGAAAGGAGCGCACATCATGCGTAGAAATTTTCTCGCAGCCACCTTGCTCACGATCGCACTCTTCATCACGGGGTTCGTGGCAGGTCAGGTCCTCGGCATAACGCCAAGCTCGGCGGCAGGTGTGACCCCGACCCAAACGGCCACCGCCCCTAGCACTGCGGCCGCCGGCCTCAGCCGGCACGCAGATGGCACCGTGACGGCCATCAGCGGCGACACGGTGACGATCAAGGCAGACACAGACCGATCTGGATCGAACGAGTACACGGGAGTGACAACGGTGAATCTGACCAGTACAACCCAGTACGGCTCGAGTCAGAGCAAGGCATCCATCAAAGTCGGCTCGTATCTCATTGCTGAGGGAACGTTGAGTACGGACGGGACGACTCTCACGGCGACAACAATCAGTGCCGGATCCGGCGCTCGAGGCAGCGGCTGCAATGGCGGACCTCATGCATAGTTAGCGAATTTCGCCGCAGTACCCGCCAGAAGCGCCGCTAGTCCTTTGTAGACTGGCGGCGCTTCACGTACGGGGCCGATTTCTCACGGGGAGCCCCTTGGGGCGATGCTCGGGCCGTTCCCTGCGACGATCTCAGCCGGCGGCACGCCTACAATCGAGCCACCAGGAGGGCGCACGCCATGGACGATTCGGCTCGCAAGGCCGCGCTTCAACGCCTCGAGCCTTTCATCGGCTCCTGGGAGATGGAAGCAATCTTCCCAGCAGATCCCTCGGTCGTAATGGGCGGCGGGCGCTGCGTCTTCGAATGGATGCAGGGTGGACAGCTTCTGATCCAGCGCATCGAAATTCCCGCTCCGGAAGCCCCGGACAGCATCGGAGTAATCGCCGCGAATGCCGGCAATGACTCTTACACACAGCACTATTTCGACTCTCGTGGAGTCGTCCGGCTGTATGCGATGACCTACGTCGATGGCATCTGGAAGCTGTTGAGGGACTCCCCGGACTTCTCTCCCCTGGACTTCTCCCAGCGCTTCACCGGCACCTTCAGCGACGACGGCGACGTTATTCGTGGCGAATGGGAGACGTCCTCAGACGGCTCGACTTGGAAGCACGACTTCGACCTCGTCTACAGGAGGATGAAGTAGTTCAGACCGATAATTTGTACTTGACAAGCGTAGGCCTATTCCGCCTCAATGAATCTCATCCACTTCTATTCACGGAAGAGGATCACCCAGGGAACCGGAAAGGATGAAGGCGATGTCGACAGAAACCGCGAGTCTGCAAAAGCGAAGCTTCAACCAGCCCGACGAGGTGCGAGCGGCCGGCAGCAATGGCGAGGGACGAATAGTCGGCCTCCATGGTGTCAATTTCGCGCAAGTCAGCCTCCAGCCCGGCTGGAAGTGGTCCGAATCAGTCAAGCCGATCGCCAAGACCGACAGCTGCCAGGCGGCGCACCACGGAGTCGTGGTCTCCGGCCGGCTTCATACGGTGATGAACGATGGCACACAGGAAGAACTGGGCGCCGGCGACATCTATTACATCGCCCCTGGCCACGATGCCTGGGTAGTCGGAAACGAAGCATACGTTGCTGTCGATATCGTCGCGGACGACAAGTGGGCCAAGCCTGCGTAGTAGAGAAGAGGCTTTCAAGCCATCCCATGCCTGCGGCGACACAGGCAGGTCGAACCTCTTTCGATCTATCACCTGACCACGTAGCCGTCTGCTCGTCGATTTCCAGAACGATTTCTGTAGTCCCGAGCTGTTCAATGAGACGGCCGCAACCAACGCGTTGAATGCCGAGACGGCCGTGCGCGCCAACGAATTCGCTGCGCGTGCGGCCTCTTACGGCTGCCACGTGATCTACAGCCGGCAGGTTCTCCTAACCCTGCTTGCCTGAGCGTCCCGTCTCCTGCAGCTCAAACAAGCGGCTCAAGGCCTCCAAGGGCGTCATCGATTGCAGATCGAGCTGAAGCAGCTCGTCCAGCACCTGCTTTGCCGGTCCGGCAGGCTCGG
>DHWR01000260.1:0-3905 GCA_002413265.1 Chloroflexi bacterium UBA5177
GTGTTCGACTTCTTCCGGATCGGGCCTGTCGAAGTCGAAGCCTATTTTGAATACACGGGCGTCGCTCCACTTCAGCTTCAAGACCGGCTGCGCCACGCTTTCAGCACGCAATCGTCTCACCTGGTCGCCCTGACGCGGCGCTACAGCACCGCTCTTCGACAGCATCCCGCCACGCCGACAGAGAGTCCTGTCCCGACGGACACCTCGACTGCCACGGAGGTTGCTACCTCAACGTCGACACCAACCGCGACGCCTCAGCCAACGAACAGCTCAACTCCCCGTCCCACACCCCGTCCGACCAACACACCAACCGCGACGGCGACGCCGACGCCGGCGGGCCTCGTGATCTCCGCCGCGCCCACTGCTCCAAGCTTCGCCGTCGGCCAGCTCGCGACCGTATCTGTTCATGTCACTTTCGACGGCTCGGACGTGCCTGACGCCAGGGTGAGCGTGACCATGCTCTTCCCCGGCAACAACGGCAGCTGCGTGGGGCACACGGACGCGACCGGCACTGCCAGCTGCTCGGTGGCGGTACCCGAGGAACCCTCCGGAACCCGCATACCGGTCCAGGTTGAAGCGACCACGCCGCAGGGTGACAGCGCCCTGACCTCGACCTCATTCACTATCAAGTGAAGGAGAAAAGCTTGAGCCGTCTGCGCACGTCCCTCCTTCTGCTCGGCGTTGGTGTGGGTTTGAGCGGATGTGGGAGCAGCGGGGGTGGCCTGGAGGCGCTCAACGGCACACCCATGCCTTACAGCGTGGTGATGAGCGGCGGCTGGCCAACGACGCAGGTCATCGGCTCACGCGTGGACTTGCAGCTAATCGCGCAAAACATCGGATCCCCGGTTCCGCACCTGGTGGTCGTCTTTAATGGGTTGAGCCCCATGTGGAAAGTGCTCAGCGCGCACGGCTGTGGCCACGGCGCGGTCGTTCTCAAGCCATTCCAGATTGCGCCCGCCATCGATTTCGGCCCACTTCAGAAGAAGGCCACCTGCAACATGACCATCCACGTCGTCTCGAAGTCCGCCGGCAACGGCTCGAACACCATCTCGATCAGTCTTTTCGGCTCCGCTCTAAATGGAAGCGTCGGCTTGAAAGTTCCCGTAAACGGCGGGATGGAGCTCATCGGCAACGTAAGCCCGTAGTCACTTCACCGCCGGCACCAAAGCTATCCACCTGTACTGTCCCGGAGCATGCTGAATGTGCGCCATACCGGTGAACTTGTAGGCCGGGACGAGATACATTCGTCCGGATGTTGCCGTGGTGACTATGTATTCGAGCGAGGTTGCCGAAAGTGTTGCGGAACCCGCAGCCTTTGGGTTGGGACCAATGATCTGTACTCCCACCGGCAACCTACCAGTCAGCACAGCGTTCCAGGCCGAGGCAACCGGCCGGAGTGAGACAGTTCCGCGCTTTGCCTCACGGGGAAACAGCAGGGCTTCCGTGATGCTGCCGTCTCCGGCGACCCACAATGAAGCCGCGGGTCGATCGGAACTCGGGGCTCCCGGCCATCCCAGGTTCACTTGCTTGCCCCGTGCTAGCGGTGAACCCGGCCTGGCAGGGAAGGGAGAGAGCCCGAGCAGCGGCATGGAAGCGACGGGCCAGCCAAGTCGTTTCAGGAAAGATCGGGCCCTGCGCACTGCTTCCTGGGCAGGAATCGGTTTGCCTGCTACGGCTCGAAGCTCGCTTGCATTGTTGTGGACGACGACGTGGCCGTCGAACCTCGAGACGGCAACACTATGGATGGGGTTCGCGGCGGATGCACCCTTTCCCTGAGAGACGTAGAAGTACGTGGTGGCGTGCCGGCCGTTGACGAGGAATTCGGAAGTTCGAGTGCTGGTCACCTGGCCATGAATTCCCAGCCGCGAGGCGAGTAAGGCAACGTACGCACCGATCAGCTTCGGAGGACGTCGAAGCGCGAAACCCGTGGCGTGCCGCGGCGTGGCTCTGGTTGGCCGGCCAGAGATTGAGACGTGTCCTGGATACGGATTTCCGGTGATGAACTCTATTCGGCTGATGGCCGGGTTCGGCGGACCACCTCCACCCCCCAAGCCGCCATTGATCGGATAGCTCTTGGTGAGATCCTGGGGGAGCGGAGTGGGCACTGCCAGCGCAGTGTGTTTCGGACCGACCGGAGCATTCTGAGTGCCGTAAGCCAAAAAGAGAACGGCTGCGATAACTACTGCCGCTCCCAGGGGGAGCCCGGCCCAGATGGCCAGGCGGGGGAGTTGGGGAAAAGCTAGGCCGCGACGCCTCGGTTTATTCACGAGTCGCGCGCGCAGATCGTCGACAAAGGTGGGCGACGGCTCTTGCGCCTCGGCCCATTCCTGTTCGCTAACAGTGGGCGCCAGCGTGAGAAGCGCCTTTTCCAGTCGAGCATCCTCCTCGCGACCGCTGATGTCGGAGCCGCGCTTAGACATCTTTCAATGACTCCCCGCGCATCCGCCGCCGCATGTTCTCCATGGCCCGGTGCAGCAGTTGCTTGGTCGCGTTCTCGTTCTTACCGAGCGCTTCAGCGACCTCGGCCACACTCTTTCCCTGGAAGTATCGGAGTCGCAAGGCTCGTTGCTGCTCCTGAGCCAGCGCAGCTACTAGTTCTCTCAAGTACAGAGCCCTCTCCCATTGCAGCGCCTGGTCCTCCGGGTCCGGTTCGCGCGAGGGATTGTTCCCTTCGTCGGGGATGGGATCGTCCCCAAGATTGACTACCGGCGCCTGACGTCGAACCCGATCCGTCACCAGGTTCGCGGCAATCCGAAAGAGCCAGGAGGACATTGGAGCCCCACGGCTTTCATAGGTGGCGATGCTCTTCAAAGCTCGTTCGAAGGTCTGCGCGGTCACATCCTCGGCTTCTTCGCGGTTTTTCATCCGCGACAGGCAAAACGCGTAGACGCGGTTCAGATAGAGGTCGTACAGCTCTCCGAAGGCGGTGCGATCGTGTCGCGCCCGCTCGATGAGGTCAGGCCACGCCTCGGAGCGGGCACTTGCACTCGGCGGCTGCTGCACGTTCTGGCATTCCTCTGCTTAACGGAGCTCGGAAGATCTGGTTACGGTCCGCATCGACGCTTGACGTCTGCCGGCGACCATTATGCCTGCTTAGCTAGAGATTCAGATGGAATCTAGGAAAGCAAACGGAGACCTCAAATGAGCGGATCCCGCCATCAGGTGGATCGCAGGCCGTGCAGGAGTGGTGTTCGAGTGCCAACTGTTGAAGCCCTGAGCTACACCCATTGCGGTGCTTGACCTTTGCATCGGGAATCGGGGGACGAAGCGTCTGATCTGCCATGCACAAGGAGGCGGGTCATGAGAGCCAATGGGAGGACACTAAAGGGTGGCTGGTTCCCCGAGCTAGTTCTTATTCAAGCGGCGCAAGACCATGTGCAGTACGCCACCATGCCGGTAATACTCAGCTTCAACCACGCTATCAATCCTTACTAGCGCCTCAAACTCCCGGCTCGAGCCCCCACCGTCGTTCACGCGAACAGTAACCTTCTGCCCCGGCTTTAGCTCGTCCGATAACCCCACGATATCGAAGGTCTCCTCACCCGTCAGCTTCAGCGAATCTCTCGTCTCTCCAGCCGGAAACTGCAGAGGGAGAACCCCCATCGCCACAAGATTGCTGCGATGAATCCGCTCATAGCTCTCGGCCAGCACGGCTCGGACCCCCAGCAGCATCGGCCCTTTGGCGGCCCAATCGCGTGAGCTGCCAGAACCATACTCTTTGCCGGCCAGCACAATGAGCGGAACTCCATCGCTCAGATATCGTTCCGAAGCATCGAAGATGCGCATCTCCTCGCCCGACGGCACGTGTCGAGTCCAGTCGCCCTCCTTCTCGGGCACCATCTCATTGCGAAGACGAATGTTACCGAAGGTGCCGCGAATCATCACCTCGTGGTTGCCGCGCCGCG
>DHWR01000260.1:4162-5306 GCA_002413265.1 Chloroflexi bacterium UBA5177
GGGCTGTCCTTGGGGATCGAGCCGGCGGGAGAGATGTGGTCCGTGGTGACGGAGTCGCCTAGCCGCACCAAGACCCGAGCCCCCTTGATGTCCTGAACAGGTTTCGGATCGGTGGCCAGGTTCTGGAAGAAGGGGGGCTCGCGAACGTAGGTCGAAGCGGGATCCCACTCGTACAGGCCACCCTCGGGCACCGGCAAGGTCGCCCACGCTTCGTCGCCGGTAAACACCTGCGCGTACTGATTGGCGAAAAGTTCGGGAGTCACCGCTTTCGCGATCGTCGACTGGATCTCCTCCGGCGTCGGCCAGAGCTCAAATAGATAGACGGGCTGACCGTCGGGATCGGTGCCCAGCGGTTCGGTGTTGAGATCGATATCGACCGTGCCCGCCAGTGCGTAGGCCACGACCAGCGGCGGCGACGCCAGGTAGGAGGCACGCACTTCCGGGTGTATCCGGCCCTCGAAGTTCCGGTTGCCACTTAGGACGGAACACACAACCAGATCATTTTCTGCAATCGCCCGGGACACTTGTTCAGACAACGGGCCGCTATTTCCGATGCAAGTGGTGCAGCCGTAGCCGACCACGTGGAAGCGGAGGGCCTCCAGGAAAGGCAGTAGCCCGGCGTCGACCAGGTAGTCGGTGACCACACGCGAACCGGGCGCCATGCTGGTTTTTACGTACGGTCTTACCGACAGGCCTCGTTCCACCGCTTTCTTGGCCACAAGACCCGCAGCGACCATCACGGACGGGTTGGAGGTATTCGTGCAACTCGTGATGGCGGCAATGACCACCGAGCCGCTTCCCATATCGGCGCGGCCCTCGCCGGTTTCCACTTCGACGGCGGTAGCGGACGGCCTCTCCGCGACCGCGACTCCGCCTGCGGGGTCCGCTCCGGGTCTCGATGAACCCGAACCATCGAACTTACCGGGGAAGGCCGAACGGAAATTCTCGCGAACCCCGGACAGCGCAACGCGGTCCTGTGGACGCCTGGGTCCCGCCAGACTGGGCTCGACTGTAGACAGATCGAGCTCGAGAACCTCCGAAAATTCAGGTACCGGTATCTCATCGGTGCGGAAGAGCCCCTGCGCCTTGCAGTAGCTCTCCACCAGCCGGATGTGATCGGTCGAGCGATTGGTCATCCGCAGAT
>DHWR01000003.1:0-3116 GCA_002413265.1 Chloroflexi bacterium UBA5177
CTTTCGCTTCGATGTGGATCCCAATCACAATGACGCCATCCAGCAGCTCGGCTTCGCCTTTGAACACCATCAGGGCAAACATGCCGTGGCCGGTGCTCTTGAATTCCATGTCCAGCCCGACCGCCATGGAAATCGACACATCGCCGACGATTGGCCATTTCGTGGCAAGCTCCAGCCCCACCGCTACCTTGAATTCAAAGGATTCCCCTTCCTTTGAGTCCACACCGAACTCGAGCTCCAGCATGCCGTAGAAGTACAGGCCCAGAGTGGGAGACAGCGCCACGCATAGGATATGAAGCTCTCCACCGAACTTCAGGGATGCGCCGACCGAGAGCATGTCGTGTCCAGCCTTGCTGATGTCGGCGGTTGGATCGCTGGACGTAAAACTGAAGGGCAGCATGTTGTAGTGCCCCTCGATCTCGAGTTCGATCTCGAGCTTCAGGGGAGGCAAGGGCGTGGCCGCCTCGAACGCTTCTTGCGCCGCTTCCGTCGCCCCGCCCACATGCACGCCGAAGGCGCGAATTCGCAGCAGCGGGAACTCAAGCTTCATACCAAGCAGCGATGCCTTCCACTTCGGCTGCCAGCTATCGGTCGTGGCGTTGCCAAGGTCAACCCGAAACGCCTGCGCCATGTCGAAGTTGCCGAAGAAGCTCAGCAGATCGACGATCGGCTGGAGGACCGGACCAAACTTCATTACCGGGGCGCTGAGATTGGGCTTCGCGCCGAACTCCGCTGCCAGGTCCGACGTGACGACGATCAACCCGGTAAGCCCCATCAGATCAATGACTATGCTGTGGTTTCTCACGGCGGCCGTCCACGGGACAGGCGCCGTGGAGTCGAACGCGTAGTGAACGTCGGAGGTCGCTCCACCCGAATTCGTATCGGAATAGTCCACGTAGATCCTGGACGTGCCCGTGCGCAGGAGGTCGCGAGTCAGACCTGGCGGAGCTGTGAACGTTCCGGGTGAGCTGAGCCGCAGCCGGGCGTCACCCAGAACGTCGAGCACTCCCCCTCCACCGCCAAGCGGGAACGTCTGATCGACCGCGGGGAAGATGCCCTTCGAGCCGAGGATGGCGTAGCTGTCGGCGAACAATGGATCGATCGCGCTGCGGATGTGGGGATCGCCCGACGCAATCGTGGGACGCAGGAAGATCACCTTCTGGGAGCCCGTCGAGTGGAGCAGCCCATAGTCCGTATCGGGTGTACTCGCACGCTTGATATCGGCAGGATCGGCAAAGCGATACGGCTGCGTGGGCGTCACCGCCAATTTCGCCTCGCGTATCAGCGGCAGAGCGCCATCTTCGTCGAGGGAGACGATCTCGGTCCCGGCAGTTCTCCGTTTGGCGAGCGACCAGGCGCCCTCCTTCGGAAGTGACAGTAAGCCATGCGCCGTCGAGACGAGCACGATGCCTCCCGCGTCGCTCACGCCGGCGACATCCGCCAGGACCACCCGCATATGCTGGCCCGACTCGCCGACGTTGACGACACAATCGACCGGTCCGCCCAGCGCGCCTTCCGCAGCGAGCAAGTCGTAGAACTGCTGCGGTGTGAGGGGCTTCTGATACGGCGAGAGCTGTACGAAACCTCGCTGCTTCCGGCTGGGAACCAGGTCGTTCGCGCCTCCGGTGAGGACGCTCTCAATGCGCACGTCCCCATCGAAGAACACTTCCTGCATGATGACATCATCGTCGGGATTCGCGGCGGGCTGCCGGTACGTCCTACCGGTATCCCGGATCCCTGTGACATTGAACACGCCGCCGATTACTCCAGGATGTATCTCGTACGGGTTGGGATGGGCGACGTCCATCGCATCCTTGTACGAGAAGTCGTAGACACCAGCGCCCTGCGCATGCCACCCGCTGTCGTAGCGAGTGACGCCCCCTCCGGATGTCCGTTGGATGGTGATGGTACGCACGACAGGGACGGCCCAGGGATACAGGATGCTCTTCACCTGAACAATCTCGTGCGAGGTGCGTCCGATCACCACATCGAACTTGGTCTGGCTTGTCGCGGCGATCGCCGCATCCGGGTTCAACCAGTCGCTGAAGATGCTGGCTCCGTAGCCGGATATGTCCAGCCGCTCGAGCGGCACGCGCGGATTGTTCCCTGCCGGCTTGAACTCATTGTTGAAGATGGTGTCGACAACAGGCCCGAGCACACTCAATGGCTTGCCGTCGGCGTCCACCGGAATAGCGCCAGTCAGGAGCTCGATCAGGTTCCGCGTCTGAATGGTGGCGCCGGAAAAATGTGGCGACTCAGACTGCAGTCCGAAGAGCGAGCTGCCGGCAATGATTGAGACCTGCAACCCGCCCGTCACTTGAGGAGTGGTGAACTCGGGGCGGTTGTACCGCACAATAGCGCCCCGCTGGAAGACGTTGTGCGGCCGCTGAAGGAGAGCCGCTGCCTTCATGCCGAAGGGCAGCGAGAAGAGCGCGCCGAGCCGGGCAGACGCGGCAGCATCGTTGTACTCGGAGAGAAACGCCTCGACGACCTGCAACGGAGCAATGGGAACCAGCTTGTACGCGTCTGTGCCAATGAGAGTCGGGTCGCCTGTCGTCTCAGACGTCACCGGAGACGGGAATGGATAGGGCTGAACGTCCGGGTTCTGAACAGTCTGGACGGGCTCCCACTGAATCTGTGGCAGCGTGTAGATCCTGGTATTGAACGCATTGGTCACCAGGTCCATTCCCTCGACGGAGAATGGCAACTGGGCGCCGGACTGCTGGTGACGCCGGCGATCGGCGATGCCAATGCCCACGCCAAACAGATCCGCGTTGGTGGAGACGTCCAGCAGGACAATCTGCTCCGGACCGACCTTCAGGGAGTCCTGAAAAAGCCCGTGCAGCTTCGCCTCATTCGCCGCATCCTCTTGCTGCGTTTCCGCGATGGCGTTGACGCGGACAGCGGCCAGACTGTGGAGGAGGGTCTTAGCCTGACCCATCGGGGTGGGCGCCGCTGCCTGTTCGGGGGACTGAGAAGGGACGCCCGAAAGCGCAAGGAACCCCTCACTGGAGGGGCCCTCCGGTACCAGCAAGAGGCGGAGCACTGCCGTGGCAGGATCGGACCACTGTACGATACTTACCAGGCCTGTCTCTTATACACATCTCCGAGCCCAC
>DHWR01000003.1:3319-5168 GCA_002413265.1 Chloroflexi bacterium UBA5177
GGCCGCCGGCAGCCGCGACGCGCCGTTCCCGCAGCGCAGGGATGTAGTTGGTGACATACGGGTCGGGCAACGTCGGCATGAAGAGACTCATGGGCCAGACGAGCGCCAGAAAGCCGCTCCTCAGCTCGTCCGGCGCCTGCCACGCACCAATCAAGTAGAAATCGTCAGGCCCAATGGTTCTCGTGAACGCATTGCGAAGGGCGAAAGAGGTGGCTTTGAGCTCACCGCTCTGCGGCGCCAGTAGCAGCTTCTGAATAATGCGTACGGCCCAGAGATAGACGTATCGCTCGGCGTTGATCTCGGCGAGGATGACGTTAGCGGCCGGTGCATGGACCGCGGGCCGCTGGCCGTCGGCAGCCAGGGGGCGATCGATATCGGCATCCGCCGTCACATCGTTCGCGGCAATCGCTTCGGCGCCGCTGCTCAAGCAGTCGTAGAGCAGCAGGAAGGCCGAAGTGTAGGTCAGCCGTGTGACGGCGCGAACAACTCTGTCTGGATTTTCCTCATCCCACATGCGGAAGCTCTGTTGCGCCCTGCCCACTGATTGGGGGGCAGTGATGGCGATGCGTCCGGGCTCGGTGAGGATGGCGCACGCGTTTAGACGTATCGGTCCCTTGTCCAATCCGGCCCATCTCGCATGCAGTCCCGCCCCGACGCGCATCACCAGGGCGCCAGCGCCCGCCGCGTTGCCCAGATCGCCGATTGCGGTGACCGTGACCGGAAGAGCCCAGAAGGATGCCAGGATCGCGCCCTCGCCCTCGAGCGCGATCAGGTCAGATCTGACGATCGGCGACGTTACATTTGCCGCGTCGGTGGTGAACGGCACCACGATCCGGTTAAGCGCGGCGTCGAAGGTGACGGGTGAGGCCGCGTCATAGGTATACCGATAGGTGACGCCGAATAACTGTTGCAGCGCGTCGCTTGCCACGTCCACCGTCGCGCTGCCCGGGCGACAGGTGATCGTCACGTGTGCAGGGAGCTGTATGTCCAGATCCTTCGCGTCCGCACCGGTTGTGGTGCCGGTCGCGACATCCGGCGCTGGCTGGTCGAGATCGAGCGCCAGCCCGCACACGTCCGAAGCCCCAATGACGATCGTGTCTCCAGATACGGTCACAGGACCCGTGAATGAGATCGTGCCGCCGGTGATTCTCAATCCGCTAAAGGCACCTGCAGGAGCTGTCGGTGTGAAGAGCTGAGATCTCAGCCACACGCTCCCTGCGGCCAGCTCGTACTGCTCTTGCCCCGTGAGGAAGCCCCGGATAGGTACACGCACAAACTGGTCCGTGCCCCTGGCCACGGTGATAGCGCGGACCCGCCGGAAGAAGTCGAACCAGAGTCTCCGCCCGGTCTCATCGATGAAGGGACCGAGCGTATGGTCTACCTCCATGCCGGCAGCCCAGGGAGGCACGGACGCAGGATGCTGGCTCGTCCTTACCGGCATCTCCCGCCTGAAGACGCGAAGGTCGCCGGTCGGCGTACCACCGGTTGAGGGTGCCGCATCAGCACTCAGCAGCCCTTCGAATGCGCGAATCAGCGTCTCGTCGACGTTGCCCGGTTGCGTGCTGACGGTATCGAGGCCGGGCGCGATTCCCGTCATCGCAGTGGAGATATCCTGGTCCCGCATGACGTCGGCGAGTTCCTGCCTGAGCAGATCGACCTGATCCTGCGGAACACCCGGTGCGGGAGCGAGCGTCGACGTGATGGCAGACAGGACAGCGGCGAGAGCCTGGTTGTCCACCGATGCGACCATAGCGTGCTCTCCTTCGCGTGCACGACGAGGCCGGAATGCGCTCAGGATACACTACTCACCGCCCCGCGTCCATACAGTGAACTCGTTCAGTACGTGCGC
>DHWR01000004.1:0-10665 GCA_002413265.1 Chloroflexi bacterium UBA5177
CGAGAGTCGATGCCAGTGCATCGACAGTCTGCACGCCAAAGAAGACCCCACTCAGCCCAGGCTTAACCGTTTCCAGCGCACCACCGCGTTGGAAAGCAATCACGGGGCGACCTGAGGCCTGAGCCTCCAACGGTGTCAGACCGAAGTCCTCTTCGCCGGTGAAGATAAAGGCACGGCAGGCAGCAAATTCCTCTCGAACGACGCTGTCGGCGGCGCGGCCGAAGAATTCGATGGTCGGTCCGGCCATGCCTCGAAGCCTGCCCGCATCCGGACCATCCCCCACGATGTGGAGGGGAAGACGGAGTCGGTTGCAGGCCTCTATTGCCAGGTCGATACGCTTATAGGCCTGCAGCCGCGAGACGACGAGGTAAAAGTCTCCGATCTCTGGAGAGATAGCAAATTGGGACGCATCAATGGGCGGCTGCACCACGTCGCTGTCTCGTCGGTAGTACTTGGCAATGCGGCGCGCGGCATTGTGCGAGCCCGCGACGAAGTAGTCAGGGCGCTGGGCGGCGGCGAAGTCCCAAACACGAAATGGAGCCGCCACGAAGGGCAGCAGGTTTCTGACACCGATTGGCAGGTTTTCGTGGCGCAGGTAGTCGTGGTACATCCACAGGAACCTGGTGGGGTTGTTGCAGTAGCAGATGTGGCAGGTCTCGGGTCGCGTAACTACTGCCTTAGCGAACGTGGTAGTGCTGCTCAAGACGAGGTCGTAGGCTGAGAGGTCAAAGAGCTCGAACGCGGCGGGATATAACGGGACCATGGCCCTGGCAAACTTGACCCGCGGAGAGATGCGCTGCATGAAGCTGGTTCGGACGTCCAACGTCTTCCAGATATCGGGCATGGCATCGCGATCGTAGACGGAGGTGTAGATCGGGGCGCCGGGGAACATTTCGGCGAAAACCTCGACCACCTTTTCGGCGCCGCCGGCCTGGTTGAGATAGTCGTGAACGAGTGCGACCTTCAGTCCGGCGAGCGAAGGCGGCAATGACGGCTCAGGCATCACTCAGTCCGCGCCGGCACGAAAGACAACCCCGCTCGGTGACCGAAGTGAGGCTCTCCGAGGTCAAGCGGCCCGGGCGGATTCCGTTCCGCGGGCGCGGCGGAGGAAGCGTGACAGCTCGTGGTTGTTCCAGACAACGAGAATCTGGCTCGCATTGAAGATCGAGCTATAGGTGCCGCTGATGATGCCAATCAACATCGCGAGCACGAAATAGCGAATTGCTTCGCCGGTGAATAGGAAGACCGCAAGCAGCGTCAGCACGACCGTGAACGACGTGTTGATCGACCGGACGAACGACTGCAGGATGCTGTAGTTCACAACCTGTTCATACGGCTGTCCCGTGCGGCGGCCCAGATTCTCTCGAATCCTGTCAAAAATGACAATCGTGTCGTGTACCGAGAAGCCGATGATGGTCAGCATGGCGGTGACGAAGGTCGAGTCGACCTCGACATTGAGAACCTTGCCGAGAATGGCGAAGATGCCGAGCACCACGAGCACGTCGTGCAGCATGGCGATGAGGGCGGCGATCCCGAATCTGATTGGGTTTGGCGCACGCCTGAAGGCAAAGCTGATGTACAGGAGGATGGCAATCGCCGCGGCGATAAGGGCGGTTATGGCCTGCTGCGTCAGCTGCGAGGCAATGGTGCCGCTGACGGTGAGGTGCTGGAGCACCAGGGCACGTGCCCCGAAGGTCTTTGGAACGTCCGAGGCGAGCTTGTTTACCTGTTTCTGGCTGGCCGTCTTGGTGCGCACCAGGTATTGGCATTTGCCGGGACAGGTGCTGGAGATGACGGGCTGGACGTAGCCGACGTTACCGACATCGTTACGGAAGAGGGTGTCGACCTGCAGTGACTGGTCTTTTTTCGGGATCTGGATGGTGAACTCGGTCCCGCCCGTGAAGTCAACCCCCAGCTTCAACCCTGACGTGATCAGGGTAAAGGTGCCGGGAATGATGATCAGCAGGGAAAGCGCGAAGTACCAGTATCGTTTGCCGACAATGTCAAGCAAGCTGGGCACCCCCGAGCTGCTCCACGCCGAAGAGCGCCGGATTCCGCCCTCTGCCCGATTTCACGAGCAAGCGTAGGAACGTATGGGACACAAACACGGCAGTAACGAAGCTGACCGCAACACCGATAAAGAGCGTCGTGGCAAAGCCGGTAATGACGGTAGCCGCGAAGTTGTGGCCAAACCAGAAGAGAATCACCGTCGTAATGATCGTGGACATGTTTGAGTCCCGGATGGAGGGGAAGGCGCGGCGGAACCCCGCCTCGACCGAGGCGCCAAGCGACTTGCCGGTGCGCAGCTCTTCTTTCATGCGTTCGAAGATCAGCACATTCGCGTCGACCGCCATGCCGATCGAGAGAACGAAACCGGCCACGCCGGCCAGGGTCAGCGTCACGCCAATGAGCTTGAACATAGCGAACACAAAAGCCACGTAGAGGACCAGGGCGATGTCGGCCAGCAGCCCAGGCAATCGATAGTAGAGGAGCATGAAAAGCGCGACGATGATGATGCCGATCACGGCGGCCTTCGTTGCCAGATTGACGTATTGGGGCCCAAGGGTCGCCGCAACCTGTTGGGACGAGTCGATATGGAGCTTGATCGGCAACGCGCCGTAGTTCAAGAAGGTAGCAATGGTCTTGGCCTCGTCAATGCTGCCGAGTCCGCTGATCTGAGTCTGGCCACCGACGATAGGGCCCGCAATGGTTAGATCGGTCACGACCTTTCCGTCGAGCACAATCGCCGAGAACTTGTTGACGTTGTTGGTCGTATACGTACCCCAGTCGTCACTTCCCTTGCCCTGAAGCTGGTAGTTGACGATGGGCCCGCCGGTGTTCTGGTCATAACCGGTCTGGGCACTTCCCTGTTTGATGTACTTGCCGGGGACAACCACCTGCATCACCGGCGGACTGACGTTCAAATTCGATACGCCCGTCTGTTTGCTGGCCCCACAGCCGGCGTCCTTGCAGACCAGCTTGACCTTTACGCCTGCGTTGAAGTTCTTCGTTCCGCTGTCGGTCAGCGCCAGGTATCCGGTCTGACCAAGCACGCTGATAATCTGCTTTTGGTTCTTGAGGCCGGGCATTTCAACGTTGATGCAGTCGTTGCCGACCTGGCTGACAGCGGGTTCCGTGACACCGAAGCCCGCGGAGGCTCGGGATCTGATGACGTCGGTCGCGGTGCTCATGTCCCCGCTTGTGACCGTCTGCCCCTTGTTGGCGCACAGGAGCAGGCGTGCGCCTCCGGCGAGGTCGAGGCCCTTCTTGATCGAGACGTTGTGGCCGAGCACGGTGTTGGTGGTCGGAAGATCGACAAACAACGCACACATGAAGACGATGATGACGGCCAGGAAGGTCCATCCGAGATTGCGCATCGCGGCTCCGTTTCTGGTCAGAGCAAATCAAAGCGCCCCCGAAGGGGCGCCGGTCACATTCGCCCGAAATCGCCCAAGTATAGAGCCGTTAGCAAATTTTGGTCAATGCGTAAGGCGGAATATCGAAACCTCCGGACGGGCACGCAGGCGGAAGGGATAGCCGGTGAAACCCAAGCCACGATTGACGTACATGGGGTTGTCGTTAACCGTATACCAACCCTCCACAAAATGACTCCTGGCGAAGGTACGAACAATGAAGCGCTCCAGGAAAGGAAGGGTTGCCTGGCCCCCGTGGGTATGACCCGCCAGTATCAGGTCAGCCGATCTGGCCGGCAGCCAGCCCGACAGATCTGGTTCGTGAATCAGCACGATCCTTGGTCGGTCGGCGGCGAGTAGTGCCTCGATCGCGTCTTCGAACCCCGGCTCCTGGGTGGTCAGCCCGGTGATCGAGAGCCGCGCCCCATTGCAGACGACGCTGGTGGTCAGGTTCGTCAGCACCGTGACATCGATCGAGTCGAGCTGCGCGTTCAACCGATGGACCATGTCCAACCCGGCATAGTAGTCGTGATTTCCAAGAATGGCGAAGGTACGAGCGTCTCCCTGGTCCGAAGCCGACGCCATGAAGGCGGAAAAGATCTCCCTCGCTCTGTCCGGGTCGGGCTCCCACTGCAAGAAGTCCCCTGTGTTGACCACAAACGATGGTGCTGATCGGCCAACCAGCAGGGCAGCTTCCCTCCATCGCCTCGGTTGCCAGCGCCCTGGCCCGACGTGGAGATCGGACACCTGCGCGATGGTCAGCCCAACCAGAGCTTCCGGCAAGTCCCTGACCCGAACCGCGTGACAGGTCTCCTCGACGGCCGGGTTGCCCAGGTCGAACCGCTCCAGTCCGGCCGCCATGGCCAGGAGCAGACGCCGGCGAACGCGCTCGCGAAGCCGGTCATCATGCGCACCGCCATCGCTCTGGCTGCCGGTCACTGCGGCGTGCGCAATCTCCGGGGCGCGCCGCCCGCCTCCCAGCGCGTGAGGATGGCCTCGACGTACCTCCAGGAGCGATGCTCGCGCTCGGCAGCTTCGTACATGGCCTGCTCGATCCACTCGCGCGGATACGACCTCTCGGCATCCCGCAACTGCTCCGCGATCAACGGAGTGAGAGGACCCATCACACGCTCGTACAGTCCGAAGATGTTTGGCCGATAGACCTCAACCTCGTCGTCGACCTCGATCCCGAGGGATGTCGAGGCCGCGGAGTCGTTGCTCTTAAAGCGTTCCACGGCATCGCGACTCTCGGCGGTCGCGGTCAGATAGAGCGTCTTTCTCTGCCCCCCGCGCAGGACAATGAGCTGGAGAAGTGCACCGTTTACGACGGCACGATCGAGGGCTCGCCGCACCCTGGTTTCTGCCGGCTCCGGGCTGTCTTCGCCCGCTATCGCGTGGAGCGCGTCAGGAGCCATCAGCTCGTCGCGGTCGACGGTGCGCCTCCCGCTGCTCGACGCCAGGTAAGCGACGTAGAAGATCGACTTTAGCTCGGCAAGCTCCCGCGTGGCTCGGAGGACATCGCGCAGGAAGTCGTGGGGGATCGGGACGAACCGAGTGTCAAGATCATCCCGCCCCATGAACGCTCAGGTCGAGGAACTTCATGAGGGCGTCCTGATAGAAGAGGTGGATGGAGCCGGTAGGTCCGTTGCGGTGCTTGGCAACTAGGATGTCCGCAACGTGCGGTTTGTCTGTGTCCGGGTTGTACTTCACGTCTCGGTAGATGAACATCACGATGTCCGCGTCCTGCTCTATGGAGCCGGACTCTCTCAGGTCGGACAGCACCGGCGTATGGTCTGGGCGTTGATCAGGAGCCCGGGAGAGCTGAGAGAGAGCCATCACGGGCACCTCGAGCTCGCGTGCTATGGCTTTCAGACCACGAGAGATGGCCGATATCTCCTGCACACGGTTCTCATTACTCCCGGCTCCCTGCATGAGCTGAAGATAGTCGACGATGATCAAGCCCAAACCCTGCTCGCTGTGTAGCCTGCGGGCCTTGCTTCGCATTTCGCTCATGGTGAGCGACGGGGAGTCGTCGACGAAGATGGGCGCTTCCGAAAGGACTCCCACCGCATTGACCAGATTGTCCCAGTCCATGTCAGACATTCTTCCGCTGCGAAGCCGCTGCGATTCGACGTTTGCGTGCAGGGACATCAGGCGCTGGGCCAGCTGCTCGGCTGACATCTCGAGGCTGAAAATACCGACCGGCAGGTGTGCTCTGACGGCAATCGAATGGGCGACGTTCAGAGCCAACGAGGTCTTGCCCATGCTGGGGCGGGCGGCGACGATGACCAGGTCCGATCGTTGCAGTCCGCTGGTTAGCCGATCGAGGTCAATGAACCCTGTGGGTATGCCTGTGATCTCGCTGTCGTGGGAGTGGATGTGATCGAGCTTCTCGTAGACCATATTGAGGATGGTCGATATGGGCTCGAAGTCGCGCGTAATACGCGTACGTGAGACATCGAAGAGAACGCGCTCGGCCTGTTCGATCGCAGCTTCGGCCTCGAATCTCTCGTCGTATCCAATTGACGTGATGCGTGACCCAGCGTCGACGAGGCGTCTGAGTACGGACAGGCGTTCGACGATGCGAGCGTAATACTCGACGTTGATGGAGGTCGGCACGATGCCGGCGAGCGAAGCCAGGTAGGCAGCCCCACCAGTCTCGTCCAGCCGGTTCTGGCCCTGCAGAAAGTCGGACAGTGTGACGATGTCGGTCGGCTTGTCGCGCTCATAGAGGTTGAGCATGCCGCGATAGATCTCGGAGTTGACCGGAAGAAAATAGTCTTCGGGGCGCAAAAACGAGGCAACGCGTTCGATTGCTCGTGGGTCAATGAGCAAACTGCCGAGAACGGCTTGCTCGGCCTCGAGGTTCTGCGGCAGGGCCCCGTCCAGTGAGCGGTAGACGGACTGGTTCGCCATAGAGGTGATGCTCCACTGGGGCGGACTTACTCGGCGGCTTCATCCTCGGGAACGAGCTCAACCTGGACATCTGACGCGACACCCTGGCCCAACTTGACAGGGACGGAATGAACACCGATTGTCTTGAGCGGTTCGCCAAGGGTAATGTCGTGGCGGTCCACGGTGATCTGGGCCTGTTCGGTCAGCGCGTCTGCGATGTCCTTGTTGGTAACGGAGCCATAGATACGACCCTGCTCGCCAAGTCGAACGGGGATGCGCAGTGTGACGCCACCCAGCTGCTGGGCGAGTGCTCCGGCACGCGCTTGTTCCCGTCCCGATTGAGCCTCTCGGACCGCCTTGTTACTCTGGAGGGCGTTTATCTGAGCCTTGCTTGCCTCGATTGCCATGCCGCGCGGCAGGAGGAAGTTCCGGAAGTACCCAGGCGCGACCTGTTTGACTTCACCGGCATGTCCCAGGTTCGGAACGTCCTGGCGAAGGATGACTTTGACTGCCATGCTTCTCCCTTTGCAAAGAGCAGTGTACAGCAAATACGGACACCGGTATTACGTCGAAATTCGATGAGGTTGCTACCGCCAAACCTCGTTCGGAGTTTCTTTCCCGAGCGACTCGAGAAATGCCTGATTGTCCGGAAATCCTGCCAGTCGACTAAGTAGGAGCTCCGCTCCCTCCATGGTACCGACCGAGGTGAGGGCGTGTCTCATTCCCCAGATTGATTGAAGAACCCAGGGGTCGATAAGCAGCTCTTCGCGTCGCGTACCTGAATGAAGAATGTCGATCGCCGGAAAGATACGGTGCTCGAGAAGCTGCGCGTCGAGGCTGAGCTCCATGTTGCTCGCGCCCCTAAACTCTTCGCAGATCTGGTCGTCAATTCGGCTGCCGGTGGCCGTGTGACAGGTGGCTACGATCGTCAGACTACCTCCGCGATCCACGTTTCGCGCAGTGCCGAAAAAGCGCTTCGCGGGGTACAGGGCGTACGGGTCCAGCTCCTCGGAGACCACGTGGCTACCGCTGGAGGCGGTCAGGTTGTAGGCGCGGACCAGACGAGTGAGGCTGTCGAGCAGGATAACTACTTCCCTGCCACACTCGACGAGCCTCCTTGCGCGCTCAAGCGCCATCTCGGCGATATGGACGTGCCGCTCGGCGGGTTCGTCGAACGCCGAGAAGAGTACGTCACCCAGCCCGCCCTTCTGCATGTCGGTGACCTCTTCCGGCCGCTCACCGATGAGAAGGACGACGAGGTGCGCGTTTGGGCTGTTGCCTGCGATGCCTGCCGCTATCTGCTGCAGCAACGTGGTCTTGCCGGATTTAGGCGGCCCGACGATAAGCCCGCGCTGTCCCTTACCGATCGGAGCCAGCAGATCGATGACACGTCCCGTTAGGGCGTCAGCCGTGGTTTCCAGCTTGAACATCTCGGTGGGATAGGCCGGCGAAAGGTCGTCGAAATGCGGCCGGGCCGGCGCTGCTTCAGGGTCGGTTCCGTTCACCGCCTCGACACGGAGCAGCCCGAAGTACTTCTCGTTCTCTTTGGGTGGCCGGACCTGGCCGGTGACCTCGTCTCCGGTGCGAAGGCCGAAACGGCGGATCTGCGTGAGGGACACGTAGATGTCATTTGGGCCTGGGAGAAAGCGATTCTGACGAAGGAACCCGTAGCCCTCTTCGACTGATTCGAGGATGCCGGAGGCGAAGATGTTGCCTTCACGCTCCGCCTGGGCTTCGAGCAGCCGAAAGATCAAATCCTGCTTCTTTAGACCCGAAATGCTGGACAGACCCGCACCCTGCGCATAGCCGCGCAGATCGGACAGGTTCATCGCCTCGAGATCCGTCAGATTGAGGACAGATCCTGAAGCCCTCTCGACGACCGGATCGCTAGTCGGGCACATACGCCGCACCGGCTGGAAGGTTGCGTTTCAGTCCCATGTGGTGGTGCGTCTCGAAGCGGCGCATCGTCCCGGAGAGAGAACGCATCATGATGCTGTATGTCTGGGCATAGTCGCCATCATATCGCACGCCCCTGAGAAACTCCCCATTGGTGATACCCGTCGCGGCAAAGAAGACGTCTTGACTGCTCACCAGATCGTCCATGAGAAGTACACGGTCGACATCTACCCCATCGTTGGCCGCCTGCTCGCGTTCTGCGTCGGACCGGGGCCAGAGCTTGCACTGAATGTCACCGCCTAGGCACCGAAGCGCGCACGCGGCCAGCACACCCTCGGTGGTGCCGCCGATGCCCATCAACGCATCAACACCTGTATCTTCGGGCAGCGCAGCCATCATTGCTCCGGCAACGTCTCCGTGGGTGATCAGCTTTATCCGAGCGCCCGCGGCCCGCACGTCTGCAATAAGAGATTCGTGGCGAGGGCGGTCGAGAATGACGACCGTCAAGTCCTCCACATTCTTTTCGGTGAAGCGCGCAATACGCGTAAGGTTGTCTTTGACCGGGGCATTAATGTCAATGGCGCCCTTGGCCTCCGGGCCGACGGCAATCTTTTGGGCGTAGAAGACGTGCGGGTCGTGATACATGGAATTGCGCTCAGCCAGCGCGACGACAGTTATGGCGTTGGGGAGACCCTTAGCGGTCAGCTCCGTGCCGTCGATTGGGTCAACGGCGACATCCACCTTCGGCGGTCTCCCGGTGCCCACCCGCTCTCCGATGTAGAGCATTGGAGCCTCGTCCTTCTCGCCCTCCCCGATGACGACCACGCCATCCATATCGACGAATCGCAGGGCATTTCGCATGGCGTCGACGGCGGCCTGGTCGGCGCTCTCCTTGTCGCCAAGTCCCATCCATCGCGCGGCGTGGAGAGCCGCGCCCTCCGTTACGCGAACCAGTTCCAGGGCAAGATTACGCTCTAGATAGTGCTCTTTAGACATGAGCGCGCAAGCCACCCCTTAGATGAAATGTCTCCCTCTCGCAACAACGCGAGTATAGCCGCGTCGTTTTCGCGTCACCGGGTGTCGAAGGAGATCGGCTGACGATGAATTCGCAGGCGTTCGGCGCTAATGATGCATGAGATGCCGGTCACCGCGGCCGTAAGGTCGTCCCGGCGATTGATCACGCAGTGGTCGTCTTGAGGCATCTGTGCCATTTCGAAATGAGCGTCTTGGATGCGGCGTTCCAGGTCCTCCTTGCTCTCGGTGTGGCGCTCCACCAGGCGCGCGACGAGGTCCTCGAAAGTTGGAGTCGTGAGAAAGATGCAGGCGCTCTGCGGAAGCCTACGCCGCACCTGCATCGCCCCCTGCACGTCGATCTTAAGCAGCACATCCTGTCCTTCACCGAGAGCTTTCCGGATGGGGGCGAGTGGCGCTCCGTACCAGTGTCCGTGGACATTTGCTGGGGCGAGAAGCTCTCCGTGGTCCGCCAGCCGGTCGTACTCGTGCTTCGAGACGAAGTAGTAGCTGACGCCCTCGACTTCGCCCGGGCGTTGCGGCCGGGTGGTCGTGGTAATGGCGTAGTGCAGGTCCGGATGCGTGGCCCGCAAGCCAAGGATCACGGAATCCTTGCCGGCTCCGGAGGGCCCGCTAAGGATGAACAGAATTGCCTGACGATGCTGCCTCATGCGTGCTAGGCCTCGGTGCGCCGGGCTGTGCAAGACTATGGCCGGCCGTGCTAGCGGCACCGGTTCGATCCTGGCGAGGAGCCGCCTGATGCCCTTTGACGCGCTTGCAATGGCCGCCGTGGCTGACGAGCTGTCCGCGACCCTGAGTGGCGGACAGGTACAAAAAATCATACAGCCATCGGCCAATTCGGTTGCTCTGGCGATCTACGCTGGCGGCTCACTGAGATGGCTGTTAGAGTCCTCAGACGCGAAGTATGCGCGCGTCTCCCTTGCCGAAGGGAAGCTGGCCAAGGCATTCCCCACGCCAAGCTCCTTCGTGATGCTCCTTCGGAAGTATCTGGAGGGCGCTCGCCTGCGACAAATCGAAAATGTGAGGTACGAGCGAATCCTCTCGGCGACGTTTGCGGGACGCGAAGACGAGTACGTGCTCGTGGCGGAAGTTATGGGCAAGCACAGCAACGTGCTTCTGCTCGACTCGCGGCGCTTCATCTTGGGTGCGCTGAAAATCGTGCATCCAAAGCAAAGCAGAGTCAGGCCCGTCAGGCCAGGTCAAATGTACGAGCAACCTCCATTTCGCGGACGAGATCCGGAGATCTTCGAGGAAGGTCAAAGGGTGGATCCGAGCGAGGATCCGTCCTCCTTCACCTCGTTGCTCCGCACGGCTCCTCCCGACACGCAGCTGAAGAAAGCCTTGATGGGTTTGCTTCCTGGGGCGGGACCTTTTCTCGCGGACCAGATCGCGCGGAAGTCAGGGAGCGAGGGAAACGAGCCGCTCTCTC
>DHWR01000004.1:10781-14910 GCA_002413265.1 Chloroflexi bacterium UBA5177
GGGAACGGAGCCGCTCTCTCAAGCGGACATCGAGCGCGTCGGAGAGGCAGCGTCGGATCTTCTTTCGCTGCGCACCACCCGTGACTGGCGACCCTCGATATTCACTGATCCGCGTGGCCGGCTCGACTACGCGCCGTACGCGCCGCTGGGAGTCACAGATTCCCGACCGGCAGCCGGCATGACTGCGGCAATCGAGGAAGTGAGCGGAGAGGAAGAGAGTCACGATGCCCTGTCGACCCTGCGTGAAACACTTCTTCACGAGATCAACCGTGCGAGAAAGAGCGTCTCCGGCCGGATCCACTCTCTTGAAGAGGGGCTGCAGGCGTCAGCTGATGCGGACGCGCTCATGCAAAAGGGCCAGCTTCTTCTGGCATACGCTCACACCCTCTCACCGCGTGCGAGCCTTCTCGAGATCCCCGATCTCGACACCACGATCGAGCTGGATCCACAGCGGACTCCGGCCGAGAATGCGGAGCGGCTGTTTCGCCGGTACCGCAAGCTCAAAGATGCACGGCGACGCATTCCGGCCATGCTCGCTGCGGCAAAGGAAGATCTGGAGCGGCTGAACGAAGCTGCGACTTTTGCCCGACTTGCAGGCTCCGAGGCAGACCTACAAGCTCTTGGCAGGGAGCTGAAACCGGTCGAGGAGAAGGGTGCGGGGAGTGCCCGCAACAAGCGCCGCGGCCCGCCTAAATACCGATTCGAAGGCGTCACCGCAGTGGTGGGCAGGAGCGCGAAGGAAAACGAGGAAGTAACCTTCCGGGTTGCACGTGGGGAGGACGTCTGGTTCCACGCACGAGGGCGCACGGGCGCCCACTTAGTCATCCTTGGGGGCGGGAAGAAGCTGTCGGAAGAGGAGACCTCTGCTGCGGCGGAACTTGCAGCATACTTCAGCGAGGGGCGAGAAGATACTGCCGTCGACGTGGACGTGGCCGCGGTCCGCGATGTGCGCAAGATCGCTCGAGGTGCGCCCGGGAAGGTCACGTATCGTAATTCGCGAACGGTCAGGGTAAGGCCGCGCATGGATAGGTGGACCAGAGTGGGCAGCTAGGCCAGCGAGGCGCGCTCCAGCAGCTCTCGCGCATTGCTCAACGCCGTCTCGGTTTCGGTACCGCTGATCATTTCCGCGATCTCACGCACGCGATCTTGGGACTCGACCTCCGTTACGAGAGCTGTTGTTCGACCATCGATGACTGCCTTCTGCACGGTCAGATGATGATCGCCGAGGGCCGCGACTTGAGCAAGGTGAGTGATAGACAGTACCTGCCGGTTGCGGGCAAGTTCGCGCAAACGCTCGCCGACTACGGCTCCGTGCCGGCCGCCGACGCCTACATCCGCTTCGTCGAAGATCAGGGTCGGAGTGGCGTCCGCGTCTGCCAGCACGCTCTTGAGAGCGAGAAGAAAGCGTGAGGTCTCACCACCCGAAGCCACGCGCTCGATAGGATGCATCTCCTCACCCGGATTGAACGACGCTAGGAAGAAGACGGTGTCCAGCCCGGTAGGAGACGACCTGAAGCGGCGATTCTGTCCTGGGATCCTTAGACCGCCGTCATCCTCGACTTGGACGACATCGGCCCTGAAATCGGTTCTCACCAAGCCGAGACCCTGCAGGGCCTCGCGCATGCAGCTGGTGAGCTTCTCAGCCGCCTCGTGCCTGCTCGTCGAGAGATCTTCGGCAAGGGCTCCTGCTCTGTCCTCAGCGTCCGTGGCCAGGCGCCGTGCGTCGTCGAGCCTCTCGTCAAAGCTCTCGATGTCCTGCACCTCAGCGTTTGTCCTCACGCCGAAGGCCATGACCTCATCGATAGTCGACCCATACTTCCGCTGAAGACGGTGGATGAGGTCAAGGCGCTCGTCGACAAACGCCAGGCGCGCGGGGTCTTGTTCAACGCTTTCAAGGTACCGTCTAAGATCCTGGGCGAGGTCTTGAACTTCGATCGAGATGCTCTCCAGGCGGTCGCTGATTTGCAGAGTTTCTGGATCGATCCCCGCCAACTCGCGCATCTGGTGAAGAGCTGAGCTCAGGGCATTGCCGGCGCCCGACTGCTCGCCGTCTAGAGCTTCACGAGCCTCAGCGGCAAGCAGGGCCAGTCGCTCCGCGTTTACGAGGAGATTGCGCTCCGCGGCGAGAGCCTCGTCTTCCCCGCTGGTCAACCGGGCAGCCTCGATCTCGCCGGCTTGAAATCTAAGCAGGTCGAGGCGCTGCTCGGACTCGCGGCGGCTCCCTTCCAGAATCGCGACCTCCCGCTTCGCGCGGGAGTATTCGTCGATGGCGGCCGAGACCTCCTGGCGCTGCGCCATCAAGCGGCCGTAACGATCGAGCAGCTCGAGCTGTCTATCCCTTCGCAATACGGATAGATGTTCGGATTGTCCGTGAATGTCGACGAGGAACTGCCCGAGGGCGGCGAGCGTAGAGATCGGCATCGCGCGACCGTTCACTCGTGCCGAGCCTCTGCCCGTCGAACCGATCTCTCGCCTCAGAATTAGGCCCTCGTCGCCTGAGACGCCAAGGTCCTCGAGCAGCGAGCGAAACTCTGGTTCGGCTCCTACGTCGCCAAGCTCGAATGTGGCGTCGACAGCCGCGAGCCGAGCGCCGGTTCGAACCAGATCGCTCGAGACACGCCCTCCGAGAGCGGCCTGCAGAGCGTCGACGATGATCGACTTGCCTGCTCCGGTTTCTCCAGTGATGACGGTGAAACCCGCATCAAACCGGACCTGAAGGCGGTCGATGATGGCAAAGTTCTCGATGGACAGCTCTACCAGCATGGTGGAGCGCTATCTCAGCCGATCGGCGAGAGCGTCGTAAAAGTAATGCCTAGGACCCATGCGCACAAAGGTCGCGAAGAGCTCGCTGCGCCGCACGTTGACCACATCTCCAGGGCCCAGTGAGCGCTCGTCCTGGCCATCCACGCTCATGACGGCTGGGCGTTCTGAGTCCGCCTGCAGGGTCACCGTCGAGTCTCCGGGCACGATAACCGAGCGGCCAATGTGAAGGTGCGGAGCGACCGGAGTAATCAGAAAATCGGGGGACTCTGGGTAGAGTATCGGACCGCCGGCCGCCAGAGAATAAGCCGTCGAGCCGGTCGCCGTTGCCACCAGGACTCCGTCGGCCGTGTACACGATGAACTCCTCTCCGTCGAGAAACGTGCGCACTTGAACCGCTCGCGGCGCCGGTCCGCGGGCAACCGCGACTTCATTGACGCAGGTGTAGCGGAAGCTCTCGCCGCCCCGCAGCCACTCGGCTTCGAGCAAGGACCGACGCTCAAGCCAGAACTTACCCTCTACCAGGGCCTCCACACGACCATGCAGGAGATCGGGGGTGATTTCGGCAAGAAAGCCAATTCTGCCGAGGTTGACGCCAAGGATAGGCACTTGCTGACTGGCGGCCAGCCGGGTGACGCGAATGATGGTGCCGTCGCCCCCGAAGGCGACGACGAGGTCCTGATCCTTACAAATCTGTTCGACAATTCCGTCCTGCCAACCGTCAGCCAGCAAGGTTCTGACGCCTGCCTGCTCGAGCTCGCCCTGTAGCCAGGTCGCCTCTTCGTGCGCCCTGGGACGCATGGGGTGATAGAGGATGGCGGCCTGACGAAGTCTTGGCATGGCTTGCGCGTGGGTCGATAGATCGAGGGGACTGGACATAGTCACGTCAGTTTACTCGTGACTTAGGCTCTTCTTCGGGCGGCGGCGTGAGCGCGTCTTCAATTAGAGACTGCGCGTCGGCGTTCGTTTCTTGACCTTCTCGAGACAGATGCGTGAGGAATTCCACGTTACCGGCCGGGCCTGTTATCGGCGATCGAACCAGGCCACGCACATGCCAATCACGGGATTCCGCAAACGTGAGCACCGACTCGATCACATCCCGCCAGACCGCGGGATCTCGAACAACGCCCTTCTTTCCGACGCGATCTTTGCCGGCCTCGAACTGCGGCTTGATCAGGGCAACGACGTCCGAGCGCGCCTCGAGAAGCTTCTCAATCGGCGGGAGGACGGTGCGGAGAGAAATGAATGACACATCCAGTGCAGCGATCGATGCCGGCTCCGGAAGGAGCTCCAGGTTGCGGATGTTCGTGCGCTCCATAACGATCACGCGTGGATCATTGCGCAGGGTCCAGGCGAGCTGTCCGTACCC
>DHWR01000004.1:15076-18225 GCA_002413265.1 Chloroflexi bacterium UBA5177
GGCATCGGTTCGCGGACCAGAGCTATCCGAGCTCCCGCTTCGACGGGATGTGAGGGCTTGCTGATGATCTCGCCTTCGACGGTTACTCCACCACCGAGGATCATTGCCTGGGCGCGGGCGCGAGTGTCGGCGAGACCCCGCTCGACGACCTCGGCATCCAGTCTGCGCCGGCCAACCATGAGGCGGAACCTAGCGGACGCTGGACGCCAGGTCCACCGACTCGATGGGCAGCGAGGACCGGAACATGGCTTGCGCCGTCTCTGCAAAGGCTTCCGCCGGGCCGGTGACAAGGAACCGACTCTTGGCCGGACCGGTGCTCAATAGACCGCGTTCCCAGAGCTCTGCTTGCACCTCGAGAGCGGTAGTGACCGCCGAATCTATGACCTCAATGCCAGGTCCCACCTCGGCACGGAAGATATCTTCGACCAGCGGAAAGTGGGTGCAGCCGAGGATCAGCGTATCGATTCCGGATCGGCGGAATTCCTCCATGTGCGGTAAGAGCTCCCGAGCAACATCGGGTCGAGCGATTGCGCCGCGTTCGATGATCGGAACCAGCCAGGACGCCGCTTGCTGAACCACGAAGGCGTCGGAGAGCTCGCCCTTGATAGCTCTCGGATATGCTTCACTCTCCACGGTGCCGTTGGTCGCAATAACGCCGATCCGGCCGTGTGACGTCGTGAGCGCCGCCGCTCGGGCGCCGGGCGCTATCACCCCGATGACGGGGAAGGGGTACCTGCCCAGCAGTGCATCGAAAGCCGCGGCGGTCGCCGTGTTACAGGCGACCACCAGTAGCTTGATATCCCGCTCGGCGAGGAAATCACCGATCTGGATCGTGAACTCCCGTACCTCGGTCTGCGCTCTCGGCCCGTACGGGCAACGAGCCAGGTCACCGAAGTACACCGTTGACTCGTTGGGAAGTCTCCGCTGGAGAGCCTGCAGTACTGTCAGACCACCCACGCCGGAGTCGAACACTCCTATCGGACGCGCGTCAGGCACGCGAAGAGTCTCGGGGAGTCGGCTGAGTAACGCCGGCAGCGCGGTATTGTCCTCGGAGATTGCGAAGTCGAATAGCGATCAATTCGCGGAGCATTTGGAGAGTGTCGATGCCAGGACGAACGCGGGTGTCCGCATCGAAGAACCAGTCGATGCCAAGCTCTTCGACAACGTAGCCGTAGCGGCGGGCCAGGAAAAGGAGCTCGACGTCGAACCCCCACCCGACAACTGTTTGCTGTCCGAAAAGATCGAGAGCAGCTCCGCGCCTGAACGCTTTGAAACCACACTGGGTATCGTGAATGCCGGGAACGGCCACGAGCTGAACGAGTCGATTGAACACCCGTCCCATGACGTGACGGTGCCACGGCTCTTCGAACCTGCGTGCGCCGTGCGCCTCGCGAGACCCGGCAACCACGTCGGCGCATTCGATGACCTGCATAAAGGTTTCCAGGCGCTCGGGAGGCATCGAAAGGTCCGCGTCGCACAGGAATACGACATCTCCGCACGAGGCCAGCGCTCCGGACCGCGCGGCAAGGCCCTTGCCTCGTTGCTCGAGCTCGAGCAAACGAATCGTCTGGGGCTCGGTTTGAAGCCCGCGAACAGTACCGGCGGTGCCGTCAGTGCACCCGTTCGCGACGACGATGATCTCCCACGAATAGTCCTGCCCGCCCAGATACTCTCTAAGGCGACGAATCGTGCTGGGAAGACGCCTCGCCTCGTTGTAGGCCGGGATCACGATCGACAACGAGACGGTCTCGGGATCGCCATCGGAACCGGGTATGAGTGTTGCCTTTCTGGCCGAATCGTTCCAGATTGTAGCGAACGCCCACTCTATAATCACTGACGTTGGAGAGTAGGTCCCATGAAGCAGCTGTGGGCGCCGTGGCGCATGGCGTATCTCAACGAAGCCCAGCCTGTTCACGGCTGCGTGTTTTGCGTCAAGGCGCATGAGGACAAGGACAACGACAACTACGTCATCCACAGAGGAGATCGCTGCTTCGCGCTCCTCAATCTGTACCCGTACAACTCCGGGCATCTGCTGATCGTGCCCTATCTGCACACCGGAGACTTCTCCGAGATCGACGAAGAAACGGGGCGCGAGCTTTTCGCCACGTCGCAGCTCGCCATGCTGGTCTTCAACGAGGTGATGCATCCCGAGGGCTTCAACCTGGGAGTCAATCAGGGGAAGGCGGCGGGCGCTGGGATCGCGGACCACATCCATCTGCATCTGGTGCCTCGCTGGGGCGGCGACACGAACTTCATGCCGGTCCTGGCAGATGCCAAGGTAATGCCGGAGCTGCTGACAGCCACTGCTCTGAAGCTTCGTGAAGGATTCGCCAGACACAGCAGTTCTTCGTGACGCGAGGCCGGGTTGCGGGAGCTCTGCTCGTTGCCTGGTTTCTGGTGTTGGGCACTGTCAACCAGCCACACTCTCAGCCGCTCCTGACCATTTCGCACTCACGTCCACTCGGCGTCGTCGATCGCAACCTCCCTACTTTGGTTCCACTTTCGGGGTGCACCTATAGTTGTGAGGGCTCAAGCCAGCGAAAACAAGGGACGGGGAGATAACTACACGTATGGATGACGATCAGTT
This sequence comes from Chloroflexi bacterium UBA5177, assembly GCA_002413265.1. Taxonomy (GTDB): domain Bacteria; phylum Chloroflexota; class UBA5177; order UBA5177; family UBA5177; genus UBA5177. Next base: position 17,664 of record DHWR01000004.1, read on the forward strand.
CGCCTTTTTCAGACGGCTCGTGGAGACGACAGGTCCATCGGGGTATGAATCCGAGACGCAGAAGGTGTGGTGCGATCGGGTGCGTGACGCTGCTGCCACACTCGAGCTGGACTCGCTAGGGAATGCAATAGCGGTCTTCAACCCTGCCGGCACGCCACGAGTGATGCTCGATGCACATATCGACGAGATCGGCTTCCAGGTCAAGTACATCGACGATAACGGGTTTCTCTACTTCCACTGCATCGGCGGGTTTGATGCATCCACGCTGGCGGGCAATCGGGTCCGGATCGTGGGCAAGGACGGTCCGGTTGCCGGCGTCATTGGCCGCAAGCCGGTTCATCTGGTGGACGCCGAGGAGCGGAAAAAGGCACCCGAGATCAAGGGCATGTGGATCGACATCGGCGCGAAGGATCGTGAAGAGGCCGAGACGCTGGTGCGAGTGGGAGATGCCGGGGGACGCGCGACCGGTATGGAGCGGCTGCACGGCAACCTGGTGACCTCGAACTCGATGGACGATCGCGTGGGCTGCTACATCGTGGCGGAGACCTGTCGCAACCTCTCG
>DHWR01000004.1:18388-21805 GCA_002413265.1 Chloroflexi bacterium UBA5177
CGCGGTGCACGAGTCACGTCATACACGTCTGATGCGCAGATCGGCATCGCGCTCGAGGTGACGTGGACCACCGATCACCCGCAGTCGTCCAAAACCGAGCTGGGAGACATCAAGGTGGGGGCGGGCCCGGCGATCTTCCGGGGCATCAACACCAATCCGAGAGTATTCGAACGGCTGGTGGCAGCCGCCGAGGCCGAGGGAGCACCCTACCAGCTCGATGTTTACGCGACGGGCTCGCCGACGGACGGCAATGTGATGCAGATGAGCCGGAACGGAATGGCCGTCGGGATCATGAGTATTCCCACGCGGTACCTTCATACCGCCTCGGAGGTCCTGTCAACAGAGGACGTGGATGCGGCAGTGACCATCCTGACACGCTTCGTCCAGGATCTGGACAGCGACGTCGACCTGCGACCTTAGATCATTTCGCGGTTAAGACTTCCTACCGAGATCCGTAGACCAGCTGGCGCAGGGCGTGGAGGTCGTCTTTGACGCGTCCCGTGTTCTTCTGCTCGGCGACGCGATCGCACCCGTAAATGACGGTGCTGTGATTGCGGCCTCCGAGCTGCTGGCCGATCTCGACTAGCGAGAGATTGGCCTCTTCGCGAAGCAGGTACATGGCCATTTGTCGGGCATACGATATTTTTCGCTCCCGCTGCTGTCCGGCCAGATCGGAAGCGGTGACGCGGTAGTACACGGACACGGCTTGGAGGATGTCCGACGGACGGCAGCCATCCGGCTTGGTCTCCCGGTCGCCAAGCACGGCGCTCAAGATGTCGGTGCCCGGCTCAACGCCCATCAGATCCGCCAGCGCGAGCACCCTGTTGAGGGCACCTTCCAGCTCGCGAACGTTCTGACCTGCCCTGGTGGCAAGCGCGGTCAGAACGCTGTCGGGAACACTTCTGTTGCGGAGCGCCGCCTTCGCTCGGAATATGGCGAGGCGGGTGGCGTAATCCGGCGGGTGCATCTCGGCCAGAAGACCCGATTCAAAGCGTGAGCGCAAGCGAGATGCCAGCACTTTGAGCTCGGAGGGAGGGCGGTCGCAGCTAATCGCTATCTGCTTGCCTGCCTGCTGAAGAGCATTGAAGGTATGGAAGAACTCTTCCTGAGTCGCCTCCTTGCCGGTGATGAATTGAATGTCGTCGAGCAGGAGATAATCGACGCTCCGGTAGCGTTGGCGAAACTGCTGAGTGCTACCGTCTCGGATGGCCGCGATCAGCTCGTTGGTGAACGCCTCCGAGGTCGCGTAGATGACGTTGCTGTTCCCAGAATCGATCACCTGCTGACCAATCGCCTGGAGCAGATGCGTCTTCCCGACGCCGGCTCCGCCATAGAGGACCAGCGGGTTGTAGGCCGTTCCGCAGCTCTCGGCGCAGGCCAAGGCGCCGGCTTGGGCCAGACGGTTCTCGGGCCCCACCACGAAGTCCGCAAAGGTGTAGTGAGGAACGAACCCGGCTCGCGCCTTGATTTCGTCGGTGCTTGGGCCAGTCTCGACCCGTGCGGCCACGGCTTCAACGACGTAGTCCGGAGAGAGGTCGGGATGGCCGGCGGACGACAGAGCGTGCCGAACGACTCCAGACAGTTTCTGGCTCAACCACTCACGCGTGAACTCATCGGGGACGGCAAGGATCAGGGATCCGTCCGTGATCTCGACGGCCTCGATCTGAGCGAACCAATGGTCGTAATTGGCTTGACCGACAGTCGCTCGGAGCAGGTCGGCGACCGCGTGCCAGACATCGATGGCCTGCACCCGCGGTCCTGCTATCTGAACTCGAGCCGCCTCTACCTGGACGGAGACAAAGTTGGCACAGATCAGCGCTCGCTCGTCGCCAAGCTCGGTAATCTTGCACCAGGCGCTGCCAAAGCGCGGTTCCTTCATCGCCCGGCAGTTTGAACAGGCGCGGCCCGGCTCGACCTTTGTCGCCTTTATGGCAGCGGTGGCAAGCTCCAGGGTCGCGGCATAGCATTCACCGCAGACCTGCTTGTCGCCAAAAGCTCGTAGATTCCAGGGTAGCTGCGACTTCTTGCATCGCCCGCAGTTCACGGTGGTGATTTCGCCGGCTCTGAAGCCGGAAGCTGAGCTGCCTCCCTGCGGCGACGTCATCTGAATGGGCTCGGTCACCAGGACCCCTTACGGCGGCAAATCACTCTCGAAAGGTACAGCATTCAGGGGCTGCGGCGGCTTGACCATAACTGCTGCCTCATGGCTGCGGTGGGGACGATTTCCCACGCCTCGGACGTCTTGTGACAAACGCTCGAATGACCGTGTGGACAAGATCGGAAAATTCGTGCACACAGTGTGGAGCGCGCGCTCAGCTCATTCGATATGTGGCCAGGTGCGGGGACCAACCTCGTTCGAGCGCGAAGTGTGTGCACGGAGGAGGCACGTGTAGAAGAAGGAGATCGCATCCCTCGAGGAGGTTCGCTACCACGCAGAGAGGTAACCCGATGATGTTTTCGAGACATCCTTCAACTCCGGAGATGAACGCGCCGGCACCACCCTGGATAGCGTAGGCGCCTGCCTTGTCGCGGCCCTCGCCGCTCGCAACATATGACTGCAGGCCTGCAATCGAGATATCAGCGAAATGGACGGTCGAACCCATGGAAGAAACGTGACGCTCTCCACGGCACGAGACCGCGACGGCGGTGATGATCTGATGCCGGCCGCCGGCCAAGAACCTGAGCATGTCCAGGGCGTCGGAGTCACTCGTCGGTTTGCCCAGGATCTTCCCGTCTCGGTAGACGACGGTGTCGGCTGCGAGGATGATCGCGTCGGGATGGCGGGAGGCCGTTGCCCTTAGCTTTTCGAGCGCGAGCTCTCGAGCGTAGGCGTCCGGATCCTCACCGAGTTGGGGCCGGCGCTCTTCCATGTTCGCGGTTTCGACCTCAAACGAGTCGACAAGCGCTCGCAGTACATCGCGGCGTCGTGGTGATCCGGAGGCCAGCACCAGTTTCAACGGCTCAGCACCGCGAGCGACTCGACGTGATAGGTCTGCGGATAGAAATCGAAGATCTCCACTGACTCGAGCGTATAGCCACCTCCGACGAGGCCGGCCAGGTCACGCGCCAGGGATGCCGGGGCACATGAAAGGTAGAGGACAAGCGGGGCGCCATTTCGAACGATCGCCTCCGTGACGGGTGGACCGAGGCCCGAACGAGGCGGGTCCACGACGATCAGATCCAGGTGCTCGAGCGCGGGAAGGGCTCGTTCCGCATGACTTGCCAGGGTGGTGAGATTGGCGAGTCCCCAATCAGCCGCGGTTCTGGCCGCGGCGGTTGTGGCAAGAGAGTCCAGCTCGACCAGGTGCATCTCGTCGACGTGCTCGGCGAGATTCAGGGCGAAGGTGCCGACGCCTCCATAGAGGTCCGCGGCCTTCGAGATGTGACGGGCCGAAACGATGGCTCGCATTCGCGACA
>DHWR01000216.1:0-556 GCA_002413265.1 Chloroflexi bacterium UBA5177
CGTGTTACAGCCTGCGGATTGAGTGCCTCGGGAGATTCGACTCCATAGAAGGAGTACCATGGGTCCCGCGGACAGGCTCTACGTGGCGAGCCCGGGTACCAACAGCGTCGTAGTTTTGAATTTAGCGGGCAAAATCCTGCGCCGGTTCGACGGCACCGCGGGAGCAGGCGGGAGGGCGTTCAATCAGCCTTCGGATGTATCTGTCTCTCCAAGTGGCTCCGTCTACGTGCTCGACAACGGCAACTTCCAGGTGGCTGAGATGAATCAGCTGGGCAAATCAATCGCTCGCTGGTCAGCCCCCTCGTCCAGTACGCTCTATTCGGCTCATGTCCTGCCCTTGTCCAATGGTCGATTGCTTGTCTCCGACCCTACCGGATCGCTCCTGTTGTACAGGCGCCCGGGCGCAAACGCAGTACGCCTGTCGCTGCGGATATCAGGCACATCAAACAGCCGGCAGTCGCCCCTCGGCATTTCCTTGACGCATAGCGGAGAAGTGCTGGTGACGGACAACGCTGGAAATCGAGTGCTGGCCATTTCCATTCCGACAAGCTAGCAT
>DHWR01000216.1:717-3007 GCA_002413265.1 Chloroflexi bacterium UBA5177
CTACTGCTGGCTGCTGGGCTCGGCCTTACGGCGTACGGCTTGTTTGTTCTTCTGCGGCTTCATGCTCAAGAAGCCGATCAGGGCCTTGGCGCGCCGCAAGCGGCAGCTAAACGCCGGTCCCGGCGATGGCAATGTAATGACGCGCAACCCGCCGCCTGGGCTGCCCTATTCGTTGGCGCCCTGCTGATGGCGTGGCTTCGCCAACGGTTCGAGAGCGTCACGTTCGTCCTCGCCCTCACGGGGTTTCTGCTCTTTGTCCGATCAACCCATTGGTGGCCGCGACATCGGGTAGGAACGATCGCGATCGGCGTCAACGCGGTTGTAATCTTCACCTACCTCTGGTCGCTCGGCGAGACCGAACATATCGTAATCAATGTCACGCCCGGACGATACCTTGCTCAGGTCGGCTCCAGCACCGTTGCCGTGACGCCGAGCGTCCATGGAGCCGGTCTGGGGTTGTACTCCGGCACGATCTCCGATTACCGAGTTTTGCTCGCGGGAGAAGCCAAATTCGACCCCAATTCCTCTCTTCTGGCCCGGTTCGGCGCCTGGGTGCGAGAAGCCTCGCCACGGCCCGCGTGGACCAACGTCCGGGTGATTTCTGAACGGGGAGCACAGGACGTGCTGAATACTCGGCATCGCCATGTGGTCGCCGGCAAATGGGGATTCGACGGCCGCGACGAATATGAAGGGGCACCAGCGTCAAGCGTCCTTCTTACTACTGTCTCGGCGAAGAATTACACGGTCGAAGCAGACCTGATGCGCGGCGATGGCCTGCAGGGCATTTTCCTAGGAGTGGATCACGCGGGGAACGGGTATCTCTTCGCGCCCCGCGTCGACCAACCCGCCGCCCTGTGGTTCACGTGGAAACACGGCGCAACGATCGCGAGCGTGGCGAGTACGAGTATCCAACTCTCGTTGCTCGCGGCAATCCAGCGCAACGTGCGCCTGGCCCTTGCCAACGCCCTGGTCGGGCTCGTTCTCTTCCTGCTCTCCACCCCGATCTATCTCGTTATTAGCCTGGCGACGAGGCGAGCAATAGATGAGGCTGACATCGATCGTCTCGCCGGCCGTGTGCTTGGGGGACGCGCGATGGACATTCTCGCGCTGGTGTTTGTCTTCGCCACGACCGTGGTCACCGGGCTTGTCGCGACGCAACTCCTTCAGGGCATTCCTCACGTGCAGGACTCCGTCGCGGATCTATTCCAGGCACAGACCTTGGCGACCGGCCACCTGTGGGTGCACGTTCCTAAGCTGAGCAAGTTCTTCACCGAGGAATTCATCCCCATGTATCACGGCAAGTGGTTCGGGAAGTATCCCCCTGGGTGGCCCGTTCTCCTCACGCTAGGCGTGTGGCTCCATGTTCCGTGGCTCGTGAATCCCATCCTCGCGGGGCTCGATGTGGGGGTCATTTACCTCATCGGCCGGGAGGTCTACAGCCCCCTCCTCGGGGCCATCGCTGCGGCTCTCGCTCTCAGTTCTCCCTTCCTATTGTTCTTAGGCGGGTCGTTTATGGCCCACACCTCGACCCTCTTTTACCTAAGCGCGAGCGCCTACCTGCTCATTCGATGGCTGAAGCGCCACAAGTCGGAGGAGATGTCCGAACGTACCTCCCGTCTCCTGCTCGTCGCCGCCGGTTTCCTGGCCGGTATGGGAGCTATTACCCGGCAGCTCGACGCCGCTGCGCTCGCCGTGCCGTTCACCCTTGCTTTGTTCCCCGCGCTGTGGCGGACCAAATTCAGGCCAGCGATCTGGCTGATTCTCGGCGGTTTTCCGCCGATTCTTGCCTTCCTGCTCTACAACTGGGACCTCACCGGCAGCCCGCTCACCAGCGCGTATACGCTCTGGTGGCCGTTCGACAAAGTCGGGTTCGGACCCACCATCGGTATGGGGGGCTTCACGGTTGCCCAAGGCTTCACCAACCTCTCGATCAATCTGCAGATGTTACTGGCGCACCTGTTTGGATGGCCGTTTTACTTCACACTGGCGCTGACGGCGATCCCATTTCTTACCGGTCGGGCCTCGCGTTGGGATCTCCTCTTTCTCGCCAGCGGTGCGACGCTGATCCTCGCCTATGTTGCCTACTGGAATCCCGGGATCATGTACGGACCACGCTACCTGTACGTCACTATTCCCTTCTTCGCGCTGCTCAGTGCGCGTGGCCTCGAGGAACTTTATCGATTGCCATTACGGCTGGCGCCCCTGCGGAATGGCGACCGGCTCGCGGCCCTGACCTTTCCGGGGATCGTCACCTGCGTGCTCGTCGCGTATGACCTGGATGTCTATCTTC
>DHWR01000206.1 GCA_002413265.1 Chloroflexi bacterium UBA5177
AGCAGCTGGGGAAGCTCGTCGAGGCTTGATCTCCGGATCACGCGACCCACTCTCGTGACGCGAGGGTCCTCGCGCTGCTTTACGTGAGGGGCGTCCAGATGTTCCGGCTCCCACCGCATCGAGCGAAATTTGTGCATGAGGAATATCTTGCCTCCAGCGCCTACCCTCCGCTGATGGATGAGGATCGGGCCTGGAGAGCTCAATCGGATGCAGACTGCAATGAGCAGCGCGAGCGGAAGCAGCAGGAGGCACAGAACTGCCGATACCGTTAGATCGAACGCTCGCTTCACTGCGATCTGGGCCGGATTCATGCTCCGATCTCGAAGACTTATCAAGGGCAATCCGTAAAAGTCCTCGATGCCGGCGCGCATCGCCACCATCTCGAAAACGTCTGGAAGGATGCGGAGTTGGACGTCCGTATCCTGCAGCCGCGCGTTTACGCGAAGTACCTCTTCGTGTGCCGACGCGGGCAGGGCAATGACGACATCGTCAATCTGATGCTCGCGTACAACCTCGAGTAGGTCCTCAAAGTCGCCGAGCCGAGGAAGCCCGGGGATGGGCGAGTCGCTCGCTGGGCTGACGTGACCCACGAGGCAAAACCCAGAGGCGTCCCGTCCCCGAAGGCGGACCGCGACATGTCTTCCCTGAGTTCCTGCGCCCACCAAAAGCACTCTTCGGATATGTCTGCCCTTCCGGCGAAGGAAACCGACGAGCTGAAATACCGCAACGTGTGAGCAGGTGACGAGAGCCAGATCTAAAAGATAGAAGTAGACATAAAAGAGGCGGGACGGGGCTACGGGTGGTTGAAGCGCCAAAAAATAGAACGTGCTAGCCAGTACCAGCATCGACACCGTGACCGAAACCCATACCCGGCCCAGGTCGATGAGCAGCGACTCATGCCGCCGGGAATTGAAGGCGCCAAAAAGAACGAAAAAGCAGATCCAGATGGCTAGGATCAGTAGGTAGACACGTGGCTGTACACCCACGAATTGGACGAAGGTCTCGCGGAGCTCCAATCCGGTGGTTAGATGAAGTCGTAATTGCTCCGCACCCTTCACCGCGAGGATGGTCAGCAGGATATCTGCAACAAAATGAAGGGTGAGAACCAGGGGACTAAAACGCCGGACCATCGCCCTTACCGATGTCCGTCGATTCCCACTCTTGTGACCGCACCAGGTCGGGGCCGACTCGAGAGGCGCCCGAACAGCCGCTCGTATTCGTCGGTTACCGAGTCCCAGCAGTATTGGCTGCGCGCGCGTTTGACGGCCAACACTCGGTAGCGATCAACCTCGCTCCGGTCACTCTGGATTTTGCGCAAAGCTTCTCCAAGTGCCTCAGCTCCTCGTTCGCCCGAGTAAGAGAGACCGGCTTCACCCACCACCTCGAGGTTCGCGGGTGTGTCGTTTACGACCACACAGTTTCCTGCGGCCATCGCCTCTACCAGCACCGGATGTGTGCCTCCCACCTCGGAGCACACCACCACCGCGTAGGCGTTGTGCATCAGTTCGCGATACGCCTCCCCGAAAAGATAGCCCGTGAATAGGACGTTCGCGCCCCGGCGCTTCAAATCCGCGATATACGCCTCCTGGTACGGTGCATCGCCGACGACAACGCACTGAAGATCCGTTTCCAGGGCCTCATACGCATCCACCAGGTGGTGAGCGCAATTCTCGGGAACCAACCGGCCCACCAGCAGAAAGTATTCGTGGGGCCGCAAGCCAAGTCGTTTCAAGGTGGAATCGTCGGTGGAGGGAGGCATGTCTCCGCCGTAACTGATGCACACCGTCTCAGCCCCATAACGCTCCAGGTAGTACCGCCGCATCACCTGACTATCCGTCACGGTGGCATTCGGCAGATGGATAGAAAACCACTCCGACATCTTGATGTACGCGCGTGCAAGCCTGCCCCACTTTTTGCGACGCCAGTCCGAACCGTCCACGTTCATCACTACCCTTGTCCCTCGCAGGCGAGGAATGAAGGCAAGTGGACTGTTTCCTGAGATGCACATCACGACGATGTCGTAGGGCTGGAAGAGGGCGTGAAGACAGGACACAAACGTGTGCGAGATAGTGTCGAGGTGTTTAGTCGCGATGCCGGGCACTCGCACGAGTCGCATGCCTCGGTGCATGCTGCGGAGCTCTTCGCAATGGTGCCGGCGACAGTAGACGGTCACCTCGTGTCCCCGGTCCACGAGTCTGGCCCCAAGCTCCTCCGCGAAGGTCTCGAAGCCGCTGTATCTGGCGGGGATTCCTCGGGTACCGATAAAGGCGATTCGCAAGAAAAAACGGCCCTCGAATGCTCGCTGGATCAATGGTGGCGTCGAAGTACGGACCAAGTAGAGCGACGCTGCGGGCGTTAAGAAGGATAACAGCTTTCTCTGGTCTGCGGCCGAGCCGCGCGATCTCGAACGCCTTCTCAAACTCCGGGAAAAATTCTCCGCAGCTCATCCAAACTAACCGGCCCGGTGATCTCGTACGTCGGCGTGTTATCCGGATCGAGCCGTCCGTACACCAGCCGCAAAAATCCCTCCGCTGGAATTTGCAGCACTCCATCCTCGGTGCCGTCTTCCCACTTCGTGAGCTCGACCGCTTCGCCAACACGCAGCGAAGCTCTCGCTCAGGATCCGTCGTTGGTATCCGTAGACGGTACGACTTTACTTGCGGCTTCCCTGTACGACCGGCGATCAATCCGAGCGTGTCGATCAGCAGATCCACGACCTTCGCTGACACAGTGGCGGCAGGGTCAAGTGCCACGGCAATATCCCAGCTGTGAACCGCCGCCTCCGCCACCCTCAAGCGAGCGAGCCCCGCGGCATCGAGCTGCATGCCGAAGAGGTCGAGGTGCATTTAGGATAGCTCGCCTTCGCTCAAGGACTCGAAGCGGCGCACGAGCCGTTCGTTGCAGGCGATGGAATCTGCTGCTTGGGCATCAGGGCTTCGCCCAACCCACGCGTCCCAAATAGGCTGCATCGTGGCGCGCCCCGCCGGCTCCGTGTGTTAGACGGCGGAGCCAATCCAGCCCATGTAAATCTCCGCCTGGCTGCCCAAGCGTCCAAGCACCTGGGCAATGCTCCAGCTGTGGTACGAAGGCCCGCGCAGCTGCTCAGGAGTCAAAGGTGAGACGAGCGCCGCGAGCGAGTCCTGGCTCTCCCTCAGAACCTCGATCCAGCGGTGCGGGTCAGTTTCGACGGCGGTCGTAATTGTTTGCGTAGACACCGAACACTCTCCTTCGGTGGAATACGTCTGTACAACAAACATAACCCCATGCCCCTTGTTTTAGACGACCCAGAGGCATACTCTTGGTAGCCATGAAACCCGAGTCCCCAACTGACCCTGACGCGTACGTACGCGGTCTCGAGTGGTCCCTTGCGATTAGTGAGCGTCTGAGCGAGACACGCACGCCCGACGAAGTGCTCGACGTGGTGTATGAAGAGGTCCGAAACCGGTTGGGGTACGACCGGGTCGGCATCGACCTGCTCGACCACGCGGCGGGGATTTACGAGTGTCGATTGGGAACGGATGCGGAAGGCAACAATCTCATACCCACCGATCGCCTGCTGGGTCTTCAGCCCGACAGCCCGCTTTGGCGCTGAAGATCACGGTGCCCGGACCGTTCACGATGATCCAGCAGGCGCAGAACGATTTTTATCCGGACGAGGAGAGCCTGGCGATGGATCTGGCGGCGGCGGTCAACGCCGAGCTGCGTGCGCTCAAGGAGGCCGGCGCCGATATGGTACAGATCGACGAGCCATATCCCCAGGCGCGGCCGGAGAAGGCGCAGGCCTACGCGGTTGCGGCGATCAACCGAGCTTTGGCGGGCATTCCGGGACCTTCTGGCGTGCACACGTGCTTCGGGTACGCGCACATCGTTTAACTAGAATGCCTCTACACTTGACAGAGGTGGTTATGCAGCATCCCTTCAGGCTGCGCCTTCACGACCAGAAGCCCATCGTGGCCGATGGCGCGATGGGCACTCAGCTGTACGCGCTCGGCGTTCCCTTCGACCATTGCTTCGATGCGCAGAACCTGGACCGACCGGAACTAGTGGAGCAGATTCATCTCGACTACTTGAGGGCCGGGGCCGAGCTCATCGAGACCAATACCTTCGGAGCTAACCGCTTCAAGCTCGCCGCCTTTGGCATGGAGGACCAGGTCCGGGAGATCAACCGACGCGGCGCCCGTGTGGCGCGCGGCGCCAGGGAGATCGTGGGACGCACGGCCTTCGTGGGCGGCTCGATCGGGCCCACGGGACGCACGCTAGAGCCGTACGGCAACACCACGGCCGCCGAAATCTTCACCGTCTTCCAGGAACAGGTCTCGGCCCTGCTGGAAGGTGGCGTCGACCTACTGATCTTCGAGACCTTCAGCGACTTGCAGGAGATCGCCGAAGGTATCCGAGCCGCGCGCGAGCTGACGGATCTTCCGATCATCGCGCAGATGACCTTCACGGAGGATGTGCGCACACCGCAGGGCCACTCCGCCCGGCAGGCGGTCGAAGCCCTCTCTAGCCTCAAGGTTGAGGTCATCGGAACCAACTGCAGCGTCGGGTCGAGCACGAGCCTTCAGGTGGTCGAGGAGCTGCTGGCCGCGGGCGCGAGTACGGTATCGGCCATGCCGAACGCCGGTTGGCCGACACG
>DHWR01000144.1 GCA_002413265.1 Chloroflexi bacterium UBA5177
TCCGGCTCGACCGTGATGGTCGACCGCGACCAGGACAAGGGCGAAGACGACGAGCACCCGTTGCGCCTGACGATTATCGCGCCCACGCACCCGCCGAAGCCGAAGGCCAAGGACGAGCCCGAGAAGGTCGGCGTCGCGGCCAAGAAGGGCGAGGACGAGGGCTCAGACGAAGCACCCGAAGAGCCGTCAGGCGACGGCGAGTCGGACGAGTAGCTCACAAGCAAGGGTCCTCGGTGATGCTCATGTTGCAGCAGCCGGTTCTTACGGCGAGAACCGTGTCACCTGCGGGGGACCGTATGGGCTTCCGCGAGAAGCGACTGTCGCACGGTTGCGGATGAGTCCTTCAGCCCCATAAGCTCCGTTCTTGAAGAGCTGGAAAGAGAGCAAGAGGTAGCAGAGCTAACTGACCCCGTTACCTTTGACGCCCCGCCCGTCGACGAGGTGGTTCTAGGCGTTCAGTACGCGGACGCCGTCACGGACGACGCGACCGCACTAGCCGACTACTGGCCCCAGATACGCCAAGAGTTTCCCCACCTCGAGAAGCAACCACCACTCCTTCCTGCGAGCGAGGAATTCGGAGCGAAACCAAGGGAATCCAGGTTCCAGTTCGAGGTTCTCCAATCGCTAACACCACAGCGCTATTGGTTTAGTGACGGTGGCAATTGGCTCGTTCAGGTTCAGCAGGACAGGTTCATCCTCAATTGGCGGCGGAGGGAACCAACTGATGTCTATCCTCGGTATCGCGCGATACGGCGCCGGTTCGAAGAATTATTTCGCCCGTTCGTAGACGGGCTGGACCCTGAACGTCTAGCCAAGAATCCACCGACCTGGTGCGAGGTGACCTACATCAACCAGATTGATGCCGCCGCGCCTAGCGACGCGAGCAAGCATGTTCCGTTGAGTCGAATCCTGAGGTTAGTCAAGAGTCCTCGGTCCTCGGTCCTATTGCCGCCAGAAGAAACGCAATTTCAGCAGCGACACATCATCCCCAGCGTAGACGAGGGTGGCGACCCGGCCGGTCGGCTGTACCTAACTGCAATCCCAGCGTTGCGGGCCGCGGATAGCACGGCGATCTACTCGCTCACACTCTTAGCGCGGGCTCGGCCAGACGGGAAGAGCCGGGCTGCAATCCTACGGTCCTTCGATCAAGGCCGTGACCGGATTGTCCGAACGTTCAAAGAGATCACGACGGAGAGAATGCACAAGAAGTGGAAGCTTCGGTAAAGAGAAGACCACATCTGCTCTTGGACGAGATCCAAGGCCTCACGGCGAATCGCGAAACCCAATCGGGGGACTGGGTGACGTGGTCGTCATTGGTTCCAGGCACGCATAGCTCGTCGAATGTTTCCGCCGGCGATTGGCCTGGCTCAATCACAGTTCGTCCTACGCACCAGTTGATCGGTGCTTCGGGCCAAATGGTCCCTGCATCTGGCGCAACCGGCATGAGTAGCAATGCGCTCCCATGGCTCTTGACCTCCAATGTTTCTGGCACCTCGGGTGCTTCTGGCCCGGCTGGAGTATTGATCGGAACCAACATTGCTCAAAACCTCACCAACCTCCAAGAGGCAAGCCTGAGGAGCGTCTACGCCGTCAACTATCTGCCAGATGCGGCGCCGATCGGCGAGGTTACGCAGCCTGGCCCCGCCCGGGAGCAAGGCGCCAGCTGGAATGTGGATTTGCCTGATGCTTACTTTCTCCGAGTCGCAGAGCCACGTGAGGAAACATCGGAAAGCGGATGGCTTATTCCCGTGCTAGAGCGGATCGACGAGTTGCTGTCTTTGCCGCCAGGTTGGGACACACACGGGAGCCGATCGATTAACGCTCGCCATGCAAGGCGAGCGGTCGATTTTCTCATGCAAGTGATGGGCACCGATACCCCCCCACCCACCATCATTCCGGTCAGCAATGGGGGCGTTCAGCTCGAATGGCACCTTGAAGGCATTGACGCCGAGACGCTCTTCGATGACGAGAACGACGACGATCTCTATTGCTTGTTCGTTGAATCAGGCGAAGAGTGGGAGGGTCCTGGGATTGAAGGCTTTCATCAGCTTCATCTCGCTGAACGTCTTACAGGAGCGGCAAGCTACGCCGCTCCATGACTCTCTCCATTGACGAACCCGTCGGGGATGAGGTCGAGCTCTACAGGCGGGTCCTGCCTGAACTGGGCCTCGGATTGGTTGAGGACAAAAATCGCGACCGCGTGAGGTTGTCCAGCGCCGTCTTCGCACCTCAGGAGATGTCGGTACTCATCGAGGACGCACTGCGAGAGGATGGCAGAGTCCCATTAGACGCTTTGGCCAACTTTCCCGATGATTTCTTGATTGCGATCACGGTGCTGGTCGCAAGGAGCCAATCCCAGACTGTGGTTCGGTCTCCGACGGAGGTTGAGCCTGCCCACGGGGACGTGATCGGGAAGAAGACTCGCGGCCGGCGCCGGGAGATGGCTCGGCGTGCCCGATGGGTGAAAGAACCAGTGGATCTCTGCGTTGATTGACGTTAACCGTCCACTCCCGAGCGTCGCGTTTAAGGGCCCGCCCCCCTACCCCGGCGGGATTGGCTGATTGATGCGATTCGATTGCAACAGCCAATGGTTCGTTAACTACCTCGATTTGCAGCAACTTTTATTGATCT
>DHWR01000289.1:0-2074 GCA_002413265.1 Chloroflexi bacterium UBA5177
GTCACCATCTCGAGCGTCAGCTCATCGTGGTTGCGCAGGAACAGCGCCCACTGGGAGGTGTCGGGGATGGCCGGGGTCTGGGCCAGGATGTCGATGATGGGGAACCTGTCCTCCATGCGAATCGACATGAACAGCCTGGGCATCAGCGGGAAGTGGAAGCCCATGTTGCATTCGTCGCCCTGGCCGAAGTAGGCGACAGCATCCTCGGGCCACTGATTGGCCTCCGACAGCAGCATTCGATTTCGGTAATTGGTGTCGACGTGGTTGCGCAGCTCCTTCAGGAACCCGTGGGTCTCGGGGAGGTTTTCGGAGTTCGTGCCCTCGCGCTCGAACAGGTAGGGCGTCGCGTCTAGGCGCATCCCGTCGATGCCCATGTCGAGCCAGAAGTCGCACGTCTTGAACATCGCTTCCTTGACGCGCGGGTTGTCGTAGTTGAGGTCCGGCTGATGTGAGAAGAAGCGGTGCCAGTAGTACGCGTTGGCGACGTGGTCCCAGGTCCAGTTGGAGACCTCGAAGTCCTTGAAGATGATCCGGGCGTCCTGGTACTTCTGGTTGGTCTCGCTCCAGACGTACATCTCACGCATCGCGCTGCCGGGACGGGCCCTTCGCGCTTTCTGGAACCACGGGTGCTGGTCCGACGTGTGGTTGCAGACCAGCTCGTTGATCACGCGCATGCCACGCCTGTGGGCTTCGGCGATGAACTGGCGCACGTCGGGCAGGCGGCCGTACATCGGGTTGACGTCCTCGTAGTCGGCGATGTCGTAGCCGTCGTCGCGGAGAGGGGAGGGGTAGAAGGGCAGCAGCCAGATCGCGCTGACGCCGAGCTCCTGGAGGTAGGGCAGCTTTTCGATCAGGCCCTTGAAGTCGCCGCTCCCGTCGCCGTCGCTGTCGTAGAAGGCCCGCGGGTGGACCTCATAGATGATCGCGTCCTTATACCAGAGCGGATCGTCGTCGAGCGCGAACGTCTCAGTCTTGCGGCGCTTGCTCGTCTTAAGGTTTGAAGCTGGGCCCTGCGCGCCCCCGGCGATCACAGGAAGTACTCGAAGTCGTGCTCGCTGCGGACGCGGCGCCGGAACCTGAAGATCTGCGCAGGCGCGGCGTGGGGGTTGATCTCGACGTAGTTGCGTGGACCGTTCCACATGTAGCGCGCACCGCTCAGCAGCTCGTGCGCCTGGTAGCTCTTGTCGGTGTCCAGTCCGAGGTCCTTCAGCGGCAGCGTGACCATGCCCGCCTGGGTGTGATGCGGGTCGAGGTTGACGACGGTCAGCATCACGTCCGCGAGGTCGGTCGTGCTCTTCGTGTAGGCGATGAGGCTCTCGTTCTCTGTCGTGTGGAACCGCAGGCCGCGGTCGCTCTGGAGCGCCAGGTTCTCGTGCCGGATCTCATTGACGAGCGTGATCATCTCGCGAAGGCTATCCGGAGAGTCGATGTTCCAGCTGCGCAGCTGGAACTTCTCGGAGTCGAGGTACTCCTCCGAGCCGGGTTCCTTGGCGCGCGCATCGCACAGCTCGAAGGCCGGCCCGTAGATGCCGTAGTTGGCTCCCAGGGTGGCAGCCAGCACGAGGCGTGCCGCGAACGCCGGCCTGCCGCCGGTCTGCAGGTACTCGGTGAGGATGTCCGGGGTGTTGGGCCACAGGTTGGGCCGGAAGAAGTCGCTCACCGGCGTCTGCGTCAGCTCGGTGAAGTACTGGGTGATCTCCCAGGCAGTGTGGCGCCACGCGAAATACGTGTACGACTGCGTGAAACCGCATTTCGCCAATCGATACATGACCTTGGGCCGCGTGAACGCCTCGGCCAGGAAGATGACGTCCGGGTTGTCGCGCTTGACCTCGCCGATGAGCCACTCCCAGAACGGGAATGGCTTGGTGTGCGGATTGTCGATTCGAAAGATGCGGACTCCCTTATCGATCCAGTAGGTGACGATTGAAAGAAGCTCGGCCCAAAGCTCTCGCCACGCCTCGCACTCGAAATCGAAGGGGACGATGTCCTCGTATTTTTTGGGCGGATTCTCCGCGTACTGGATCGACCCGTCAGGCCGGTGGCGGAACCACTCGGGGTGCTCGCGGACGTAAGG
>DHWR01000289.1:2307-3209 GCA_002413265.1 Chloroflexi bacterium UBA5177
TGGTCGGGCGAGCACTGGAACGCGATGTCGAGCGCGACGTCGAGTCCTTTCTCTTTGGCCGAGCCCAGCAGGTGGCGAAAGTCGTCGAGCGTGCCGAGCTCGCGAGCGATCGACTTGTGGCCGCCCTCGACGGAACCGATGGCCCACGGGCTGCCTGGCTCGTCCGGCAATGCCTTGACGCTGTTGTTCGCACCCTTGCGGTTGGTTCGCCCGACCGGGTGGATGGGCGGCATGTAAAGGACGTCGAAGCCCATGCCCGCGATGTAGGGGAGGCGTTTTTCGACGTCGCGGAAGGTGCCGTGGCGGCCGGGCTCGCCGGCCGACCTCGGGAACAGCTCGTACCAGGCGCTGAAGCGGGCGCGCTGGGGATCGACGAGCATGTCGAGCTCGCGAGAGTAGGTGACAGCCTCGCTCCGGTCGGGGTATCGGTCCATGAGTTGCACGAGCTCAACGGAAACAGCACTAGCACCCTCTCCCCCTCGGGGGAGAGGGCCGGGGAGCGGGGCGTGACCAGGCACGGCTGCACTTCCCAAAGCCGCGGCATGCTTCCTCAGAAGATCGGCGTCGGCACCTTGGGCGCGTTTCGCCGCCGCCTCGACGAGCTGTGCGCCGACCTTGAGCTCCATCGCCACGTCCTGGCCGGCAGCAATTCGCTTCGCGAGCTGCAGCCGCCACGTCTGGAAGCGGTCGACCCACCCCTGGACCGTGTAGAGGTAGCGCCCGAGCTGGCTGACGATGATCTCGCCACGCCAGCGGTCGTTGCCGAGGGCCAACATCGGCACCTCGGTCCATGCACTGTCCGCCTGGTGCCGGTAGCGAATGACGCAGGCGACCGCGTCATGGCCGTCGGCAAAAACGTCGGCTTCGATGGCGACCTTCTCGCCCAGCGAGCGCTTGGCTGG
>DHWR01000242.1:0-181 GCA_002413265.1 Chloroflexi bacterium UBA5177
AGCCTCCCCGCTAGCTCGGCGAATCGATCGGCGGGCCAGCGTTTCCAGGGCGCGCCGGCGCCGGGATGAATCAATACGGGCCGGCTGAGGCCCAAGCTCGCAAACACGGCGTCGGCCTGCGTGTTCGCCTCCGCCGAAAGCGTCAAGCAGAGTTCGCGGTCATCATTCGAAGCCTCGAGAA
>DHWR01000242.1:458-1743 GCA_002413265.1 Chloroflexi bacterium UBA5177
GGCTGCGTGCTCCACGAGATCAGCAGATCGACGTTCTCAAACCTCTTGCTGAAGTTGTGCCTGGGTCCGGTCGCGAAGATCTCCGCGATCGCCGGATCGTCGGCGCGATAGATAGCGTCGACCAAATCCCTCGCAACGGACCAGTACTCGGTGTTTCCTGCTACTTCGATGGATGCATCCGGATAGCAGCGGTGGAGAGCCCTTATTGCCGGCA
Source organism: Chloroflexi bacterium UBA5177 (assembly GCA_002413265.1). Classification (GTDB taxonomy): domain Bacteria; phylum Chloroflexota; class UBA5177; order UBA5177; family UBA5177; genus UBA5177. The sequence continues at coordinate 673 of DHWR01000242.1, forward strand.
CCGTCAACAGCGTGTCCCCCAGCCCTCCGTTGCGTACCACCAAGATTCGCTGCATCACTTCTCCAAGAGATCTACGCGACTGTAACTGGGAAGTTCGAGCGCCCTCAGCGAGCCTCAACCGAGCTCGCGCCAGTTCCTTGCTCCCTCGCTTCCTCGAACGCTTCCCAGGTCTCACGTCCCAACCAGAATAAGAAGACCAGCGCCGCCGCGTCCTCCACCCACCACCACCCGAAGAGAGCGTTCAGACCGACTCCCACCAGGACCGTGCCTGCCATGTAGCCACAAGTGAGCGACTCCGCGGCGTCGCCTGCCAGCGCGTCACTGCCGAGCTTGCCGGCGAGTCTCCGCTTTTGAAGGGCCAACCACGGCATGACGATCACTGCGGCTGCCGAGATCCCTACGCCCACTGCTGAGCTTTCCGGCTTCGACTGCACGGCCAGCCCGTAAAGGGAAGAGGCCAGAACGTAAATGCAAAGCAGCACGAGCGTGACTGCCACGACTCGGATCGCAGTGCGTTCGATACTCTCGACGAGTTCCACATCGCGGCCCCCCGCCTCCGCCGAAAGCCGCCACAACAGAACGCCCCCGCTCACCAACTCCAGCACCGAGTCGAGCCCGAACGCCACCAGCAGGATGCTGCCCGCGACCACGCCGGCTCCGAGAGACAGGGCTGCCTCGACAAGCATCCAGGCGACCGTAAAAATCTCGAGGCGTACGGCCGAGCGAAGAGCGGCCGAGTGTGCTGCCAGCATGATTCAAGCTACTACGTCGGTGTTCTGTATGCTCGGCCATGTCTTCCGAAAATGGCCCTCAGGGTCGCGGGCCCGATCCGTCTCGCCGACCGGTGCTGCAGCGGGTAGCCGGACTGGCAGCCGTAGACCTCGGTCCCCTGCGGCGCCACCGTGACTTTCGATTGCTGTTCGGCGGGCGCAGCGTATCGGAATTCGGCAGCGAGATCACGGTCGTCGCCATCCCCTTCCAGGTGTATGCGCTGACTCGTTCTTCGCTGGCGGTCGGCCTGCTCGGTTTGTTTGCCATCGTGCCTATCATCACGCTCGCTTTCGTGGGAGG
>DHWR01000242.1:2020-2534 GCA_002413265.1 Chloroflexi bacterium UBA5177
TTGCGGCTCTCCAAAGGCCCTCGCTGGCCGCGCTTGTGCCTCGGCTGGTGGATCGGGACGAGCTGACTGCGGCGGCCGCCCTGAACGGCCTGTACGGCACGGCGGGCACGGTTGCCGGACCTGCGCTGGCCGGGATTCTCATTGCGACGCTCGGGCTTCCGTCCACCTACGGGATAGACGTCCTCACCTTCCTCGTCTCGCTGGCAGCCTTGCGCTCGATGCGCGCGGTGCCACCTCCGACGGATGCGGCAAGAATAAGCCTGGAGAGCATAACCGAGGCCGTTCGATACGCCTGGTCGCGCCCCGATCTCATGGGCACCTACCTGGTCGACATGGTCGCGATGTTCTTCGGCATGCCGACCGCCCTCTTTCCCGCGCTAGCCGCACGGTATGGCGGCGCGGGCGTGCTCGGTCTCCTGTACACCGCCCCGTCTGTCGGCGCTCTGTTGGCGACGGCCTCCAGTGGCTGGACCTCCCGGGTGCACCGCCACGGTATCGCGGTCATTCTGGCGGC
>DHWR01000315.1 GCA_002413265.1 Chloroflexi bacterium UBA5177
CGCGCGAGTGGACCCCGTGCGCAGCCATGGCGTCGTAGAACTGGTCGCGCAGACGCATTACGGGGTTGAGCACGTTCATCGACGCCTGGAACACCAGCGAGATCTGCGTGAGACGCAGCTGTCGACGCTCGGCGTCAGAGAGATCGGCGAGATCGGTTCCATCGAAGTGCACGGAGCCGGAGACAATGCGCCCTGGCGGGTCGAGCAAGCCTGACGCCGCCATCGCCAGTGTCGTCTTCCTGCAGCCGGACTCGCCGGCGATGCCGAAAATCTCTCCCGCGGTGACGTTGAGGCTTACGTCCCGGACGGCGACCATGGACGAGCTCTCGTGCCAGCCGTAGGAGACGGAGAGATGGGAGACTTCAAGCAGGGATGGCATCACGTCAACTCCTACGCAGGCGCGGGTTGGCAATCTCGTCGACGGCGAAGTTGAGGAGCCCGAGGGCCGTCCCCACAAGCGCGAGGCAGAGGCCCGGCACGAACAGCCAGATCCACTGGCCGAGCAGGAGGGCGTTGCCCGTGGAGGCCCGGTAGAGCATCGTGCCCCAGGTGACATTGTTGATGTTGCCGAGCCCGATGAACTCCAGGCCCGCTTCCGCCAGGACTGCGAACAATGCCGCGCCGAAGAAGTTCGCGACCATGATTCCAAGCATGTTCGGCACGATGTGCGTAAGGACGATATGCCAGCGTCCCTCACCGGAGATGCGCGCTGCCTGTATGAAGGGTCGGTTGCGGAGCGCGAGCGACTGCGCCCGCAGCACCTTCGCTCCCCACGCCCAGCCGGTAATCACGATGACCCCGACCAGGACGAGCAGGCTCCCTCCGCGCAGGTACGCCGCGAGGATGATAAGCAGTGGAAGTGCCGGGAAGACGAGGAACACGTTCGTGACCGAGGTAGCGACCATGTCGTAGAGACCACCGACGTAGCCGCCGAAGATGCCCATCACGAGCTGCACAAGCGTGATCAGCGCGCCTGCAATCAGGCCGACGAAGAGGCTCGCACGCGCTCCCCAGATAAGCTGCGATAGGATGTCCTGCCCATTGACCGTGGTGCCGAGGAGATGATGCGAGCTCGGTGCGAGGCTGGGCGTGAACTCGACCGTGGTCGGTGAGTAGGGGGCGATGAGGGGCGCGAGCAGCGCCATTCCGCAGAAGATGAGTACGATGATGCCCCCACTGAGCGCGCGACGATTGTGGAGGAAGTCCTGCCAGGTCATGTCTGCGAGTCCCGAACGCGGGGGTCGAAGACGGCGTAAAGGGCGTCGGCGAGGAAGCTGGCGATCAGCAACGTGACGGTGAAGATGAGGAAGATTCCCTGCATCAGGGGATAGTCCTGGTTCTGGACGGCCTGGAGCAGCAGGTAGCCGATGCCGGGATACGAGAAGACGATCTCGATGAAGACCTGTCCGCCGACAATCACGCCGAGCGCTAGGGCGAGCTGGGCGAACACGGGCAGGATCGCGTTGCGGGCCGCGTATCGGTAGGCGACCGTCCGGTCGTCGAGACCCTTTGCTCGCGCAAACTTGACGTAGTCCTCACCAAGGACGGTGAGCATGTTGTTGCGCATCAGTAGGATCCACAGCCCCATCGAGATCAAGGTCAGCGTGATCGCCGGGAGGGCCGAGTGCTGGAGCAGGGACGCGACGCCGGACCAGGAGTCGATCGTCTGGCCCGGGTCGATGCCGCCTCCAACGGGGAACCAGCCAAACTGGAAGGCGATGAAGTAAAGAAGGATCAGCGCGATCCAGAATGAAGGCAGCGCGCCGAGCAGCAGCCCGAGCGGGACGAGCCCTGAGTCGACGAGAGAGGCCCGACGCCAGCCCGCGGTGCCCCGGCGCCACGCCGCCAGCATCCCGAGGGACGTCCCCAAGAGAAACGCGAGGATCGTCGCAAAGCCAACCAGGCCCAGGGTCCACGGAAGTGCGCTGCCGATGAGGGAGCTGACGCTCGCGGGGAAGTACGAGAACGACACGCCGAGATTGCCCGTCAGAGTGTGGCGCAAGTAGTCACCGTATTGGGCGAGCTCGCTCTCGTTCGTGTTTATGCCGAACGCGAGCTGCATAGAGTGAATCGCCGTGGGGCTGACTTTGCCCTGGTAGCGGGCGAACATCGTCTGCACCGGGTCGCCCGGCATGAGCCGGGGTAGGGCAAAGTTGACCGTGATCGCGACCCAGAGCGTCACCAGGAGAGCCCCGAGGCGCCTCAGCAGGTAAAGCACGGACTAGCCCCCCCTCTACGACCACCCCATCGGTGGGAGGGGCCGGCTTGCAGTAGGCCGGTCCCTCCCGCCATCACGCTGGCCTCGATGCCAGCCGGGGCGAATCGCGGTTACTTCTGGTGCGCGTTCAGGTAGACGAGCATTGCGCCTTCCTGGTCGGATGCGCTGCCGTCGTTGTAGGGATTGGAGTTCGTTGGGAAGCCCGTCAAGGTCCGCGTCTGGTAGACGAGCCAGTTGGCCCGGCCGGTGAGCGGCACCACAGGGACCTTCGTCAGGACTACCTTGGCGATCGCGGATATTGCTGCCTTCTGCGTGGCTCGGCTGCTACTTCCGGCGTAGGTCGCCAATGCCTTGGTGATCACCGGAGACGTGAAACGCCCCCAGTTGGTGTTCGCCACCTGTCCGATTGGCGCCGACTGCTTGGGAGAGAACATGTAGTAGTACTGGAAGTACGGCGTCGACGAGTTGCCGTTGCCCCACGAGATCGCGAAGTCGAAGTTGCCTTTGTTGAGGTCGTTCGCGTACGTGGAGTACGGCTCCTGGACCACGTTCGAGCTGATCCCGATGGCGCTCAACTGACGCGAGATGTTGTCCGCCAGCGAGATGTAGTCGGTCCACCCTGGCCCACCGATGAGGATGCTGAAGGTCGGATAGACGTTGCCCGCGGGCGACTCGAGCTTGCCGCTAGACGACCACTTGAAGCCGGCTGACTTGAGCAGCGCCTTCGCCTTCGTTGGGCTGAACGACCACTGATACTTGGCCAGCGAGGGATCGAACCACCCCTTCAGCTGCGGCTGGACGATGGCTGCCTGCGCTCCGCCGGTGGCGCCTGCCAGGGCGCCAAAGTACGCCCTGTTGGCTATGAACTTAGTGTCCACGGCTGACGCGACGGCCTTACGGAAGCTTACGTTATTGAACGGCCCCTTGGCGGTGTTCAAGTACAGGTAGTTCATGTTAATGACCGGCCAGAAGTAGTGGTTCGTCGACGGGTTCCTGGCGACGAACGTCGTCTTCACGTCGGTCATGGCGTCGTACGACATGTCGATCGTGCCGTTCAACAGTTGAAGCTCAGCCGTGATGTTCGAGTCCACGGAGCTAAACACGACCGAGCTCAGGTACGGCCGTCCCTTCTGAAAGTAGCGCGAGTTCTTCGAGTACGTGACCGCGGTGGTCGAGAAGGACGCGAGCTTGAACGGGCCGGTGCCCACGGGGCTGGTGTTTGTGTAGGATGCGGGGTTCTTGATGCTCGACCAGATGTGCTTCGGAAGGATCACGGTCGGAACACCGTCTGTGCCGTAGAGGATCGAGACGGCCGCCGGGGTGAACGGCTTGGAGAACGTGAACACGACGGTGTTCGACCCACTAACCGTGACAGACTTGAGTGGGCTGGTCCAGATGCCGTTCAGGTCTATGCTCGGATTCGCCTTCAGGTAGTTGAAGGTAAAGGCGACATCGGCCGCCGAGAACTTCTTCCCGTCGGTCCAGGTCACACCTCTACGAGTGGTGACAACGAGCTTGAGGCTGTGACCGGTCCAAGCGTATTTCGTCGCGAGCAACGGCGTCTCCTTGCCGGACGCGGCGTTGATGTAGTAGAGCGACTGGTAGATGCAGCTCCTCGTGCCCGGCGCGTTCGCGCCTGAAGGTGCGTATGGGTTGAAGTTGCGGGGTATCGTGCCCCACGGCTGGGCAGCGGTCAGCCGCCCACCGCTCTTGACAGTAGCAGCGCTCTTGGCGGCAAGAGCGCTCGGCGCGATCACAACCGCTAACGACACAACCGCGGTGGCGACAAACGCCCAGGATCTCATGGTTCTCGATGGCAGTTTCATGGGACAGTCCTTCTTTCCGGCCTCACAGAGGCTCTTCTCACCAGAAAGATAGGCCTGTATCGCGACGGGTCCTATCGGGTCCAGACCCGATATTGTTCCCTGGAAGTATGGAAATAGCTATGGGCGGATATGGTATCCAGGAACACGGGGCTTTGCCGGCACGAAGCGCTTTTTCCAGGCATTAAGCCGAAAACAATACGTCCCTGTTTGCCTGCGGGCGTCCTCAATGGGAAACTTGAGAGGAGTTCACAGTCCGCTGAAGCGTCTCCAACCGCCCCGGCACCCTCAAGAGTGGCCTATGCAAGCCAAGAGTGACGCCTTGTCCCTATAGCTCAGTTGGATAGAGCACTGGCCTCCGAAGCCAGGTGCGTCGGTTCGAGTCCGGCTAGGGACGCCAGGTCGAAGACTCAGCAGAACTTCCCTTTGGGGGTGTTCTGCTTTTCATTGTCAGACGGCGTTTGCGGAGGCCGTCACAGGGACCGCTCGGACTGGGATGCCGGATGGGCCGGCGCCGTGGCTCTCTGCGCATCCACCGCGATGCTGCGGATCAGCGCGTCGACCACCGAGCTTTCCCACTGCGTGCGCCTGCCTTCTCGGAGAATGGCCGAGGCGCGCTCGGCCGACATGCCTTGCCGATAGGGGCGGTCGCTGGTCATGGCGTCGAAGCTGTCGGCTACGGCGATGACTCGCGAGCCGAATGGAATCTCGTTCCCTTTGAGCTTGTGGGGATAGCCTCTTCCACCCCAGCCCTCGTGATGATGACGAACGATCTCCACACCGCGAGCGAACTGGGGATCGCGGCCGAGAAACTCCGCTCCCTTCTCCGAGTCGCTCTCCATGATGTGACGCTCCTGATCCGTGAAACCGCCTGGCTTGTTCAGGATGCGGTCCGGAATTGCGATCTTGCCGATGTCGTGCACCCTGGCCGCCCAAATGGCGAGGTCGACAACGCTTTCCAGCATCTGCCGGGTTACGTCGTCCAGCTCTTTCACCCGCTTGAATGAGTGGTACACGAGTCCCGTCGGCAGAGCCAACAGCGCCAGTGACCAGACCTGCCGATCCGCCGCATAGACGCCGAGAAGACCGATCAAAAGCTGAGACGCTTCGATCAGTCCGCCCTCTTTCAGCGTGACGACAATGACCCGATACGGCCCTTCTCCGGTGATCGGGCTCAGAAGGGCCGGACCGGTAAGGAATTCGGTGCAGAAAATGACCGCCGCGGCGGCGACGTAGAGGGCAGCTTGGCCGCCTTGGGATTGGAGGGGGAGGTGGGCCACCAGGCCTCCCGAGGCCACGATAATGGCCGAGCGAGCGCACGACGTGGCGATGTCGCTGACGTAATTGCCCGTCTTGCCGCGTGCGCTAATCTCAGCAATCGAGAAAAGTTACAGTTGCGTTGCGGACGTCGTCACAGCCTGTCAAGTTCGTATATCGGGCTGAACCTTGACATGTGCAGGTGTGGCACGGACCTTGCTCGCTATTTCACATGGGCTGCCTGCACCACCTCGTGCACGGCTAAGGCTTTAGAGTTCCTTGCAGGAGACAAGGGCGGCGCGTCGTACGACGGGCCGCCTTTGTCACGTCGCGGCGAGCGTGAGCTCCGAAAGGGATTCGGCAGCCAGTTCTTGGTCGCGACGCGCGCCCAGCCGCTTGAAGATCTCAATGGCGCTCTCGAGGTACTCTCGGGCTCGGTCGGCTTGGCCTCTGAGCGCGTAGAGCCTGCCGTACTCCATCATGGCCCGGGCCTCGCCAAAGGGAAATTGCATGGCGTGCGCTCCGGCCAGGGCATATTCGAAGGTTTCGGCGGCGTCATCCCACGACTGCTGTTTGGTCAATACCGTTCCCCGCACCACCAGAGACTCGACGAGCTCCGGTTGGTCCCGGTAGGCCCTCGACTGAGCCACGGCCCGGGAAGCCATGTCGCTGGCTCGTGCAAGATTTCCTGATTCCAGGTATGCCCAGCTGAGGGTGCGCAGGAAACCTGGGTCGCTCTTCCATTGCTCGTCGTCGAGCGCCTGCTCCAGATGTTGGAGGGCTTCCTGTGGGCGTCGATCGAGGAGGGCCGCCTCGCCCAGGACGCGGAGACCTTGCCGCCTCCAGCTTTCGCTTGCCATGGAGCTCGCGTGCAGCATGAGCTCGCGTGCGTGTCGCGAGGCCTCCTCGAGGTCTCCCTGTCGAAGGCATAACCAGGCCCGGCCACCGGTCGGCCAGGTGGTCATACGGCTCACCGGAAGGTTCTGCATGATGCCCTCGGCCCGCTCCAGGTAGGTCTTGGCCTGTGGCCAGTCACCCACGTGAAAAAAATTGGAGCTCAGATTCATCAGCTGCAGCACTGTCTGCCCACGATCGCCTCGCCGCTCCGCCAGCTCCAGTGCCCGCTCGTGGTACGTCCGGTCCTTCTCGAACTCGCCCCTCCGCGCGTAGTAGATGGCCGCGTAGCCCCAGGCCAGGCTGAGGTTCGTAATGTCGCCGGCAGCCTCGGCGCGGGGAATCACGTCCTCTATCGAGCGAAGCGCGTCTTCCTCCTGTCCCAGCTCCCACAGTGCCGATGTGCGGGTTATCTCCGCGCCCATGGCAATTTGCGAATCGCCCACGGCGGATGCAAGCTCCACTGCCCGCTCCGCCGCGGCGAGCATCTCTCTCCAGCGCTCGGCTGGCGAGTACAGCCTGGCAAGGGAGGCATACACGGCTGCATAGCCGCGCGAGGGCTCGATCTCGTCCGGGTGGTAGTCGAGCGCGGCGACCACCGGCTGAAGCCGTTCGATGCCGTCCCGCCACGACCCTTGCTGGTAGTGTGCGTGCCCGATCTTGGCCAGCACGCAGCGCTCCGACTCGCCGTTGCCGAGCTCGGCGTGAAGCTTGGCGGCGCGTTCCAGCAAATCCAGTGCCTTGTCATATTTCGCGGTGAGAGTCAGCACCCCACCGAGGCGCTCGAGAACGTCCGCTTCCCGTGCCTCATCATCGAGCTCGCGCGCCAATTCGAGGGCCGTGCGGTAGTGTTTCTCGGCTTCCCCATTGGCGAACACGGTCTCCGACTGCTCCCCGGCCATGACCGCGTAACGATATGCCTGCTCGGGATCATCCCCTTCCAGAAAGTGCCAGGCCAGCTCGGGCGATCGCCTCTTCAAGGACTTCTCGCTCAGGCCTTCGAGCACGCGGCCGGCGGCCAGATGTAGCCGCTTGCGGCGCCGCGTGGAGAGCTCGGCATACAGTGCTTGCTGCGTCAGAGCGTGATTGAAGGCGAAGAGGTCGCCGTCCTTCTCCCGTACCAGACCTGCTTCGCGTGCGCTTCGTAGGGCGTCGTCAATCTCGTCTTCGGTCCATCCTTGCCTGGTGCCCTCGTTCCCCGAGGCGTGCGGCGCCTGGGCCGAGCGCAGCAGCGCCAGGACGTCGTCGAAAGCGAATTCCTGGCCCAGCACGCTTGCCTCGCGCAGCACTTCTTGGGCGCTTTCAGTCAGCCGCGAGAGCCGCTGCCCAATCACCGACCGCACGCTCTTGGGGACTTCCATCTCCTCGACGCGCCGCCGCTCCCAGTGGCCATCTCGGCGAAAGACCGAGCCGTTGTCGACGAGCGCGTGGACCATCTCCTGCACGAAGAAGGCGTTTCCACCGGTCCGTTCATGAACCAGGTCGACGAGATCCGACAGGTCCTCGTCGTGCCCAAGGATCTCGCTCATCAGTTCCGCGGTGTCCTTCTTTTCCAGCCGGCGAACCGGCAGCTCGTCCACCAGACCCTCTCTACTGAGATCGAGCAGCATGCGCTCGAGTGGGTGCTGCCGATGCACCTCCACATCCCGATACGTGCCGAGCAGCAGGATGCGGCTCCCCCGTGTGTAGCGAGCCAGGTGCTGGATGAGCTTGAGGCTCGAGTCGTCCACCCAGTGCAGATCGTCAAGGAGAATTGCCATTGGCATCTCTTCGGCCATGGTGGAGAGCAGATGCGTCACCGCGCGGAAGAGCCACTGCTGGTCCTCGTCGCCGTGGATCACGCTTTCGGGAATCACACCGATCTGTTCGGGCAGCAGCCGCGCCAGGTATGGCCAGCGGCGCGGAATCTCCGAGCGCAGAGCCGCGGAGGCGGCGTTGTACACGGCCCCGAGCGCCTCAAGGAAGGGATAGAACGGGACCGCCTGCTCAGGCTCATAACACCGACCCGTGGCCACCAGAAACCCCCAGTGCTGGGCCTTGAGGGTGACTTCCTGCGCCAATCGCGTCTTACCCACGCCTGGCTCACCGGACAGCAGCACCAGGCGGCCCAGTCCTTTGGACGCCTCGTCGAGCGCTCCCATGATCTGCGCCCACTCCTGCTCACGCCCGACCAGAATGCCGTTCGGCAGCGCGCCGAGATAGGTGCCGATGGGAAGGGATGCTCCCTGCCGAGAGGCGGAATCGGCGAGGATGACGTTCTCGTCCTGGCGCACTACCCGCAAAACTCGCACTGGCTCGTCAAGCCCCTTCAGCTGTACGGCGCCGCCGCGGTCGATATAGCGCACTCCATCCAGGCGGCGGCCAAGATACACCACACCTTCGGTGGTGAGGATTTCGTTCGGCTGAGCGAGATTGCAAAGTCGAGCCGCGAGATTCAGCGCTTCACCACGGAATCCGTCCTCGAAACGCACTGCCTCCCCCATCTCCACACCCATTCCGACGGAGAGTGGTAGTGTCGGATCTGCTTCCGTCTCGGCCGCAAATCGAGCCTGCAGCTCTATGGCAGCGCGCAGCGCCTGGCGCGCCGAGCCGAAGACGGCAAGTGCCTCATCGCCGCGAATCTCGACAAGCTGTCCTCCGCGATTCTGTACGCCCTCGCGCATGAGTGCGATGAACTTGGCCACGAGCTCGGCGGCCGCTTTATCGCCGCGGTCCTGCGTGAAACGTGTGTAGCCACGCACGTCGGCGAACAGGAACGTGTGAACTTCAGAATTCGTTTCGGGGGGAGGCGAGAGGTAGCTTTCAGCGGTCTCCGTCAAGAGTTTTGGCTGCCTATCCTTGTTGCGTCGCTATCAGGTACCCTTAGCTTCAAAGGCGCATCCATACTACCCGATAGTGAGCGTTCCCCAGCGTTATGACGACCTCCTTGCTGATGCTGCTCGCATTTGCCTTCGGTTCATTTCCGTCGGGTCTTCTGGTCGCGCGCCGCTTCCAGTTTGACGACATTCGAGAGTACGGCAGCGGTAACATCGGGGCTTCGAACGTCGCCTACATTGCCGGCTACCGGGCGGGCGTCATCGTCGGAATCCTGGATGTAGTTAAGGGAATAATTCCGCTTCTGATTGCTATCGCACTGGGACTGCCCCATCTGGACCTGGCGCTAATCGGCCTCTCGGCGGTGCTGGGCCACGATTTCTCGATCGCGCTCCGATTTCGCGGCGGCAAGGGGGTGGCAACGACCTTTGGCGTGGCGCTCGTGCTGGCTCCGTTCGCCGCCGGGGTTGCGGCGTTCGCGTGGATCGTGAGCATCCTAATCTCTAAATTCGCCTCGGTGGCTTCGCTCGTCGCCCTGGGATTGTTGCCGGCCTTCATGGCAGTAACCGGACGGCCCGTCGAGTACGTCATGCTGGCTTTGGGTCTTTTCCTGCTATCGGCCGCCAAGCATCACGAAAACATAGACAATCTTCGACGTGATGAGACCAGAAGTCTAGAGAGATCCTTCTAGATCTCAAGTCGTGCCGGAATCCCACGACCGGTCGAAGTAGACCTTCCGCGCTCGCGTTTTTTCCACGTATTTCATGCTCGTCCGAGCATCACTTGCGTGACTCGTCCGACACGTACCGTTCTACGGCCTCTCGAGCGACCTCGCTGATCGTCTTGCCTTCGCGCTCCGCGAGCGCCCTCGTGGTCTCGTAGAGCTTTCGACTGGCGCGGAAGCTGAGCCGCGGAGACACTCCGGTGCCCAGAGAGGGCCGTCCAACGCGCTCCCAGCGCGCCTTCGTCAGGTCGTACCCTGCCTCGGCCTCCTGGGATAACGCCTCGAGGTCCGCGCTCGTGAGCCCCACGCCGCTCTTCGTGTGCAGGAGGCCACCCGCTTCGTCTCTCACCGTTGCCATTGCTTCGCCTCCTGATATTGTTCCTGATATTTCTTTCGGAGGGGCATTGCGTGAATCACCAACAACTCGTCGTGTTCGAGCTCGATGGCCATGATCTCTAGCGCCACTCATGTCGCATCGTCACCGAGATAGATGAGTCGGTCGTCGGGCATTTCGAGCCGGCGATTGGCGGCTCGCGGATGCGAACTGAAGCGTGCTCGATGACGTGAAGTACGCCCGCCCGCGGCACCCGATGCTTCCGAACCGCCCGGGCGAACCTGACCGCGTATCGCTTTAGATTACCACATTCTGTCTGACAAAATTAGGCTATCTCGCGAGAGTCAGCTAGAACGTGACAGCAGAGGGGCGAAATTCAGGCGGCCGCCAGGCCAGCGAAGCACGCTCATAGGCGTGCGCCAATCGGATCAATACCGGTTCGCTCCAGGCAGGACCCATGAAGGTGATCCCGATGGGGAGACCGTGCGCCATGCCGGCGGGCACCGTAATTCCCGGATACCCGGCGATAGCTGCAATCGTGGAGCTGGCTCCCGAGTGGCTGTCTCCGTTTACTGGATCGATCAAGAACGCGGGGCCGCCAGTCGGCATCACCAGAGCATCGATCTGCAAGATCCGGTTCTGGCCGATCAGCTCGAGTATCAGCTCGTGCTCTTTCATCACGGCATCGATGCCCTCGGTTCGACCTAGCCGTCGGTTCGTCGCCAGTGCTTCCAGGTAAGCCGGTTCGGTCAACGGACCTTTGCCCTGCGCCTTTTCAAACGTTTCCTGCTTGAAGTACGGCATCTCGAGATCCGCGTGGGTCTTGTTGAACTCGATCACCTCTTCGAGGGATCGAGGAGCATCTCCGCCGAGTCCCGCCAGATAGCCATTGAGGCCCGACTTGAACTCGTACAGCAAGACCTCGAGCTCAGCTTCGCTCTTCTCGAGCTCATCGGCACTGGGGAAATCCGCGGGATCGATGACGATTGCTCCCCGCTCCCTCATCACCTCGATCGCCTGGTTGGCGACCTCGTCGGCGTGCGTACTGTATCCGAACATTACTTTGCGCGGCACGCCGATCCGTGCTCCTCGCAGTCCGTCGTCGTCGAGCAGAACCGAAAGATCGCCCAGCTCGCGACCCGCGGATGCGCTGGTTGCCTCATCCCGCGGATCTGCCCCCGAGATCGCCGCCAGCAACATGGCAGCGTCCCTGACCGTCCGGGCGAAGGGGCCGACCGTATCTTGACTTGCGGAGATCGGCACCACTCCTGCCCTGCTGGTCCGTCCGACCGTAGGCTTGATACCCACGATCCCGCTGGCTGCCGCGGGGCACAGTATCGAGCCATCGGTTTCCGTGCCCAGGGCGAGCGGCACCAGACCGGCGGCAACCGCCGTGGCCGATCCGCTGCTCGAACCGCAGGGTGACCGGTCCAGGACGTACGGATTGCGGCTCTGCCCCCCACGTGCGCTCCATCCGGATATGGAGCGCGCGGAGCGAAAGTTCGCCCACTCGCTGAGGTTCGTTTTCCCCAGCAGCACCAGACCGGCCTCCCGCAGGCGCCGCACCACTTCCGCATCCTGCCTGGGCCGCGCTTCCAGCATGGCGATCGATCCCGCGGTGCTTCGCATACTGTCCCGCGTATCGATGTTGTCCTTGATAAGCACCGTCATGCCGTGCAGGTCACCACGAATTGAGCCGTCGCTCCGCTCGCGATCAAGCGCGGACGCAATCTTCTCCGCTTCGGGGTTCAGCTCGATCACCGACTTGATGGACGGGCCGGATCGATCCACCGACTCAATGCGGTCGAGAGAGTGACGCACCAGATCCACCGAGCTAATCTGGCCGCGGGCCAGGGCCCTTTGGAGCCCGCGGACCGTCTCCCAGGAAAGGCTTGCATCAGGCATGTGACGTCTCCCTATCGAAGATCAATCATTCTCGCCTGTGAGGGCGTTTCTGCAGATGCGGTTGCCATATCCTGAGGCGTGGACACACCAACAGGCTTCTCTCAGGAGCTGCGCGAGGAAGATGCCCCGGCCGACCCACTGGAGCTGTTCACCACGTGGTATGCCGATGCCCGCCAGGCAGGTGGTCTTCAGCCCGATGCCATGGCTCTCGCGACGTCGACGCCCGACGGCATCCCTTCGCTGCGGATGGTCCTCTTGAAAGACGTGGACAGCCAAGGCTTCGCCTTCTACAGCAATTACGAAAGCAGAAAGGCGCGGGAGCTTACAGCGAATCCTCGTGCTGCCCTTGCCTTCTTCTGGCCCGAGCTGCATCGGCAGGTTCGCATTGAGGGGAAAGCAGAACGGGTAGCAGACGAAGAGTCCGACGCCTATTTTGCGACCCGAACACCCGGAAGCAGGCTTTCAGCGGCCGCCTCTCCACAGAGCCGCGTGATCTCGAGTCGGGGAGATTTGGAGCGGCGAGTACGTGAGCTGAGCGACAAATACGGCGAGAACGTGTCCCGTCCACAGTGGTGGGGCGGCTACCGCGTCACCCCTCTTGTATTTGAGTTCTGGCAGGGAAGGCCGAACCGGCTTCACGACCGGCTCCGCTACACGCCTCGAGCGGACGGAAGCTGGGACGTAGCGCGTCTGGCCCCCTGAGACTGACAGCGGGGAATCGATAAACTCAGGGCCCCTACGGCTGGCGCCAGCGGTGCCCATCGCGCGCCAGCAGCCCATCCGCCGCCTCGGGCCCCCAGGTGCCCGCCGGATAGACGTGCGGCGCGGTCGTCTCGCCCGCTCCCCAAGCGCGCAGCAAGGGAGTGAGCAGAGACCACGCAGCTTCGACTTCGTCGGTTCTTGCGAACAAGGTCGAGTCCCCTCGCATGGCATCGAGCAGGAGCCGCTGGTAGGCCTCCGGCGACTCCCCCGTGAAAGCTTCCTTATATAGAAAGCTCATGTCGACGGGTCGCACTCGCATGCCCGGACCCGGGACCTTCACGTCCAGGCGCAAAGCCAGCCCGTCGTCCGGCTGGATGCGCAGAATCAGCACATTGCGCCGTGGCCGCTGCGTCGAGTTGCGAGAAAGCAGCAGGTGAGGTGCGCGACGGAACTCGATGGCGATCTCGCTCACTCGTTTCGGCATCCGCTTGCCGGTACGCAGATAGAACGGCACACCGGCCCACCGCCAGTTGTCCACCTCGAGCTTCATCGCGACGTACGTTTCGGACCGCGACCCAGGAGCGACATCTTTTTCGTCGTGGTAGCCGGGTACGAGCCGGCCGTCGACCATTCCACGGTCGTACTGGCCACGAATCACGTACTTCGTGATGTCGTTCTCAGGAAATCGAATCGAGTCGAGGACCTTTACCTTCTCGTCACGGACCTTCCCGGCCGTGAAGGTGCTGGGCGGCTCCATGGCGGTCAGCGTCAGAAGCTGCAGAAGGTGGCTCTGCACCATGTCGCGAAGCGCACCGGCCTCCTCGTAGTAGCCGCCACGACCCTCCACCCCGATGGCCTCTGCAGCCGTGATCTGTACCGCCTCGACGTAGTTGCGGTTCCATAGCGGCTCGAAGATGCCGTTGATAAAGCGCAGCACAAAGATGTTCTGCACGGTCTCTTTACCGAGGTAATGATCGATGCGATAGACCTGTGACTCGTCAAAAACCGCATGCAGGCAGCGGTCGAGATCGAGCGCCGTCTCGAGATCGCGTCCAAACGGTTTCTCCACGATGAGGCGGACCCACCCGGTCTCCTGCTCGGCCTTGTTCAGGCCCGCCGCGCCCAGATTGCCGGCGACGTCGGCATACACGTCAGGCGGTGTCGCCAGATAGAAGAGGCGGTGGTTCTCGGTGCCCTTTTCCTGGTCGATCTTGTCGAGAATCTCACCCAGATGCTTGAAGCTGTCGACTTCGTCGTACTGCCCCTGAACGTAGGTTAGGTTCTCGGCGAACTTATCCCACTGGCGCGGCGAAAAGTCGCTCGTCGACTCGACAGCTTTACGCAGGCCATCCCGAAACGCACTGTCCTCTCGACGGCTTCTTCCAAAGCCCACGATCGCGAACTTCTCGGGCATCAGTCCGTCACAAGCGAGGCTGAAAAAGGCCGGGATCAGCTTGCGATGCGCCAGGTCTCCGGTGGCCCCAAAGATCACCAAGGTCAGCGGATCGGGAGGCTTCTCTTCGACCTGGTTCTCTTCTCGCCAGGTCCGCTCTTCGTCCCAAACATCCTGCCAGATGTCCTCATCGATGCTCGGAGTGACAGTTGCCGCCATTGATCAATTCTCCCCACACCTGGTCCGAGTGCGCCGGAACCGCATAGTAAGCTGGCCCTGCACCGTGCTGGACCGCGCGAATGAACCATTCTAGGCAGACTTCGGAGGGCATTCATGCCGCCACCTCCCGTGAGTCTCGTTCCGCCTGACCATCTCGACCCGCGAATTCGAATACTTCGATGCGGAAGCATCGTCGATACCTTCGCGCTGGTGACCGACCGCTATCTGGTGATCATCGACACCATGGTGTCTGAGGACACCATGCTTGCCGGCATTCAGCTCCTTGCTGATCAAGGATTGTTGGACCGCCCGCTCCTCGTCCTGAACACCCACGGAGATTGGGACCACGTCTGCGGCAACGGCATCTTCTGCCGCGAAGACGCGCCGTATCCGGCTCCGGTGATTGGCAGTGAGGTTGCGACGGAGCTCATGCTCTCGCCCGACGCCTCCACATTCCTTGATGCCTTGAAAGCCGAGCATCCGGGAGAGTTCGATACCGCAAACATATGGCCTCCGACAATCCGCTTCCGTGAATATCTTGAACTCGATTGCGGCGATCTGAGTCTGGAATTCGTCCCCACCCCTGGCCATCGTCCCGGCCACAGCGCGCTCTGGATTCCCGAGCTCCGCTTGCTCTTCGCCGGAGATGCAGCCGAAAGCCCTCTTCCATTCGTGGAGGACCCGGCCTCCATCCCGGTCCTAAGGGCATCCTTCGAACGAATGCTCGACCTCGATCCGGACGTGGTTCTCTACTGCCACGCACCCGGGCGGACCGATCCAGGCGCAATACGAGAGAACATTGCCTACTTTGACGAGCTCGAGCGCCGCTGCCGAAGCTTCCTCGCCGCCGGAAACCGCGCACCAGGTCACGACGATCTCGCGACCGCCCTCGACTGGCCTCTAGAGAAGGCCGTGAGCAGTGCCGCTCTCTCTTCGAGCCAGCAGCCGGAGGAGTTGTTTTACCAAACGGCTCACCAGACGGCCATTCGTTCCATGCTCGCCTGGCTAAAGGGAACCGCGACCGAGTAGCGCGCGCCAAGAGCCACCTCCATCTGCCGCCTCCGCCGTACGCACCACCTCAGTTCGCCCACGCTCAACGGGACCCACCGTACAGACCCGTCGACCGAACACGCACGCCTCTGCACACCGTATGGGTGTAGGGCAGTCCTTTAGGCCGGCAAAAACCAACCCGCCTGGGCTCCAACAAGTGCTCTTCGAAATCTGCGACAGAAGCACAGAACTGCACACGGGTAGGCAATCGGATGCCACCTCGGGCCACCAGATAAGGGTCAATATCCGTAGGTCAGCCCTTTAGCAACTGTCTTCAAAAGCAAATGGAATTCGACGGAACTACCTCCCGAGCGCCCCTCTACGAAACCTGAAGAGCTCGGCTGTCGTCCCACGGCTGCTTGGCCCGAATCATCGCGTTGAGGATGCAGAGCAGCTTGCGCATGCAGGCCACCAGCGCCACTTTCTTCTTTTTGCCCGACGCCAGGAGACGCTCATAAAAGGTTTGGATCACCGGATTGCGGTGGGCTGCTACCAATGCTGCCATGTACAGCGCCTGCCTGACCGAGGCTCGTCCTCCCCACACCATTCGTCTTCCCCGCATCTTTCCGCTATCCCGGTTCAGCGGAGCGACCCCGACCAACATCGATAGCTCCTTGTTCGAGGCTTTTCCTAGTTCCGGAAGCTCGGCAAGCAAGGTTCGAGACAATACCGGGCCGACCCCTTTGGACTGTTTGCAACAAGGCGTCTTTTTCTTGCCAGCCAGGTGTTCCCTGAAGCTGTTTGTCTAACTCCTTGTTCAGCTTCTTCAGCTCTTCTTCCAGCCAATCTGTGTGTTGTTTGATGTACGGCCGTACGACCCGACCCGCCGTCCGCAGCCGGTTCTTCTCAGCGGTGATCATGTCGACGATCTGCCGGCGTCGAGCGACCAACTCTTTGAGCTCCTCTGACGCATCGTCCGGCAGCTCTCGAACCTCTGGCCGCACTGCTTCGGCAAAACGAGCTAGGATCCCAGCGTCGAGCTCATCAGTCTTCGCCAGCTGCCCCGTGGCTCTCGCAAAGTCTCGTACCTGCCGAGGGTTGATCCGCGAAACTGGCAGTCCCGCCTTCCACAGCGCGCTCGCGATCCCCCGCTCGTACTTTCCGGTCGCCTCGCGTACGACGTGCGCGGGCTCCAGCTCTCGTACCCTGCTTACCAACTCAGTTATGCCGTCTTCCGTGTTCGGCGTTCGCCACTTACTCCTTTCAGGACGCACAGCCACATCCAGGTGAGCCTTCGAAACGTCAATCCCCACAAAGCACTCAGCCACCGTCCACTCCTTTCTTGATCTCGCCTTCCTGCCTCACCCTTCCTTGCAGATACGGGCTCTCACGCCCCGGCAACTGTTCGGGTTCTACAGGTAAGCTCGGCGTGGCGACCGAGCTAAAGGACGGTCTCTCAGGACCCTAGGGCGTACGGCCTGCCACGCCTGTTTTCAAGATACAAGGGCGTATCGCCATTGGCGTTGAGCGGTATTGCCGACTCGCGACGAAGGAGAGTTGGACAACGTCCTCGTGCGGCTTCTGTGGGGCATCGATTGTCTTCGCCCGCGACGTTCGATACGCCCTAAAGGGCTGACCTACGGAATTCGGAATGAAATCGTGCTTCAGAACGAGGGCCGAAGGGCCGGCAACTCGGCGCCGGCTTCTACGTGACCCCGGGCCTGGGGCACCACGA
>DHWR01000050.1:0-43522 GCA_002413265.1 Chloroflexi bacterium UBA5177
TTTAAGGACACTACTGATGGGATGAAGCGTTCTTCGCCATATGAAGGAACGTGGACGGCCATCTTCACACTTCACGGTGATCGGCTCGAAGTACAGCTTTGTCATACTCGTCCCCGAGCCATCTTCAAACCTTCAGCCCAACGCACTCGCCGTTCCGTCACCACATTGGTCGGATCAATTGATGCCACATGACGGAAGGCAGTGTGCCCGTACCGAGCAGCCCAGGTTTCATCTCCATGGAGTAGCGCACTCCGCCGCTCGGGACTCATACCAGCGAGCCCGCCGGTGTCACTAATCCGATTCAGCTCAGCAAAGCTGATCTGTTCAGGCTGAGCGAACTCAGAGACCTCCAGCTCGAGTGCCTCCAGTCGAGGAGACCGCTCATCCTTTCGTTTCGCGAACCGCCCAAGGAGAAGTCGCTGCGCCCGCTCAGCCAATGGAGCTTCGGCACTGATAGGCGTCCGGACCATGGCGGTCAAAGTGCCTGGTTGGAAATGGGTTTGTTTGGTCGAAAGAGCATTTTCATCTCGAGACGAGGGGGAATGGGTTTGTTTGGTCAAAAGTGGTTTTCCCATGTCAATGTTTGGTTGAGGAAGAGCATAGGAGTGAATACGGTAGGGGATAGGGATATTGGCTTTAATCCCGCTCGAAAGCAGCGCGTCTCCAGGTGGAGGGGGAGGCTCGGTTTGAGGAGGTCGATCATTCTCATCACCGTTCGAAAGAAGTGGTGGGACTCGGCCAGGGAGAGATCGAGCTCCATTTTTCGGTAGCAGGGTCATTCCATTTGAGGCATGAGCCCAGAACAACCGCACCGTAATGACCTTCCCTTCGAGCCTCTTTTGTTGAAGCTCGGAAGACACTCGAAGAGCGAGCTTTCGAAGGCCGTCGAGAGCCTCCTCCGGAGTTCCTTCTTCACATTCGTAGCGGGCGCTAATAGCCGGGCTGAGGGGTGGTGGAACGATAGGGCGAAAATCTATCCCTCGGGCATAGCGATGGAGCCGCTCCCCCAATGCGCCGAAGCGATTCTTCACGGATGAGGTGGGCAGGGCAGCAAACTGGCCAGCGGTGGCAAGTCCCAATACCTGGAAGGTGAGCGTTAGGTTTGAGTCGACCTCGGGTAGCGAGGTAAGCGGAAGATCCGCCAGGAAGGCCTGCTCTTCTCCCTGCTCAACCACTGCTATGCCATCGGTATCGGTATCGGCCACAACAGAGGCAAGCTCGGCAACCAGACGATTAGCACCGATGCCGATCCACGGCTTGATTCCGGTATCTCCGAAAATTGCACCGGCGACGCTGCGCGCAGTGCTCCATGCATCTCCCCAATGCCGCTCGCAGCCGGAAAAGTCGCAGACGGCCGATCCTGGCTCGAGCGGCTGGACGAGGGGAGTGAAGCTGCGAAGTACGACGCATATCTCCTCCCAGACGGCGGAGCAGCGGGCGAAATCGATCATAAGAACGAGTGCATCAGGACAGTGATGACGAGCCTGAGCGAGCGTTATTCCGGGTTGAATACCAAAGCCTTGGGCGGAGGTATTTGCTTCGAGCACTAACCCGCGTCCACCAGATTGCCCAATGACCAGAGGCCGAGATCGAAGCTCGGGTCGATCTCGTTCCAGCAGAGCAACCGAGAGGCCGGGGACGATACGCAGAAAGAGAATCACCGGCGCCTCCGCGACAGTGGCAGCGCCACAGGTTGGGGTTCTTCATTAGAACATAAGTTCTAATCATTGTCAATCATGAGTCCCTCGCCAGAAAGGCATTGATACAATCGACTACCTAGCCGCAGGAGGCCGGATGGACCTCGCCTTTGAGCCTGTCGAGCTCCAGCTCCACGACCCCTTCACCATCGCCCGCGGCACGCAAGTTCTCGCCGAAACAGTCCACCTCACCCTTACCCAGGACGACAGCTCCGGCATCGGCGAAGCTGCACCCAGTCCGCACTACGGCGAACTTGGGAGCACGGTCCTCGTATACCTTGCCGCCCTGAACGATCGACTGGCCGAAGTCGACGCTCCGCTATCGATCAGCGCGCTCCACGCTCTGATGGATGACGTCGCCATGCTCAATCCCGCTGCCAAAGCCGCTGTCGACATGGCCGCCTACGATCTTCTCGGCAAGAGACTTGGTGCGCCCGTCTATGAAATTCTCGGCCTCGATCCGCTAGAGGCACCACGAACCTCATACACCATCGGCATCGACACCCCGGAGGTCATGGCGCGCAAGGCTGTAGAGGCGGGCAGCTACCCGGTTCTAAAGGTCAAAGTCGGCACGGACAACGATGAGGCAAACCTGAAAGCAATTCGGGCCGAACGGCCCGATGCTTTAATTCGAGTCGATGCCAACATGGCATGGAAACCCAAGGAGGCCGTCGAAAAAATCGAGCGGCTGGCCGAATACGATCTGGAGTTCATCGAGCAACCAGTCCACGGCCACGACCTCGAGGGCCTGGGCTACGTCCGCAGCGCGGTTTCACTCCCCGTCATAGCCGACGAGAGCTGCATAGCCCCGAGCGACGTGGCGAAGGTCGCCCCCTATGTCGACGGGATCAACATCAAGCTCATGAAGTGCGGAGGCATCTATCCGGCACTTGAGATGATCCACATAGCCCGCGGCTTGGGCCTCAGCGTGATGATGGGCTGCATGATCGAGAGCTCGCTAGCCATCACGGCGGCCGCACATCTTTCTCCACTGATCGACTATGCAGATCTCGACGGTCACCTGCTCATCGACGATGACCCTTTTCGCGGGGTCCTCGTAGAGGACGGCAAACTCGTGCTTGGTCAGAGCCCTGGCCTCGGGGTCGAGCAGGCTCGATGAGAGACAAGAGACTATTAGTCGTGAGCGGCGGCTCACTCGCCTCTAACTTCCCTGTGGCGGAATTTGAGGCGCGCGTTCGGTTCGTAACCGCCCGCACTGACGAGGAGCTTCGTCAAGCTGTGCGCGAAGCCGAGGTGCTTTACACCTGGCAGATTCCGGAGAACGTGCCGAGGGAATCGCCACATCTGAGGTGGATACAGCTCCCGAGTGCCGGAGCCGACCACATACGCCAGCTTCCCGTCTGGGAGAGCGCAGTGACGATCACCGCGTCCCAGGGGGTACATACGGTACCGATGGCAGAACATTTCTTCGCCTTGCTGCTCTCGCTAAGCCGGCAGATAGCGCCTCTGGTAAGAGCGCAATCGCGGGGAGAGTGGGTGCATGACACCCGGCAGGCTCAAATACGACTAGTCGAGCTGCGCGGCAAGACACTTGGAATCATAGGGTGGGGAAAGATTGGCGCTGGAGTTGCCCACATCGCGCACGCCTTTGGCATGCGGGTAGTGGGAACCCGTTGGTCAGCGCCTGTGCCCCGCGAGCTAGAGGACCAGGTGGGGGAGTATGAAGATCCTCCCTGGCTGGAACCGACTCAGAAAGGGCCGGACACCGTCTACCCTGCAGACCGACTCGGGGAGGTGCTGTCCCAGAGCGACATCGTGCTCCTCCTCCTACCGCTGACTGACGGCACGAAAGGAAGCTTCGGGCAGGAGGCCTTCGGCAGCATGAAACGAGGAGCGCTCTTTTTCAACCTGGGTCGCGGCGCGGTGGTAGATGAGAACGCCTTGATTCAGGCGCTGCAAGAGGGCTCGATCGCGGGGGCGGGTCTGGATGTCTTCGAACACGAGCCGCTTCCACGCAGCAGCCCTCTCTGGTCTACGCCAAATGTGATAGTGAGTCCTCATATTGGGGGTCTGGGAGAGCATACTCGGGAGCGCGGGGCACATCTCTTCGAGGTAAACCTGCGCCGCTTTCTGGACGGCCAGCCGCTGCTGAACATGGTCGACCGTGAGGGCGGCTACTAGGGGAAATTGCTCGACGCTAAAGTATCCTTAAATGGCTCCGGTTGATCTGGGAGAGCCTGGGAAGGATAGCGATGGAAAAGGGAGAGCGCTTTCTTCGACAACGCCTGTCGAATGGTACCCAGGTCGTCGGGGAGCCAATGGCTGGCGTGCAGTCGGCTGCCGTGGGCCTGCTATTCGGAGTCGGAGCGCGGGACGAGTCCGCAAAGCATTTTGGGATTTCGCACTTCCTCGAGCAGATGATTTTTCGAGGAACGGAGCATCGAAGCGCAAGGGAGATTTCCGAGCAGTTCGACCGACTCGGAGCGTCTTACGACTCCTCCGCCGGCATCGAAATGCACGTCATGAGCTGCCAGATGCTGGGAGACAGACTCCTTGAAGCGCTGGACCTGCTCGGGGACTGCGCCCGCTTCCCGGCGTTCCCTGATGACGCGGTGGAGAGCGTCCGGACGCTTCAGCTGCAGGAGATCAGCCAAAGAGACGATCGGCCGCCACAGAAGGTTATGGACCTGGTTCGTCGAGAGCTGTTCGCGGGAAGCCCGCTGGGGAACGACGTTCTCGGCTCCCCTGAAACCATGGAGAACATCGATCGCCAGGCCCTTGCCGAGTATCACAAGAGATTCTTCCGGCCCGACAATGCCGTAATTTCCGTCGCTGGGAATTTTGATTGGGCACCTCTGATACAGAAATTGGAAGCGCTTACTGCAGATTGGCCCGTGGGCACTCAGCGTGACCGGCTGTCGCCTCCGGAACCTCATCAGAGCGTCACCGTGCTTAGCAAAGAGGATGCTTCGCAAGAGAACCTCGGTTTCGCGTTCCCGGGAGTTGCCGCGTCCGATCCTCGGTATCACGCCGCCGGTCTTACGGCACAGGCGCTGGGCGGTGGAACGAATTCGAGACTCCACCGAGAAGTCCGAGAAAAACGAGGGCTTGCTTACGCCGCACAGGCGAGGTTCGACGGCTTCGAAAATACCGGGCTGGTACGCATATATGTCGGTACCAGTCCCGAACGAGCCCCGGAAAGCGTCGAGGTAGTGCTTGGAGAGCTGAGAAAACTCGAGGCTGACGGGCTCGAGCCCGAGGAGCTGGACAGGGCAAAGACGCGGCTCAAGAGCCAGGTCATCATGAGAAGCGAGAGCACTTACGCTCGCATGGCCACGAACATGCGCAGCTGGTGGATGGAACGGCAGTTGTATAGCTTGGACGAAGCCAAGCAGCGCATTGACCGGGTGACCTTAGGTGAGGTGGCTGCCCTTCTGCGAGACCTCGGGGTGACCCACAGGATCGCCGCGGTCGCGCTGGGCCCGAGATCCAGGCAGGATCTTTTTCAAAGCGAAATGGTGCCTTCTTAAGAGGAGCGTTGATGGCTACTACTCTCACCCGGCAGGACAGCCGGTTCTACACGCATTTGCTTACAAACGGCTTGCAAATGATCGGACAAGAGATTCCGGGAGTCCAATCAGTCGCCGCAGCCTTCTGGGTGTGCACCGGGACACGCGACGAAGATCGTCGACAGATGGGGGTATCCCACTTCCTCGAGCACATGGCGTTTCGGAAGACCAAATCGTTCACGGGCGAAGAGATCGATCGAGCATTTGAGGAGCTTGGAGCAGAGCACAACGCTGCTACGTCGTGGGAGATGACGTATTACTGGGCGAGGGTGCTGCGGGAGAATCTGCCCCGAACTCTGGAAATCCTGGCGGAATTGACGCATCCGACTCTGGAGGCGGAGGCTTTCGACACAGAACGGAAAGTCATTCTCGAGGAGATAGCCAGGTATGACGACGTTCCATCACACGTTCTGATCAGCAGATTCATGCGCGATTTCTACGGAGGGCATCCGCTTTCCATGGACATCCTCGGCACCCCTGAAACCATCAACGCGCTCACGGTTGAGGAAATGAGGTCCTACTGGGAACGGCGGTACGGCACCAGGAATATCATTTTTTCTATTGCCGGCAATTTCGATTGGAACGAGGTTGTGAAGCAGGTCGAACACCTGAGCGCCGGTTGGCAGCCCGGCGAAACGGGCAGAGCTTCCGTACGTGTCCAGATCGACCCCTCTTTCAAGGTTTATCCGACCGAGAAATTCGTGCAGGAGCAGATCGCGATTGGCGTACCCACGGTGGCTCGCAATGACAGCCGCTATTACGCCTCCGCCATTCTCGCCACGATTCTGGGAGACGACACGGGGTCTCGACTGTTCTGGGCGCTCAATCAGACGGGGCTCGCAGAGTCCGCGAGCGCTCAGCTCATTGAGTTTGAGGACACGGGCCTATTCGTGGTCTATCTCGTCACTCAGCCGTCTCTGGCACAGCAAGTGTTGGATGTCACGCAACACGAGCTGGAGCGCGTTCAGAATTTTGATATCGAGCAGGAGGAGCTAGAACGCTGCAAAGCAAAGCTGAACAGCTCGTTGATCATCGGTGGCGAGAGTACCAATGAGCGCATGATGGGTCTCATTTCGTCATGGCAAACGCGCGGCCGGCTGGAGACTCTGGAGGAGATCCGAGAGAGGATTGAGTCGGTGAGTCTGGAGGATCTTCAGGCCTTGGTGAACGACTTCCCCTTATGGCCCAAGCAGGTCGTAACGGCGGGCGGACCCCTTCCCGGCGAGTCTCTTCGCCAGTCAGCCTGATTGCATCCTGAGACAGAGCAAAGGGACACGATCGCTACGCGACCGAGGCCTCGTCCTCCCGTCCCCGTACAAGCCGTGGTGTCCGCAGACTTCCTAATGTTGTTCCAACATTTGGCGCGTAGCATACGGTTTAGGGTCGCTCACACTTCTCCTCCGAAGAACGGGCCTGGGTTTCTCCTCCCCGGGCCCGTTCTTTACTTGACGGGCCGCGGCTGCTAAGCTCTGAGTCGTCCCCCACCTTCCAGCCACCGACCCTTATGGCTGTGAAAAAGACCACTGCTTCTCGCACTCGGGCACCGAGGGCGAAGAGCGTACGACAGACGACTCAGCGCCGGCCCTTGTGGCGTCGGGCGCTTTTTGTAGTTGGGCGCCTGGAATCGTTCTCACGCCCACGGTCCGCGTCACAGCTTGTGACGTTGCTCCTCGTCCTTTGCGGCCTGGCGTCGGCTGGTGTTCAGCTCTACGCGTACATTGCCCGGAGCTACCAACCTGGCCTCGAAGCGATTTGGCCGGCGGTCTTGTTCGTGTCTGCTCTGGCGGCTCGACTCTCGCCGTGGTGGCGCGCGGAGCTGGAGGCGATGACCGTCGATCGCGGCCGCAATCTCCTGGGATCTATCGTCCTCGTGCTCGTCGCGATTTCCATCACGGGGCACTTCATCGGAGCGGGGCTCGGAAAGGGAAGCTCTTTCCTTCTGCTCGGACCCTTGGGTGCCGGAACAGTCGCGGTCATCGCGCTGTGCGCGCTTTTGTTGCTCGCGCTGGCGCTTCTCGCAAGAATTCCGCTTTTTGGTTGGATTGCAGCGCTGTCGGAAAGAGCGGGTAGCGCGCTCGAAGCCGTCAATGAACGGGAGACGGTTCACTCCGCCGCATTTGACCCGCCGCCGCTTGAACCGTACACGGCCGATGAGGCAAGTGCGCTGGAACCCGAGGAGCCGGTACGGCGCATTTTCTCCAGAGCGCAGCAAAAGTCCAAACCGCCGATTGCCACGTCGCCGGCACAGCCGGGGTTGCCCCCGGCTAAGAACGGCCCCTTGCTTCCACCGATCGACATTTTCTTGCCGGCCCCCAAAGGCCCGGCTACCGCCCTAGATGTGGAATACAAGTCGCAGCGCATCCAGGAAACGCTGGCAAGCTTCAATGTTGCGGCTCGAGTCGTGGACCACCACGTCGGCCCGGTGGTGACGCAGTTCGATATCCAACCCGACCGGGGAGTGAAGGTAAAGAGCATCACGGCGCTGCAAAACGATTTGGCTCTCGCGCTGGCTGCGCCGACCATACGCATGCAGGCGCCGGTGCCCGGCAAGTCCGTGATCGGCATCGAGATACCGAACACCGCGGCCTCCCTCGTGTCTTTGCGGGACTTGCTGGAGAGCGAAAAGTACCGCACCGTTTCGTCCCCCCTGAAGGTCGTGCTAGGAAAAGACGTGGCAGGCGTGCCGGCCGTGGTGGACCTGGCAAAAATGCCACACCTGCTGATCGCGGGGGCGACGGGCTCGGGGAAGAGCGTTTGCGTCAACGCACTGATAAGCTGCCTCCTCTACGCGAACACGCCCGACCAGGTCCGGCTGATGCTGGTGGACCCAAAAATGGTTGAGCTGACGGTCTACAACGGTGTTCCTCACCTGCTGAGCCCGGTCGTGACCAACATGGACAAGGTCCTGGGAATGCTGCAGTGGGCGCTTCGAGAGATGGAGCGTCGTTATCAGATGTTCTCCGACGCCACTGTGCGGAACATTCAGCGTTACAACGAAAAGATGGAGACCGTCGGCCAAAAGAAGCTCCCGTTTATCGTGATCATCGTGGACGAGCTAGCGGATCTCATGATGATCTCCCCCGAGGAGGTGGAGGACGCAATCTGTCGCCTGGCGCAGCTCGCGAGAGCGGCCGGCATACACCTTGTCATAGCGACGCAACGCCCGTCGGTTGACGTGGTCACCGGTCTGATCAAGGCGAACTTCCCCGCCCGGATCGCTTTTTCCATGAGCTCTCAGGTCGACTCGCGCACGATCCTCGATACCGTCGGTGCGGAAAAGCTGCTGGGCCGCGGGGACATGTTGTACCAGCCTCCCGATGCGCCCCGCCCCACTCGCTTGCAAGGCGCGAATGTGACCGATCACGAGATCGAGCACCTAGTTGAATTCTGGAAGAGCAGTCCTCTGCGCGAAGCCATCCAGAAGATAAGCCAGGAAGAGTTTGCGGCCGCCGAGAAGGCGGCCCGACAGGATGGTGATGAACTGCTAGGTGAGGCGAAACGCGTCGTCCAGGAGTACAAGCACGCTTCAGTGTCCCTGCTTCAGCGACGGCTCAAGATCGGATATTCGCGAGCCGCGAGAATAGTCGATCAGTTGGAGGACAGAGGCATCGTAGGCCCAGCGGACGGCAGCAAACAGCGGGAGGTTCTGGAACCTGGCGGGGATCCGGACGCAGCTTAAGGTCGGACGGGGTACCACTGCACCACTCGCACGATGGTTTTGACAGACCTGACAGGCAGTCCTAGACTCAACTATGCGCAGGATCATCAACAGACTGAGAGCGCTCTTCTGGGCAGAAGAGCGCTTTTTTGTTTTCTGAGATGAGTCTTCGCGCGATCTTGGTGTCGCAGCAAAGGAGTCAAGCTCAATGAGGAAAGGACATCGAACCCCGGGCGGCGTCGCCGTGGACGTCAAGGGGAAGAACATGTCCGTAACATCGGTCCTTCGCGACCACGTGATCCACAAGATGGAACGCCTGGACAAGTACCTGGACAGACTCAATGTGATCGAGATAGAGCTTTCGACTGAGAAGACCCGTGATGCGGCATATCACAATCTGGTGGAGGCCACGGCGCACGTCCGGGGCCGAACGATTAGGGCAGCGACCTCGAACGCAGACATGTATGCGGCCATCGACGACGCCGTCGACAAGCTCTACAGGCAGCTCAACCGCGCCAAAGAGCGCATGAAGTCCCATCACGGTAGCCGCCTAGAAACGCTTCCATCTGAGGGGGAAGTCGGGCGCGAACCGCCTGGCCCGGAGAATGGGACGCCTGAAGGCGAGATTCTCGTCGAGTCGCTCGAGATGAAGCCGATGTTCGAGGACGAGGCGCTCGACGAACTGCTGGCCGGGGAAAGAGACTTCTATGTATTTCTCAATGCCCGGAATGAGGTTCTCAACGTCCTCTACCGGCGTGCCGAGGGAAACTACGGCCTGATCGAGCCATCCACTCACTAACAGGTCAGACTGCGGCGTTTTCCTCTTCGTCGTACATCCGCTCGTACTCGTCGTAGCTCAGAATGACGACCGGCTTGTCCTTGTAGAGCGCCACCTGTGCAGTACCGCTCGCGACCGCATGTTCAAGCGCATCCTTCAGTGCCGTCGTCACTTCTATCTTGATCATGGGGTCTCCTTCACGCGTCGGTTGACGCGAGCTCGAGCCACGCGACTGTACTTCTTTGACCATATCTCCGTCCGCTTCTTGTTCCTTGCGAATTGGCGCCCCCGGCTAACCGTACTACCCGGCATTATACGCCCCACGAGGCCTTCTGTCATCTTGTTATGTCGAGTGGGGCCGGGCACCACCGGGGACACTGGTTGATATAGTTAGGCGACTTCAAGGCTATGGATCTTTAATGCTGAGCCTAGCTCACGTCCTGTGGCATCAGCTGCAATTGGGCGATTTCGTTCTCGTGCTGGCCATCGTTTTGCTGGTTACAGCCCTTGCTTGCATTACCGCACGATTCGCAGACGTCCAACTCTTCGGCCGGCAGACGGAGCGAGTCTTCAAGTTCACAGCCAATATCGGTATTCTGCTGGCGCTTGAGCAGGCGTACGAACTGGCACGAGCCCAAATTCCGTACAACCGGGACGTGGCATTCTTGCACTCCTACCGAATCCTGGGCCTGGAGTGGCGTCATGGGCTCTTCGTCGAGGCTCGAGTGGAGCAGTTCTTCCTAAAGCTAGGCCCTGTCATGAACGGGGTTGACCTCTTTTACGCCGTCGGTCATCTCGTAGGCACGATCGGCATCCTGGTGTGGCTCTACACGAGGCGAAGAGAGTACTACGGTGCGATTCGAAATCTCTTCGTGATGACCACTGGACTTGCTCTCAGCATTTTCTATCTGTACCCGACCGCTCCCCCGCGCATGTTCGCGAACTACGGTTTCACGGATCCAGAACAGATGCAGCACCTCGTACAAGCCGGCGGTGCCCAGCTCAGCTCGTACACGTACAATCCGTACGCGGCGATGCCGAGTCTTCATGTCGCATACGCGGTCATAGTAGGAGCAGCGCTCATCCTGTCAGAGCGCAAGTTAGCCTGGCGCGTTGCAGGGGTGATATATCCCGCGGCCATGGCGGTTACCGTTATAGCGTCTGCCAATCACTGGATACTGGACGTGGTCGGAGCTCTTCTGACCGTGCTCATCGCCTGGGTAGTGCTTGCCGGATCGCGTGCCGCCTGGAATACCGGAATGTCATGGAGTGGGCGCGCCGCGACCGCGTACCGAGACGGTCGGCCGGCACTCCCGCTGGTGGTCCCGGAGTAACGGGCGTGACTCTGACTGAATCGTCTCGAGTACGTGCCGTCCCAATTGTTGGCGCACCCGACCTTTCGATCGTGGTTCCGGTGTACGACGAGGCGGAGAGCCTAGAGGAGCTTCATGGCAGATTGACCGAGGTTCTCAACAAACTCGATCTGCGTTCGGAAATCATCTTCGTGGATGATGGCAGCCGGGACAGCAGTTTCGACGTCCTCGAGCGGTTGTACCTTCAGGATTCCAGAGTCGAGGTCGTGGGGCTAAGGCGAAATTTCGGCAAGACTGCCGCGTTGCTTGCGGGCTTCCAGGAGGCACGCGGGTCTGTCATCGTGACGATGGACTCGGACTTGCAGGATGACCCCAAGGAGCTATCCCGGTTCTTGGAGGAAACCAACGAATATGACCTGGTCAGCGGTTGGAAGAGAAGGCGGCGAGATCCGCTGACCAAGACGCTGCCCTCTCGACTATTCAATTTGGTCGTGCGCCTCTCCACGGGTATTCCGCTGCATGACTTCAATTGCGGCTACAAAGCATACCGACGTGAAGTGCTGGAAGATCTAAAACTGTACGGAGAGCTGCATCGTTTCATTCCGGTAATGGCGTACTGGAAGGGTTATCGAATCGGTGAGCTCGAAGTCGAGCATCACGCTCGCAAGTACGGCAGCTCCAAGTTCGGCGCGTCCAGGCTCTTCAAAGGACTCCTCGATTTCATCAAGGTGCTGTTCCTCACCCGGTACATGCAGCGCCCGCTTCAATTGTTCGGTCTGCTTGGCGCGCTCTCGCTTAGCCTCGGCGCGGCTGGATTTCTCTATCTTTTCGTTCTCAAACTGTTGGGACACGCCGTGTTTCAGTCTCACGGGCCGTTGCTGGTCTTCTCCGGTATCTTGGTAGTCAGCGGACTGCAGCTCTTTACCATGGGGCTGCTCGGAGAGATGCAGCGCCACTACGCATTTCGCCCCACGGACGAGTTCAGCGTCAAAGAGCGATTGAGCCGGGCGGACGGCCCGCCTCCCGACTAACGGTCAGCCGTCGAGGGGCCACGTTTTGGGGACAAAGAGATCCTCAAAGGTGGTGATGGCAAAGGCATCCGTCATACCCGCGATGTAGTCGGCGACGCGCCTCTCTGTTCCTTCCCGCCGTGG
This sequence comes from Chloroflexi bacterium UBA5177, assembly GCA_002413265.1. GTDB lineage: Bacteria > Chloroflexota > UBA5177 > UBA5177 > UBA5177 > UBA5177. Next base: position 12,131 of record DHWR01000050.1, read on the forward strand.
ATCCTCTTGGTACTCGGCTGGAAGCAGGTCGGGATGCGAGCAATAGTATTCGAAGAGCCTCTCCACGACTCCCTCGGCACGAGCCGACTCTCGCTTGACCGCCGGATTCGTGTACACGTGCAGAAATAAGTAGTCGCGGAGAGCATCGAGCGCAGACAGCGTTCGCTCACTCATGGCCACTTGTGGCTTCCCGTCGCTGGTCTCGAGGATGTCGCATACAGCCGTGTTTATCCTTTGGGACCTGCTATGGCCGAGATGCCGCACCGCATCCGACGGAAGGTCACTTTCGGCAATAATATGAGCCCTCACAGCGTCGTCGACATCGTGGTTTATGTAGGCGATGGCATCCGACAGCTTCACGACTTCGGCTTCGAGTGTCGAGGAAGGACCGGCGGTAGTGCCGGCAAGGCTATGCCGAGGCTTGCGGTGCGTTCGAATACCGTCAAGCACTTCCTCAGTGAGATTCAGGCCGCGCCCGCTCTTCTCGATAAACCTCACCACGCGAAGACTCTGTTTGTCGTGCTCGTATCCCTCACCGAGAAGCTGATCCAGCGCGTGCTGGCCCGCGTGTCCGAAAGGAGCGTGGCCGAGGTCATGAGCGAGCGCTATTGCCTCCGCTAGGTCCTCGTTCAATCTCAGAGCGCGCGCGATGTCGCGTGCGACTTGTGCCACCTCGAGAGCGTGGCTCAGGCGCGTGGCGTAATGGTCTCCGGCTACGGCGATGAAGACCTGAGTCTTTCCCCGCAGACGTCTGAAGGCGTTGGCGTGGATGACGCGGTCTCGATCTCTCTGATACGCGGTTCGAACCGGCGACTCGGGCTCCGGACGCTCTCGACCTCGGCTGCGGTTGCTGTGAGCAGCATGCGGCGCAAGGATTTCATCCTCCAACGTCTCCAAGCGGTCGCGGTGGTTCACAATTAGAATTCGACACTGTGTGGCGTTCGCGGAAACGGAATCACGTCGCGGATATTCTGCATGCCCGTGACGAACTGAACCACCCTCTCGAGCCCCAGTCCGAACCCCGCGTGGGGCACCGACCCATAACGACGTAGGTCCAGGTACCACCAATATGGCTCGGGGGCCAGACCTTGCTCCCTAATGCGGCGTTCCAACACGTCGAGGCGATCTTCGCGCTGGCTGCCACCAATGATTTCTCCGATTCGCGGGACGAGCACGTCCATCGCCGCAACCGTCTTGCCGTCGTCGTTGAGCCGCATGTAGAAGGCTTTTATACTCGCCGGGTAGTCGGTGAGGATGACCGGCGCCTTGAACTCCTCTTCGGTAAGGAACCGTTCGTGCTCGGCTTGCAAATCGCTTCCCCACTTCACGGGGTACTCGAACTGTGTGCCCGAGCCCTCGAGGATGCGGATTGCCTCCGTGTAGCTGAGCCGGACGAACGTGCTCGAGACGATGTGCTGAAGTGTCGGAAGGACTGTATCGTCCACGCGGTCGTTGAAGAACTGCATATCGTCGGGGCAGTTCAGCAGGACATCACTGAATACCGTCTTCAAGAAATCTTCCGCGATGTCCTGGAGCAGATTGATATCACAGAAGGCGATCTCGGGCTCGATCATCCAGAACTCGGATAGGTGCCGTGACGTGTTTGAGTTCTCAGCCCGAAACGTGGGTCCAAAGGTGTACACCCGCGAGAATGCCAGCGCGAGGATCTCAGCTTCCAGCTGTCCACTGACGGTCAGCCGCGTGGGCCTTCCGAAGAGGTCTTCCGAGAAGTCCAGATGACCGTCGGTCGCGAGGGGCTTCTCGAGATCGAGCGAGGTGACGCTGAACATCTGGCCGGCGCCCTCGGCGTCGCTGCCGGTGATGATGGGCGTTTGCGCGTACAGATAGCCGCGAGATTGGAAATAAGCGTGAATGCCCCGGCACACCTCATTTCGCACTCTTGCGACCGCTCCAAAGGTGTTGGTTCGTGGGCGTAGATGTGCGATGGTGCGGAGATATTCGAACGAGTGCCGCTTCTTGGCCAGCGGGTAGTCGGGTGCGAGACCCACTACCTGTATCTCGGACGCGCGAACTTCGGTTGGCTGGCCTGATGCAGGCGATTCGACCACGGTGCCGAGTACGCGAACGCTTGTGCCGGTCGTAATGGCTGCTACGCCAGTGTTGAAGTTCGGCAGGTCTTCAGTAGCAACAACCTGGACGTTGCGAAGACTCGAGCCGTCATTTACCTCGAGAAATGTGAGGCCAGCCTTGGCGGTTCGCTTTGTTCGAATCCATCCTTCAATGCAAACGCCCAGGCCAATCGCAGCTCGATCGAGAACGTCACGTACGGGGACTCGATCTTCTCTCAACATCTGTGTCCTTTTTGTCCAGAAGCTACGGTTCTCATGCTCGCCGAGGGCCGACTGGGCTTCGGATCCACGTTCCAGATTGTAGCGAGCCGAAGATTCCCGCTCTTGATAGACTGGAAAAATCGAGGAGGTTCGCCTCATGCGGGACGATGGCGAGAAGGGCCAGCTGGTTGCACGGTGCATCGTGTGCAGAGGAAACATCCACCACACAGATCGGTTCGAGATTTGGGAGGGCGGGTACTACTGCGAGCGGCACAGCCTTCCCAGACTTCGCGAGCGTGCCCTTGAATACGCGGAGCTGCTAGCGCGAGAAGTGACTCCAGAACCTACGGGTTAGCCCGGAGCGCCGGTACCGCTTACTTGGATGCGATGAAGTAGGTGTTCACGACGGCATCGAGCAGCCGCGGGCTCATGACAGCAGGCTCTTCGGTGTACCGAGCGAGGGCCACCAGCTGGTCTAGGAGGTCGCGAGGATGCACACCTCTGAAAGGACGTCCCGCCTTCGTATAGTGCTCTTCGACCAGATATTCGAAGCCTTCGTCATCGAAGGGCACGTTGAAGAACTTACAGGCTCCAATGAAGATCAACCGGAACATATCTCGCTCCGGATCCCTCGCCTTGACCTTGTACTTGATACGTCGGAGGAACGCCTCGTCCATGAGCGTCGAAGGATCGAGGTTGGAAGACAGCACTAGAAGCTCGTCGAACGGGATCTCGATCTTGCGACCGCTCTGGAGACGAAGAAAGTCGACCTTGAGCTCGAGCGGGACGATCCACCGGTTCAGGAGATCCGACGGTGACATTTGCTGACGGCCGAAATCGTCGATCAGAAACATGCCCGTGTTGGCTTTCATCTGGAATGGAGCGTCGTACGTCTTTCGTGACGGACTGAAGGTCAGGTCAAGCTGCTCGAGCTTGAGCTCGCCGCCCACAACGACAGTCGGCCGCTTTACCTTGACCCAACGTGGATCTAGACTATCGTCCTGATCGGCCGTCTTGTAGTGGCACACGGGATCGTACATCTCGATGATCGAACCGTCGACTTCGACGGCGTGAGGCACGAACACATCGCTGCCCATAGCTTTCGTGATGCGGGTAGCTAGAGCCGTTTTCCCGTTACCTGCCGCCCCGTAGAAGAACAGGGACTGTCCGGCATTGACCGCTGGACCGATCTCGTTGATGATCTCCTCATGAAGGACGAGATCCTTGAACGCGTTCTCAATCGCTTCCTTCGTCACGACGACGTCCCGTACGCTCTGTGCCTTGACCGAGCCGATGTAGTCCTGAAGCGGCACGGGGGCTGGGCCGTCATATGCGTTGCGTTCGAAGGATGATCGAGCTCGGCCCTGGCCGTCTTCAGTCAGGGTGTAGATGTAGTTGCGCTCGCCATAGCCGGCGGAGCCCAGCACGTGAGTCTGGTGAAGGCGGCGGAGCTCGTTAAGGTTTCCGAGAATCAAGAGGAACGGCAACGCTAGGAAGTCTGCTATATCACCGGCTGTCTGCGGTCCCCCGTTGAAGAGGCGTTTGAGCAGTAGATCATCAATGATCGAGCCTGTAAGTCCGGTCTCCTCGAGCGTCTGAGCCGCTGTCGGAAAAAAGCCGGTCTCCGTTGCCCTATCAATAATCATTCGAGCCAATCTCCCCGCGTCGTCGCAAGTCTCGCTGCCACTTCTGTCTCGCGGCGATCATGAAAAGGCCGCGAAAAGACTGCGATAACTATACATGGGTTTCGACCGGCTGACAACCGACGGTGAGGCGGACAGGTGGCGAAAAATGTGCGGCTTCGACGGTGACCACTGTTGCGCGCTTGGCTGCGGGACAGGGATTCGAACCCCAACTTCTTGATCCAGAGTCAAGCGTCCTACCGTTAGACGATCCCGCACCGGCAGTCCTCATAGGGTACCCAGATTCTCGACGAACGGGCAAGACTCGCACATCCCAAACTGGTAATTCGGACCGGCGCGCACATACTATCGACTAATCCCCACCTAATCGCCCCTTGATACAGTTTTTAGGACAAGCTTCGAGGAGAGAGATTTGGTGGAATACCTGAGGATTCGGGCGCTGATTGGAACGCTGGCATTAGCAGCATCAGGCGGACTCCTTCTTCCCACCGTGACCCATGCGGCGCACAGCCGGACCAGTCCATCGTCTGATAAGCGGATCCTCTTGGCGATTGTAAATCGCGATCGAGCATCCCATGGCTTGCTTCCGTTACGTCTCAACAGTTTGCTCACCCACGTAGCACTGCTCCATAGCAAAGACATGGCTGCACACGACTACTTCGCCCATGAGGGAGAGGACGGTTCCACTCCTTTTTCCCGCATGGACCGAGCGGGCGCTCGGTATCGCTACGCCGGAGAGAACCTTGGTACCGACACCGGGTCAAACCAGATAGCGATGCTGGAAGCGATTGAAACCGCCATGCTGCAAAGCCCCGGACATCGAGCCAATCTGTTGCGAGCAACCTTCACCAGAGTAGGCGTAGGGATCGTCACGACCCCCGACTCGATCTATGTCACAGAGGATTTCGCGGGCTAAGCCGGCACCGGCAGGACGGCGGCCGGAATTGGAAAGTCGCGCGTAAGGGCTCGAACCTGGGAGGCGATGGTGCCCTCTGTCTCCGGGTCGTCCGGCGCTGCCAGTCTTTCAGCAATCCAGTCGGCGATCAACTTCATCTCCTCTGTCTTCATGCCCCGGGTCGTTGCGGACGGCGTGCCCACCCTCAGACCGCTGGTGTGCACCGAATTGCGCGTGTCGAATGGAACGAGGTTCTTGTTCGTCACCAATCCAACAGACTCCAAAGCTTCCTGAGCTCGCTTCCCAGTGAGGTCAGATTTGCGGAAGTCGAGGACGAAGAGGTGGTTGTCGGTCCCGCCGGACACGATTGAGAAGCCTCGGGCCTGCAGCTGCGTCGAGAGATCTCTTGCGTTCCGCACGACCTGTCTCGCGTACTCCTTGAACGCAGGCTGGAGCGCTTCACCGAATGCGACTGCCTTGGCAAGGATTTGATGCATGAAGGGACCGCCCTGCATGTAAGGGAAAACGCCGGAGTTTACCTTCTTGGCGAGCTCCTCACGGCACAATATGAGACCGCCGCGCGGACCTCGAAGCGTTTTGTGCGTCGTGGAGGTTACGATGTCCGCGTGCTCCACGGGGTTCGGATGGACACCTCCGGCGACGAGACCAGCCACGTGCGCCATGTCGAACATGAACCGTGCGCCAACAGAGTCGGCAATCTGACGAAGCCGAGGAAAGTCGAACAAACGGGAGTATGCACTGGCACCGGCAACCAGCAACTTGGGCTGAAATTCCTCTGCCTGCTTCTGGACGGCATCGTAGTCGATCTGCTCGGTTTGTTCGTCGACCCCGTACCACTGGAACTCGTACAGCTTGCCGGAGAAATTGAACCCTCCGCCGTGGGTCAGATGACCCCCGTGCTTTAGATTCATGGCCAGCACTCGGTCCCCATATTCAAGACATGCCGCGTACGAAGCCATGTTCGCCATGGCGCCGGCATGAGGTTGCACGTTCGCGTGCTCGGCTCCGAATAGCTGCTTGGCACGTTCGACGGCCAGCTCTTCAGCTTCGTCTACGTACTCGCATCCGCCGTAGTAGCGTTTGTGAGGATAACCTTCGGCGTATTTATCCGTAAGAACTGAGCCGGTTGCTTCGAGAACGGCACGGCTAGCGTGATTCTCGGAAGCGATGAGGACGATGTCGTCACTCTGCCTCTCGGTTTCGCGTTGCACTATTTCGTAGGCTTCGAGATCGCTCGTGCTGAGTGCCGACATCCTTGGCTCCTTGTCTGCAGCGCCGGTAAAACAGTGGCTCTGGGAGCTACCTGTAGGAAGGCTCCCGAAACACCGTCACGTCATGGAACGGCCAGTAGGCCATCCAGGCTTTTCCAATAATGTATTTTCGTTCGAGAAATGGCGTGGCCGTCCATTTACTCGAGTCGAAACTATTGTTGCGATTATCGCCGAGTACAAAGTAGTCGTTCTTAGGCACGGTCACCTGGTGGTAGGTGTAGGTGGGTGGATCCGTAATGTAGGACTCATGCAGACGTCGACCGTTTATATAGACGGCGCCGCTGTGGACCGAGACGCGCTCGCCTGGCAAACCAATTACTCTCTTGATGAAGTCGCGGTTCGGCTGCCTGGCCGGCACTGCGCGAAACACAATCACGTCGCCTCGCTCTGGGCCGCGAAACCAGTAGTCGAACTTGTCGACCAGGATGTACTCGCTGGGGTGGAAGTTCGGCTCCATGGAGTACCCATCGACCTTGAAGTTCTGAAGGGCCACGCGAACCAGCAAGAATATTGCAACGGTGAGTACGGCGGTTTCGAGCAGCTCTCGTAGAAATGATTTCGATCTGCCTGGCTTGACAGCCGGTAGGTCGCTCATGAGGCAGCCGAGTCTATCACGGTGGCTTGCCGCAATTTGGCCGCGTTTACCGCGTTGAGAAGCTCATCTTCTTGGTGCGCCGGCACGGTTCTCAGATCGAGCAGAGTCCGGTTGCCCTTAGTGCGCGCGAGCACCGAAACGTCCCCGCTCCTCAGGGCATTTGCAGTGATCTCCTTGGGCAGCCGGATAAGGGTGGTCGGCATCGCTTCGTCTGGCAGGGAGCCGCCGCCGACGGTCGATTCCCCGTCCAGAAGACCCACTTCAAGCTGGCGCTCAAGAGCTCTTTTCCGCCACTCCGCGGCCCGCAGTGCCAGCTGCTCGCCGCGTGTGGAAATCATATTCCAGACGGGTATGGTAGACGAGGACTCATTCCGGAGGTACGCGGCTAACGTTGCCGAAAGGCCTGCGAGCATGATCTTATCCGGCCTCAGTGCCCTCGCCAGTGGATGACGTGCCAGAGCCTCTATGGCTGTGCGCTTGCCCACGAGGAGCCCGGACTGAGGGCCCCCCAGAAGCTTGTCACCCGAGAACGCCACGAGATCGCAACCGGCGGCAACCGCCTCTTGGACCATGGGCTCGTGCGTGAGACCAAACGATGCAGTGTCTAAAAGGGCTCCGCTGCCGTTATCGGAGATCAGATGCAGGTTGTGACGCCGTGCAAGTTCCGCGAGCGCCTCGAGCCTCACATTCTCGGTGAACCCGCTGATGCGAAAGTTGCTGGCGTGAACGTGGAGAATTGCACCCGTTCGCGGGCTGATGGCTGCTTCATAGTCCGCAACTCTTGTGCGGTTGGTCGTGCCCACCTCCACAAGCCGCGCTCCGCTCTGGCGCAGGATTACTGGAACGCGAAAACCTCCCCCGATCTCAACCAGTTGGCCTCGAGATATGAGAACTTCCCGGCCTCGCGCGAGAGCCGCCAGAGCCAATAGAACTGCCGAGGCAGCATTCACCGTCACATGCGCCGACTCGGCCCCAGTTAGGGCGACTAATTTCTGCCTTACGTGGTCCTGTCTCGAACTGCGGGCTCCGGTCTTCAAGTCCATTTCCAGGTTTGAATAAGCCGCGGCTTCTTCCATGGCGGCAATCGCTTTAACGCTGAGGGGAGCTCGGCCGGCGGCAGTGTGGAGAATCACCCCAGTCGCGTTGATCAGCCGCTTGGGGCCGGATTCCCAGTCCTCCTGCGCACGGGCGGCGGCGGCAGCGGCGATTGAGTCTGGCGCGGGCGCCATCTCGCCCGAGGCGATTCGCTCGCGAGCAGCCTCCAGCTCACCGCGCAGTAGATGCACCACTGCCTCTCGACGATATCGGTGCAGCAGCTCTTTGCTCGGCTTCAGCCTGAGTAGGCAGTCGAGGGACGGCAACGCCCGATATCGGCTGTCGCCCATCGAGGGTAGAGCCCTAATGCAACACGAAATAGGCGGCGACGAGCAGCACGATCATTGAAGGAGCCAGGATGAACAAGGTCCTGATGTCGTGACTCAGATACGCATAGTTGAAAGCGAGAGCCGTCGTAGGGCGCGGCGGAGCCGTGCTCCTACGCTGTGCCGGCCGCGCCGAGGTGGTCGAAGATCGGGAGTACTGGAGAGAAGATTGCTGCGGCGAAGCTTCGATGCCGTCAGCTACAGCGGCGGTGCTGGGCGCTGGGGTCGTCGGCCGGCGTGGCTTCGGCCGTTGCTTGGCGGCACGTCCGCGCATTTTCTTCGGCAAGGGACTCTCTCACTAGTGTAATGGTGACTCGGGCCGGCTCACGATCGCGACGTTGTCAAGTCCCCGACCCCGCGAATTATACACAGTGCTCACAGAGGAGAATGGCTATACTGACCGGAAAACCTCCCATGAAGTGGTGAGCTTGGATCCTCTTCGCACGGCGTACGATCAGCACGCTTTTCTGTTCTGGGTGGCGCTCGCGGTGCTCTGGCTAGCGGGAGCTGTCGTGTTGCTGCTCGCACAGCGCAGAACCACCCGCCTGGAAGCGAGGTTCGACTCGTTGTTCTCAGATCTGGACAGCGAAAGCCTGCCCCAACGGCTCGTGGAATACCTATCAACGGTGCGGCAAACGGCCGCGGACGTCCGGCGGGTCAAGTCGGAGCACGATGAGATCATGTCCGTCATGCCCAGCGTGATCCGTCACGTCGGACTCGTTCGCTTCAGTCCGTTTCACGACACGGGCGGAGATCAGAGCTTCGCGCTCGCGTTGCTCGATAGCGGAGGCCACGGTGTGGTAATCACCGGGTTACATTCGCGCACCGACAGCCGTCTCTACGCCAAGCCCATTGACAACGGAACGTCTAGCTATGCTCTGACGCCGGAGGAGCGGGAAGCGATGGAGACAGCACTCGGGAGCCGCCAGGTAGCCGCGAGCCCGACCTAACCTCGTCTGGCAGCGATACCTAATTCGCTCGGCTCACGCTTTTTCGGCTCGACACACGGCGATGAGGTTGGGGCTGTCTGACTGATACGGATCCAGGTCGTAAGAGCCGTAGAGAAACTCCAGCTGGAAGCCGGCGGTCTGCAGCATAATCTCCAGCTCTGCACGATAGATGTACTTGAGATCGAGATTGGCCGCGCTTCGGTGGACGAGCCCGTCCTGCGCGACTTCGTCGTATATCAGCTTGAGAAGGAGCCGCTGGTCGGCCGCGTCGTCCCAGGCCACTGACGAACCCATCAGGGTCCCGGACTTATACCTGATTGCGAACCTTTCGCGCATCTCACCGTCAGCTCCGCGGTCCGCCATGGACAACGGATTCGTTAGGTCGACCATGACGAGCGCGGAGTGGACAACGTGTTGGTGGACCTCGCGCAAAGCAGCCAGCTGCATTTCCCAGCTGGGCAGATGCCACAGGAAATTCAGAGAGAGGACCGCCACCCGAAAGTGCGAGGGAACCTCTCCATCCGCCAAGCCACCTGTGCCGGCTTCCACGAGATGTGCACCAGGAAGCTCCTTGAGCCTTTCCGCGGCTCTTTGGAGCATGGCTGCCGACCTGTCGACGGCCCAAACCTCGTGACCGGCTCGCACCAATGCTTCCGTGATGCGCCCGGTGCCCGCGCCCAGCTCGAGAACCGGTCCGGACACGACCAGATTCAGGTACAACTGGATATCGTCCAGCGACTCCGCGTGTTCGAGGTCGTAGTACGCGGCTATTGTGGCGTAAGGATCCATCGACTCCAGGCCGCGTAAGCTATGATTTTCAATAGTACAAGGTGGTTCAGCTGGCGAGGGGATGAGCGTATTGACCGCAGGGAAAGGGCCCATCCTGATCGTCGACGACGAACCGGATATCGTCGACTTCCTCACTACGGTCTTGGCCGACGAAGGCTATGCTACAGAAATCGCTCGTGACGGCGTCGAAGCGCTCGAGAGAATCGATGCTTCGACCCCCTCCCTCGTAATTCTTGACCTGATGATGCCGCGGATGACTGGGCTGGAGGTGCTTGATTCGCTCCGCCGAAAAGCGCCCACCCCTCGGCCGTCGGTCATCGTGCTGAGCGCAAAGTCAACGCATCACGACATTCTCGAGGCGCTTGAAAAAGGCGCTGACGACTTCATCGCCAAGCCCTTTGAGCTCGAAGATCTGTTGCTCAGGATACGGGTCTGGCTCGATCGGATTCGTCCTGTCGAAGCGGCTGGTACAGTGCTTCGTGTCTTCACGATAGGGCCCTTCAGGGTGCTGATGGGAGATGAGCTGCTGCTCGACGAAGAGATCGGCGACAGGCGGGCAAGAATGCTGATCAAATATCTGGTCACACACTGGGATCAACCGGTGGAGCGAGCGCAGCTTCTGTATCTCCTATGGCCTGATCTCGAGGAGAAGGACGCTGAAGACCGACTCCGAGCCCTGCTCGACACGTTGCGAGAAACACTGACGGCCGTGGGGGGCAAGCATTTCGTCGCTGAAGAGGGGAACTCCATACATCTCAATACTCAAGCGGACGTCTGGGTCGACGCACATGAATTCGAGACGCAAGTTCGAATGGCGCAGGACGCGCAAGAAAGCGGCGATGCGGACATCGCGCTCGGGCTCTTTCTGGCGGCTCTCGCTTTGTATAAGGAAGACTATCTTCGAGAGAACCTCTATGAGGATTGGCCCAGCGACCGGCGAGAGCGCTTGCGCGAGCTGTGGATCTCGTCCATGTTCCGGGTGGCAGCAATATGCGCCGACCGCTGCGAGTACGCAGACAGCGTGCGTCTCATGAAGAAGGTTCTCGAGATCGATCCGTATCGAGAGAACGCCTACCAGGCGCTTATGTTGTATCTCTCACGAGCTGGGCGAAGAGGGGAAGCCATCCAGCTTTACCGCTATGCTGAGCGACTCTTTGCTCAGCATCTGGCCGCTCAACCGGCTCCGTCTACTCGAATGCTCTACGAGAAGATTTTGCGTGGCGAAGCTGGCTGATCTTCTCTCGGCGGACGAAGCCCAAGCTCGAATCTTCGAGAACTTCGAACGTTTAGAGGCCGAGATGGTGCCTCTGAGAGAGGCACGCGCCAGAATCCTTGCATCCTCCGTTTCATCGAACCTAAGCGTCCCACCGTTCGCTAACTCGTCCATGGACGGCTTCGCGCTAGTGAGTGGAGACACCGCGCGGGCGTCAAAGAACAACCCGATTACGCTGCCCGTGACGACCCATATCGCGGCAGGCTCCGCCGGTGAGGCGAGGATCTCACGAGGCACGTGCGCACGGATTATGACCGGCGCCCCGCTACCAGCCGGTGCTGATGCGGTCGTCCCATTTGAAGAGGTCATTGAGCTAGATCAAGGCATAGAAGTCGTCGCTCCGGTGCACGCGGGGGCCTGCGTACGTCCCGCAGGACAGGATGTGAGGAAGGGCCAGGAGCTGCTGGCTCAGGGGACCGAGCTCGCTGCTTCTCAGTTGGCCCTGCTCGCCTCGACCGGCAACGCTGAGGTGCTGGTGGTGCGCCGGCCCCACGTCACCATCCTCTCGACCGGGGATGAACTGATTTCGCCCGGTTTGCCGCTGGAGCGGGGGCAGATCTACAACAGCAACTCGCCGATGCTCACCGCAGCCGTCGAGGAGGCGGGAGGTCGCGCGCAGAGTTTGCAATCGGCAGAAGACTCGGTTTCAGGTCTCACAGTCGCGTTGCGTTCCGCGGCCACCTCGGATCTGATCGTTACCTCCGGCGGTGCGTCAGTCGGCGATCACGACCATATGAAGGATGTGGTGGCGACCCATGGAGAAGTAGGCTTCTGGAGGGTCCGAGTTCGGCCCGGAAAACCCTTGCTATTCGGGAAGGTCTTCGGAAAGTCGATCATTGGCCTCCCTGGAAACCCGACCAGCGCCATGGTTACCTTTGAGCTCTTTGTTCGCCCGGTCTTGCGAATCATGCTGGGTGCGGCTCCCTTTAGGCCCGTCATACAAGCGATTGTGGAAGAGAAGATTGACAATCGCGGAGGGCGGCGAACCTTTGCCAGAGTACGACTGTCATATCGCGACGGTGCTTTCCGGGCGCGGCTAGCGGGCGCCCAGGACTCGGCCATGATCCACCCTCTAGCGGCGGCGGATGGTCTCCTGGTAATGCCGGAGGATCGAGACGAAATGGGCGCCGGCGAGGTAGGCAGCGTCCAGGTTTGGCGTCTGCCCCCAGGCTAACGTCCGACTGGGGCGCCGTCGACGCTGAGCTCCGAGATCTGCACGACCGCCGAAAGGTCGGCCACGAGCTCGGGGCTGAAGCACGTATAACGGTTGGGAAGTTGAAGCTTCAAATCGGATCCGGCGATTTCGACTACGATCTCCACCTCATCCGTTCCGTGGCGACGCTGCAACGCCGCGTATATGGCCTCAAGCCGATCGAGATCGGCCGCTCGATCTTCACTTTTCAGAACCCGAATTCGTATCCTGCGCGGCTCGTCAGACGCCACCGAGCTCTCCTTCGACTCGCCGGAGCTTGGTCCGGAACGGCCGTTCGAGTGGCCATTACGTCGTCCGTTTCCGTTGGAGGGAACGGGAAGCGAAACCACTTCCTCGGGGGTATGTAAAGCATCTACGAGGATCTGCAGACGACCGTCGGACGCACTGATAGTTCCCGAAGCAACCACGACGCTGCCTTCGATGAGACGGACTCGCACCTGACCGTAACTTCGGTTGAAGACCACGGCGTCGAGCGATGCTTGCAGATCGGAAAGCTGAAAGCGCGCCATCATCCTTCCGTCCTTGGTTGGGAAGGAGCGAAGGCTTTTCATGATGCCTCCGACGAGAAGCTTCTCTCCGTCACGCTCGTCTGAAATTTCGACCGGTGGGAGAACTTGGAAGTCGCGGAGGCCCTCGATGGCGTCGACGAACGGATGTTGAGTCACCGCGATTCCGATCAGCTCCTCTTCCCACATGATCTTTTCTTCGAGAGTCGCCGGCGCCGCAACCATCGGGAGCTGCAAGGTCGTTGGGGAGTCAGCCACATCCCCGAAGAGTGAGGTCTGACCCGCTGCTGCGGCGCGTTGCATTTGCGTCCCGACACCCACTATCCGGTCGACTCCGGCAACAAGGCGGCCTCGTTCGAGCCCGAACGAGTCTAGAGCACCACATTTCGCGAGGCTCTCGATGACCCGCTTACTCACGATTGTCCAGTCCAGACGAGTGCACAAGTCCTCCAGATTCGCGAAAGCTCCGCCCACGCGTCGAGTTTCGACGATGGACTCGACCGCCGCTGCTCCGACATTCTTCACAGCGCACAGTCCAAAACGGATCTTTCCATCCTGGATCGTAAAGTCGAGTTGGCTAGCATTCACGTCCGGCGGCAGGACGGCTATGCCCATGTGCCGGCACTCCGCCATTGCCTCGGAAACCTTTTCCGCGTTCTCTTTCTCCGCCGAGAGCAGCCCGCACATGTATTCCCGTGGATAATTAGCCTTCATGTAGGCGGTCTGGCAGGTAAGCACGGCGTACGCTGCCGCATGCGCTTTGGGAAAGGCGTAGCCCGCAAACGGCTCGATGTCGGAGAACAGCTCCCCTGCGAGCTGCTCGCTGAGTCCACGGGCCACCGTGCGCTCGAGGAAGCGCTCCTTCTCGAGGGCCAGTTGATCTGCTTTCTTCTTGGCCATGGCTCGGCGGACCAGATCGGCCTCACCCGGCGAGTAGCCGGCCAGGAGGTTCAACATCTTCATGACCTGTTCCTGGTACACGACTATGCCGTAGGTCTCTCGCAGAGCCTCCTCGAGATCCGGGTGCTTGTATTCGACCGGCAGCCTTCCGTTTTTCCGATCGCAGAAGCGCTCGATGTACTGCATCGGGCCCGGTCTATATAGGGAGATGAGAGCCACGATGTGGTTGAACTCTTCCGGATGCAGGTTCTTGATATGGTTCCGCATGCCCTTATCGACCTGAAACACTCCGAAGGTCTCGCCGGTGTTTAGAAGCTGATAAATGGAAGGATCCTCGAGCGAGATTGCCTCGAGATCAATATCTTGTCCGGTCGTGGCTTTTACGAAGTTGCAGGCACGCTGAAGAATGGTCAGCGTTCGCAGGCCAAGAAAATCGAGCTTGAGCAGGCCGATTTTTTCGATGGCGCCCATGGCGTATTGCGACGAAATCTGCTCGCTCTTGGGCACCTTGTACAGCGGGACGTGCTGCGAAAGGGGATCACGAGATATGAGCACACCCGCAGCGTGAGTCGACGCGTGCCTGGCCACCCCTTCAAGGTCCTGCACAGTATCCATCAACTTGGTGATGTTAGGGTCATCCTCGTACAACATCTGCAGGTCAGGCGCTTCTTCCTTCGCCTTCTCAACGGTCGAGCAGGTTGGGGGAATCAGCTTGGCGACTCGATCGACATCGGCGTACGACATGCCGAGCGCCCGGCCTACGTCGCGAACACCCGCCTTCACGCCCATTGTCCCGAAGGTGATGATCTGGGCGACTCGATCTCTGCCGTATTTGGCCGTCACGTAGCGAATCAGCTCGTCCCTGCGGTCATCCGCAAAATCCAGATCCATGTCAGGCATAGACACCCGATCCGGGTTGAGAAAGCGCTCAAAGGAAAGACCGTGGCGAATTGGATCCACACTGGTAATGAAGAGGCAGTACGCTACGATGCTGCCCGCGGCGCTGCCGCGCCCCGGCCCTACTGGGATACCGTGAGTGCGCGCGAAATGGATGACGTCGTGGACGAGCAGAAAATAGTCAACGAAGCCGGTACTCGTGATGACGGAGAGCTCGTAATCTAGCCGGCTTCGCACGTCATCGTCTGCCGAAGGGTAGCGGAGAACCAGGCCTTCCTCGCAGAGAGCACGGAGATGCTCATCGGAGGTTCGTCCTTTCGGGGCCGGGAAATGAGGCAGCTGCGGACGGCCGAAATCGAGTGCCAGGTTGCATCGCTCGGCAATCTCAAGAGTGTTCGTCAAGGCAGCCGGATAGTCAGCAAAGAGCGATGCCATCTGGTCGGCGGTCTTTAGGTAAAACTCCGGCGTCTCCATCCGCATGCGCTTCGGATCCGCCATCGTCGTCTGAGTCTGGACGCACAGCAGCACCTCGTGGGCTTTCGCCTGGCTGCTGCGAACGTAGTGCACGTCGTTGGTCGCGACCAGGGGCAGATCGAGGCTACGGCTCAAGTGGATGACGCCTTGATTGATCGTTGTCTGCACTTCGAGGTCGTGATACTGCAGCTCGAGGTAGTAGCGACCTGGAAAGACCTGGCGATGCCAGTCGGCCAGTTGTTCGGCAACGCGCAAATTGCCCTCCAGGATCGTTCGAGCGAGCTCTCCGCTGGCACAACCTGAAAGACAAATCAATCCTTCATTATGCTTCTCGAGCAGCGCATGATCGACTCGCGGCTTGCGGTAGAAGCCGCGAAGATGAGCTGCCGTGGTGAGCTGAATCAGGTTGCGGTACCCGATCTCGTTCTCGGCGAGGAGAACGAGATGAAAAGTCTTCGATTGGGGCCCCGGCTTGTCGTCGAGGGGCTCCCCTGAGACGTACACCTCGCACCCAATGATCGGCTTTATACCAAGCTCTCTCGCCTTGCCGTAGAACTCAATAGCTCCGAACATAGCGCCATGGTCGGTCAGCGCGAGAGCAGGCATTCCAGCGTCTTTTGCCGTCTGCAGCATGTCGTCGATCCGCGCGAGCCCGTCCAACAGAGAGTAGGACGAATGGGCGTGCAGATGTACGAAGCTACCTGGCAAGGGCGTCACCATAGAAAAAGGATCTCGGGCTCAAACAGTACATAGCTTAGCGCAGCCGCGCTGTCCAAGGTTCTTGCATTTCTTGTTTGACTTCTTGCGCGCCTTGTACTATGATGGTGTCGAGGGAAGAGGTCGTCTGCGGCTCTTGGAATTGTGGTCCAAGGACGTCCGGCAGTCGCTGTCTCGACCGGGTTGCCCACTGGTCAAGGGAGCGATTGCCGGGCGTCTTTTCGTTGTCTAGGCAGCCGGCTGCGGGCGCTTAGGCCGGTCCATCGAGATGTCGCAGCATCTCGATAAACCGATCGCAGATCTGAAGATATTCATCCGCTGACCAGCCAGGTTGCGCCGCCGGTAGCTTTTCGAGTAGGGCCGCTTTGGCGGGCAACATCTGTCTGGAAACTGAATGGGAAGGTGGCTGCCGGCCCGCGTCTGGCCGGAGCGCCCTCGTCTCGGCCTGCGGCAGGCTGCCCACCGCAGGGGATGCTTCGTGATCGGCGAGGTTGCAGACGGCTCGAAAAAAGCGCGCCGCATTCTTGGCCTGTGAAGCGGAACTGTTCACTCGAAAGAAGTCGACCAGCTCTGCGGTAGACCAAGTATTGGCGCCTGCTTCGAAAACTGGCTTGTAAGCGCGCTGGACCAAGTTCCAAAGGGCTTCCTTGAACTGATCAGTGGTTTGGAGACTTCGGTACGAAGTCGTCGGAGTTCCATACTCATCCAAGATACCGAGAAACTTGAGCGCACTGAGAAGCGAGTACTCGTTGTTGTGGGCGACACCGAGCTTGCGTAGAAACTTGTGATCGACACGATCCGGAGTTTGACGGTCGCGTATTCGCTCGAAGAATTTCTCCAGAGCGGATATGGGCGCGTAGGGAGCCCGTCTTCCCTGGAAATCTCCGGCAGCCACCAAAGACGGGACCTCCGTGGACTCAAAATCGGACGCCTTGGATTCTCGTGTCCGAGTGTAGCCACTTGTTGGCGAAGTTACAAGGGTTCCAACTATTGGATTCGATTGCTCTGCATAAGGGCGCGAGCAAGCTCAGCCTGACGCAACGTGAGGGTGAGATCACCACGCGTGCGCTCCAATACCGCGCGAAGCGAATCGGTGGTTCGGCGCAGGCCTCCCGTGATGGCGTCCGGGAAGTCAACGGTAATGAGGGCGGTGTAAATATCGTCCATCGCTTGAAGCACTCGCTCCGCCTCCGTCATATCGGCATCTGAACCCTTTCGAATTCGGTCCAGAGCATAACGACGCATTTCACTGGCCGCCTCCGCTAGCCCATTCAGAAAAGGGGCGTTCTCGACCCCAATGTCGCGAGGCGCCGGCAGATCCCTGTCTTGCACAATGGCAGCCACCAGATAGGCCTCGGCAATCTCCTTTTGCGAGTCCTGGACGTAGCCGGTCCAGTAAAGATCCGGATGCTCCGCGAGTTCAGCGCGCGTGGCTGCCACCATGGCGCGCCCCTGCTGCAGGCTCTCGTTGGCCTTGTCGAACTCGCCCCGGTGGAGTGCTCGGATGCACGTGGCAGCGTGCCGGACGATCTGTCGCGAATCGACCAACGCCCGATCGCGTGATTTCTGCTTGACTTCGAGCTCGCTGGTGATGCTTGCGACGACAGAGTCCATTGACGTCATTTTTCGCTCCTCGGCGGCTTCTCGCCGCCACGCGCTTGGCTGCCCAATGGTAATAAGGTTACAGCCCGGACGACTTTCTACTTGGTAGAGTTGCGCAAGGACGGGAGGCGTTGATGGCGGGCCGCAGGAATGGAGCTGCGTCGGGGGACGGGGATCGCCTGCAAAAAATTCTTGCAGCCGCAGGAGTAGCCTCTCGGAGAGCCGCAGAGAACATGATCGCCGAGGGGCGCGTCACAGTCAACGGGGACACGGCTCTGGTCGGACAGAGGGTGCATTCCGGGCGAGATGAAATTGTCGTAGATGGCCGCGTGATCGAGCTTCCTGGAGAGAAATTGTATGTCGCATTGCATAAGCCCGCCGGCTTTGTTACGAGCCTCGCCAGCACGCACGGCGAACAAACTGTGATGGAGTTTATGGAAACGAGTCACCGGGTGAATCCCGTGGGCCGCCTTGACAAGGACACTTCCGGGCTCCTTCTCCTCACAGATGACGGAGACTGGGCGAACCTTGTGACGCATCCGAGATACGGGATCCAGAAGGAGTATGAGGTCACCGTCCACGGCAAAGTGTCTGATGGCGCTCTGCTCCAGCTTCAGAGGGGAGCTCCGCTTCCTGACGGGACCAAGACATCGCCTGCAACCGTGAGCATGGTGTCGCAAACAGCTTCGGCCACGACGCTTCTGGTCACGCTCGTGGAGGGAAAGAAGCGACAGATACGCCTCATGTTCGCCGCCGTCGGACACGCGGTCGAGCTGCTTCGCCGTGAGCGAATTGGAACGGTTCGTCTCGGAACATTGGATGAGGGCCAGTCTCGCGTGCTGAGCCTGCACGAGGTGCAGGGCATCCGAGAGCTGGCGGCACGAGGTGTGAATGAGCGCGGAGCAAAAGCCGTCGATCGCGATCGACGGCCCCGCAGCCGCAGGTAAATCGACGGTCGGCAAGGGAGTGGCGGAAGCCCTTGGCTTCCGCTACCTGGACACCGGTCTGATGTATCGAGCCGTCACCTATCTCGGTCTCAGCCAAGGCATCGATCCTACGAACGGCCCTCCCCTAGCAGATGTAGCTCGCACGACCCGGTTTGGGCCGGTGCGAGATCTCGGCGAGGGTGTGCTGGTGGATGGGCGCCGTATGAACGAAGAGCTGCGAACGACCGAGGTGGAAGCTGCAGTCTCGACTGTGTCGGCGCACCCCGAGGTCCGCAAGGCCCTCGTCGAACGCCAGCGGGAGATAGCCCGCGGCGGCGGCATCGTCATGGTGGGGCGGGACATCGGAACCGTCGTTCTTCCGAATGCAGACGCGAAGCTCTGGGTGACGGCCTCCGCGCAAACGCGTGCTACACGGCGACGGCACGAACGGTCCGAGGATGACGTTGGCGGTGACACGCAGTTGGAGCTGAGCCGAATTCGGGCGCGAGATAGCCGAGACAGTGGACGAAAGGTGTCACCGTTACGTCAAGCTGACGATGCTATAGTGTTGGAGACCGACGGGCTGACTCCCGAGGAGACTGTTCGGCGCGCTGTGCTGCTTGTCGAGAACAAGCTCCAAAACAAAGAGCAATAACGCTTGGTCTGAGTCTCGGCTCGCCGACGGTCCACGGTGGCGAGTCGCATGATTTCCGTCGGTTGCTGATTTCAAAGAGAGATTTCATCTTGCCTCGACCACTTGTCGCTCTCGTGGGGCGTCCAAACGTCGGAAAGTCCACCCTGTTCAACCGATTAGTCGGCGCCCGAGTGGCCATAGTCGAAGATTTTCCGGGGACCACGCGGGACCGCCTGCACGGAACATTTGATTGGCGCGGACGCATAGCTTCAGTCGTCGACACCGGCGGTATCGTACCGGGCGTATCGGAAGACGTCACCGAGAGCGTGTTCGAGCAGATCCAAATCGCGATTGAGGAAGCGGACACTATCGTGTTCGTGCTGGACTCTCGTACAGGCGTGACTCCGGTGGACGAAGACATCGCCGACATGCTGAGGAGAACCAGCAAACCTCTGATCCTGGCGGTCAACAAGGTGGACAACGTGAAGCAGGAGAGTAGCGCCCTCGAATTCCACGCTCTTGGTCTGGGGGATCCGATCCCAGTCTCAGCGGAACGTGGTTTGGGCGTGGGGGACCTGCTGGACGCAATCGTAGACACGCTTCCACCGGCAATTGAGGAGGAGGCCGAAACCGACTCTGTCCGAGTGGCAATCGTAGGGCGTCCGAACGTGGGCAAGTCTTCACTCGTGAACGCATTGGTGGGCAAGAAGAGGACGGTGGTTTCGCCTACTCCCGGCACCACCCGAGACGCCATTGATACCGAGATCGAGTTAGATGAGCAGCGAGTCATTTTGGTGGACACGGCGGGGATCCGGCGGCGGGGCAAGGTCGAGCAGGGTATCGAGCGCTACAGCGTCATCCGAGCTCTGCGAGCCGTCGAACGATGCGATGTCGCCGTCCTGCTGGTGGACGCGACGGTTCCGGTCGCGGCCCAGGATGCGCACTTGGCCGGCTTCGTCCATGAAGAGGCCAAAGGGCTCGTGGTGGCGGTTAACAAGTGGGATTTGATTCCGAAGGAAAGCAACACCATGGGCCAGTACGAGCGCATGCTGCGCGAGGCGTACAAGTTCATGCCTTATATCCCTATCGTTTTCATTTCGGCAAAAACCGGTCAGCGTATCCAGAACGTCCTCCAGCTCGCGCTCCAGATCCGCGCCGAACGAATGAAGCGCGTGCCAACCGGTCCCCTAAATGACGCAGTGCAGCGCGCGCTCCACGAACATCAAGCGCCATCCCACCGAGGCCGGCTGCTCAAGCTGCTTTACATCACTCAGGTGGGCGTCGATCCACCGACCTTCGTGGTGAAGGTCAACGAGCCGGACCTGGCACACTTCGGTTTCAAACGGTATCTCGAAAACCGGCTGCGGGACAGGTTTGGCTTCTTCGGCACGCCTATCCGCCTCTACTTCCGGGCTCGCGGACGATCGGAGCGAGCCAGCTAGGCTAGTCCCGCCATTTGCTTACCGGCCTCGAGGACTCGCTGCGCCATTTCCGGACTGGTCGCCTCGGTGTAAAGGCGGATCAAGGGTTCTGTGCCCGAGGAACGAACCAGAAGCCAACTTCCGTCTTTCAGGAAGTACTTGAAGCCGTCCAACGTCTGAACATGGTCCACGCTTTCTCCTGCAATCTGAGCAGGATGTTCCCCCTGAAAGCGTGCTATGACCTCCTCTCGCTTCTCTTCGGGAAAGCGAATGTCGAGGCGGTCGTAGTAGGACGGCCCGGCGATGTCTTGCAAATGCTGCACGATTTTCGACATCGGCATATCGTAAGCGAGAAGCATTTCCAGAAGATATAAGCCCGCCAAGGTTCCGTCGCGCTCAGGAATGTGCCCGCGAATCGCGTATCCGCCGCTTTCCTCGCCGCCGATCAAGGCGTCGTTCTCGCGCATGGCCGGTCCGATATATTTGAAACCCACCGGCGTCTCGATGACGGGGACGCCGAACTTCTCTCCGAGCCGATTCGCCATCGAGGTCGTGCTCACCGATTTCACAATGGCGCCGCGTAGGCCCTTTTTCTCCAAGAGATACATGATCAGCAAGCCGTACACCAGGAGCTGATTAATGAAGACGCCGTTCTCGTCGACGAGTCCCACTCGATCCGCGTCTCCGTCCACGGCGATGCCGCAGCTCGCCCTCTCCTTCGGCACTGCGGCCATGAGCTTTGCGAGGTTCTTGGCAATGGGCTCCGGGTTCACGCCCCCAAAGAACGGGTTTCTCTCGAGATTGATCTCCTTCAGGTGGATCGATCCATCCCCTAGCAGCTTCGAAAAGTAGCCTTGTCCGGACCCATACATGGGATCGATTACGGCTCGCAGTGAAGAGGACTTGACCTGGTCGAGATCAGACAGCTCCGCCAGCCTTTTCAAGTAACCCGGCTCGGGATCGAAGTAGTCGACTAAACCGGAGGACAGAGCATCGGGAAGCGGCATAGTCTTCACGCCGCCGTGCTCGTATATGACGTCGCAGTGCCTTTCGATTGCTGCGATGGTGGCTGGGTCGGCAGAGCCCGCGTATTCGGGCTTGTACTTGTACCCGTTGTCAGTCCAAGGGTTATGACTCGCGGTGATCATGGCGGCGCCGGCGGCCTGATGAGTGAGGATGGAGTAGGCGACTGTCGGCGTTGCGGCCGCCTTTGAGCAGAGCCGACAGTGGATGCCGTTGCTCGCCAGCACCTCCGCCACGGCAGCCGCGAAGAACTCCGAGCCGAAGCGCATGTCGTATCCCACGACGAGACCGTCTTTGGCTTGACCCTTGTCGTGCAGAAAATTCGCGGTGGCTTGAGCCACAATGCGGACGTTCGCAAACGTATAGATGTCCGCGATGGCGCCGCGCCATCCATCTGTGCCGAACTTGATCGGATTGGGCTCGGTAGAGTCTGCCATGCTATCGCTCTCCCTTTGCGCGGCGCGGGGCGACTACACGCATCATACAAATGCGGAGCCAAGGGTGAAGTCTAGTTCAGCCTTCCAACTGCTGCTTTGTGTCGAGGCACGGAATCACCGCGTCGAATGGACTGTTCGTGTCGCTTTAGGTCTGCATCGACCATGATGTTCACGAGCTGCTCGAAGGACACCTCTGGCTTCCAGCCCAACTCGGTTCGAGCCTTGGTCGAGTCCGCGACCAATAGATCGACCTCTGCCGGGCGGAAGAGCCGCGGGTCGACCTTTATATACTCATCGGGATCGAGTCCGACGCGTTCAAAGGCGATTTCGACCAGTTCGCGACATGAGTGAAGCTCGCCGGTTCCAACGACGAAATCATCCGGCTCGTCCTGCTGCAACATCAACCACATGGCTCGGACGTAGTCTTCGGCAAAGCCCCAATCTCGACGCGCGTCCAGGTTCCCGAGCTCGAGTTCGTCCGTCAGTCCAAGAGCAATGCGGGCGGCACCGTCGCTCACCTTACGCGGAAAGAACTCCAGTCCGCGCCGTGGCGATTCGTGGTTGAACAGAACTCCGCTGACGGCGAAGATGTCGTAGCTTTCCCGATAGTTGACTGTGATGTAGTGACCATAGGTCTTTGCTACCCCGTACGGGGAGCGAGGGTAAAAGGGAGTGTCCTCGTTTTGTGGGGACTGCCTTACCTTTCCAAACATTTCACTGCTAGAGGCCTGGTAGAACTTCACCGGTCGGCCGACCATTCGAACTGCTTCCAGCATGCGAGTGACACCAAGTGCCGTGAATTCGCCGGTCAAAACGGGCTGGTTCCAGGAAGTCGGCACGAAGCTCATCGCCGCGAGGTTGTATACCTCATCCGGCTCGTGCTCACGCAAGATGTTGGACAGACTGTTTTGATCGAGTAGGTCGCCCTGAGCCAAAAGTACCCGATCTGCGAGGTGCTCGATACGAGCGTAGTTTTCAAGTGAGAGTCTTCGAAGCATGCCTACCACGCGGTAGCCGCGGTCGAGC
Source organism: Chloroflexi bacterium UBA5177 (assembly GCA_002413265.1). Lineage (GTDB taxonomy): Bacteria > Chloroflexota > UBA5177 > UBA5177 > UBA5177 > UBA5177. The sequence continues at coordinate 35,056 of DHWR01000050.1, forward strand.
AGCAGCTCCGCGAGGTAGGAACCGTCCTGGCCCGTAATGCCGGTGATTAAGGCGGTTTTCAGCGACTTCGCGGCCTAGGTACCCGACTGCCAAGAAGCAAGATATTGGGACTGCTCGGGGCTGAGCGTGTCTATCGAAATATCCATCGAGGCGAGCTTGAGGCGCGCGATCTCCTTGTCGATGTCCTTGGGAACGACGTAAACGCCGGGCTCGAGCTTTCCGCGGTTGTCCTGCAAATACTCGGCAGAAAGAGCCTGGTTAGCGAAGCTCATGTCCATCACCGCGGCAGGATGCCCTTCACCGGCGGACAGGTTGAGCAGCCTACCTTCTGCCAGCAGGTTGATGCGCTTGCCATCGACCGTATATTCCTCGACAAAATCGCGCAGCGCTCGCCGGCCGGAGGCCTGCTTGGCTAGTGAGGCTATGTCGATCTCGTCGTTGAAATGACCGGTGTTCGCGATGACCACTCCGTCCTTCATCAGTCCGAAGTGTGACGCGCTGAGAACGTTGACGTTGCCGGTGACCGTGATGATGATGTCGGCCACCTTCGCAGCCTCAGCCATCGGCATGACTAGGAAGCCATCCATGACCGCCTCGAGAGCGCGAGTGGGATCGACCTCGGTGACGATGACGTTGGCACCTAAACCGGACAGGCGGCTGGCGAGTCCGCGGCCGCACCATCCGTAACCAGCGACAACCGCGCGCTTGCCGGCGATCAATATGTTAGTCGCGCGGAGAAGTCCGTCGATGGTGCTCTGGCCTGTCCCGTAGCGGTTATCAAACATGTGCTTGGTATCAGCCTCATTCACGGCCACAACCGGATATCCAAGCGCGCCGTCGCCGTGCATGCTCTGGAGGCGAATTACCCCCGTAGTCGTCTCCTCGGTTCCACCGAAGATGTTCTCGAGCAGGTCGCGCCGGTCCTGATGGATGCGGGTGACGAGGTCGTTCCCGTCGTCCATGGTGAGGTTGGGGTGTGAGTCGAGCGCGGCATCAATGTGGCTATAGTACGTGTCGCGATCCTCGCCCTTTATGGCAAAGGTCGGGATGCCGTAATGCACGTTCAAGGCCGCCGCAACATCGTCCTGCGTGCTGAGAGGATTCGAGGCGCAGAGATATACTGAGGCGCCACCTGCCTTCAGGGCGCGCACCAGATTTGCCGTCTCGGAAGTGACATGCAAGCAAGCAGCAACGTCAACGCCCTTGAGAGGCTGTTCGTCGGCGAAGCGCTCGCGAATCATCCGCAGCACGGGCATGGTCGAGTCGGCCCATTCGATCCGCACTTTTCCTTTGTCAGCCAGCGACAGATCTTTCACGTCGCCGGTTTTTCGAGCGATTTCGGTGTGCATAGCTAGGCTCCTTCTGCCACCAAGTCCTTTGGATTGAAATGAACTGAAGCATCAATACGAGTAATTTCGGCCAGGCGAGAGTATCGCTCTTCCAAAGTGTCCGGAGTCGCACGAAGCAGTCCGTCGATGCTGAAGGCTTCGACGCAGTGACTGGCCACGACACTGCCGTATACCATCGCAGATCGCATGCTAGACGCATCTATCGAACCGACCGCGTCGAGATAACCGACAAAGCCTCCGGCGAAGCTGTCCCCCGCGCCAGTCGTATCACGCACCTCCCAGGTGGGGTACGCGGGTACCATAAACACCTCGTCATCGGCGAAGAGAACTGCCCCGTACTCTCCTCGCTTGACTATGACGTACCGTGGGCCACGTTTCCGAAGCTCTCGAGCCGCTTCCAAAACGTTGTATCTCCCGGTATATTCCCGGATCTCTCCCTCATTTAAGAGCACTGCGTCTACTTGTTCGATGACCTTGTCCAGCGCCGCCTTTTTGCCGGAGATCCAGAAGTTCATGGTGTCCAGACAGGTCAGCGCGGGCTGGTTCACCTGCCTCAGGACTTCGAGCTGCAGCTCCGGATCTATGTTGCCCAGGAACACGAGGCGGGCGTCGCGGTACCGCTCGGGAATGGAGGGGTGAAAGGTCTCGAAAACGTTAAGTCGGGTGTCTAAGGTGTGAGCGACATTCATGTCGAAGTCGTACTCGCCGATCCAGCGAAAGGTTTGCCCTTCCCGACGCTGCAATCCCTCGACGTCGACACCTCGCGTCTGGAGCAGCGTAACCGCGTCCTCGGGAAAATCTTGCCCCACGACTCCCACGAGCTGCACGTCGGTGAAAAGGCTTGCCGCAAGAGAGAAGAAGACCGCGGTACCGCCGAGGGCCTCTTCCGCTTTGCCAAAAGGAGTTTCCACAGTATCCAGAGCAATGCTTCCCACGACGAGACTGCTCACCTAGGCTCCTCCGGAAGGTCGATCTGGCTGGCGGGCGCGAACTCGCAATGCGCCTAGAAGCGCTCGTGAAGTTCGCCGAGGAAGAGCGACGACGATCATCTCCCGACAGTAAAAACCCGCAGGCTGGGCCGGTTAGGCCGCCCGCGGCGCTGGGCTCGAAAACCCATGAAGTCTACCCCAGCGTCCGCAGTTGAGTCCACCGGAGAAAGGTCATCCCAATGGCGGGCAACGATTAGCCACTGGCGATTCGAGCCCTGTTCCAGTCGGAATTGAAAACCTTTTCCAACCTCGCGAGCGAGGAGCCGCGCGTTAGCAGGCCAACCTCGCGGTTGGCGTCAAGGGAGGTCTGACTTAGATTCTCGGACCCCACGAACGCTGTGCGGCCGTCGACGATGATGACTTTTGCATGGACGTATGGACTGCCCAGTGTTCGGATACTCAGGGTGTGAGTCTCGGCCTTTGTGAGATGGCCCAGGGCCGACGGTGGTAGCAATATGCGGACTGTGACGTGAGCTCGGGCCCTCGACGCGAGCCGGCTCTCCATTCCCGGGTCTTGAAATTCCTCCGCGTAGATCTCGATCGAGTGTCGAGCAGAACGGACAAGTCGGTAAAGCCCTTGCCGAGCATTCGAAGGGGAAACAAGCAGGGTCCCGGAGTCCAGGACGGCCGGCAGGTGATCCCAATCGGCCCGAAAGATGTTGGAAAGCTCGTGCACATCGCTTTTCGAAGTGTCCACCTCGATGACTTCTCGGTTGGTGTCAAACGCCGATCTAGAGAAGTTCGCCGTAGAGATGACGGCCGTTCGATCATCGAGGACGAGGAATTTTGCGTGCGTGTAGGTGAAACGGCTCGATGACCAGCGAACATGGACCCCCGCGGCGTCGAGCTCTGAGCTAATGTGGTCCGGATAGTTGCCGAGTCCAAAGGGGCGATGCTCGAGGAGCACGAAGACCGTCACTCCCTGCGCCGCCGCTCGCTCCAGGGCATGCAGAATCGGCGTGTCGGACAGGATGTAGGCCTCCATGAACACGGTGTTCTGGGCGTGATTGAGGTACGCCAGTAGCGGCCGGACACCATCGTCTGGCTCCACCAACGTCTTGGACGGAGTGATGCCTACGGTTCTTCCAGTCGTGGCGCCGGCGTTGGAACAGGGCGAAGATCCGACAAGGATGCAACCGAGCGCCAGAGCAAAAAGGAATGAGCGAGTGGTCAGGCGCCGGCACCTCCGGGGCAAACCTAGAATAGATGGCCGGTCGAACCTCGCGCGGCGATTGCTGCATCAAATCCCAGGTTCGCTAGGTGCCAGTCCTGCGTATTGGAGGCAGCGTGTCGATCTGGGCCATAGCCGACATCCATGCCTCGCGCACGGATCCAGAAACCGGTCGCCCCGTCAAACCCATGAGCATATTCGGCGAGCGGTGGGAGGATCACCTGGGAAGGATCGAGTCCGCGTGGAGCCAATTGGTGGCTGCCGAGGACACCGTTATCGTGGCCGGCGACACCGACTGGGCGCTCCACTTTGAGGATGCCATGGAGACGCTTACGCGAATTGACACCTGGCCCGGCCGGAAAGTATTGCTGCGAGGAAATCACGACTATTGGTGGTCCAGCAAGTCGACGAGTAAGGTGCGGCAGCATCTGGCTCCCAGCCTGACCGCCCTCCACAACAACGCGGTGCAGGCTGAGGGCTTCAATATCTGCGGAGCGAAAGGATCTCCGGTACCCGGCGGCGCCGATTGGACGGAACACGACGCGAAGCTCCTCAACCGTGAGCGAGAACGGCTACTTTTGTCGCTGAAAGAGCGAGACGCCTCGCTGCCTACGATCGTCGCTCTGCATTTCCCGCCCTTCTACGCTGGGAACCCGGACACCGTGTACCGAGAGGTTTTGGAAGGTACTCCGGTGGCCTGCTGCGTTTACGGCCACCTGCATGGCGCAGCCGCAAGTACCGGATTTCAGGGACGGTATGGGAGAGTGGAGTATCGATTGGTCGCGGCAGATGCGCTGGCGTTCCGACCCGCTTTGATCGCTACCCACCACACGCTTGTGGCTCCAGAGAAGGCCGCCACGTCGGCGAAGGAATAGGAAAGCAAAGGGCTTTGGAAGACGAAGACTTGAACGCGGTCGATCTCGAATGACGTTTCCTGTCGTTCGGTTGAGGCGTCTGCGCGGCTCCGAGGCCGTGCGCCGGCTGGTCCGAGAGACTCGGCTCTCCGCGGACTCGTTGGTCTATCCGCTATTCGTTCAGCCGGGACGCGAGCAGCGCGACGCAATAGAGTCCATGCCCGGACAATATCGATGGAGCGTCGACCTATTGCCTGAGCTTGCCCGAGAAATTGCCGCAGCGGGCGTTGGAGCCGTCATGCTCTTTGGCCTTCCCGAGTCGAAAGACGAGGGGGGATCCGGAGCATACGATCCAAACGGGATCGTACAGAGAGCCGTTAGAAAAATCAAAGACGCTACGCCTGAGCTGCTGCTGATCACAGACACCTGCCTTGACGAATACACGTCTCACGGGCACTGCGGAATCGTGGTCAACGGCAGGGTCGACAACGACGCCACCCTCGAGGTGTTGTCGAGAGTCGCGCTGTCTCAGGCCGAGGCAGGGGCAGACATCGTGGCCCCATCAGACATGATGGACGGCCGGGTTGCGGCTATACGGGCGGCGCTGGACGGCGCGGGAAAGACGGACGTCCTAATACTCGCGTATGCAGCGAAGTACGCTTCCGCGTTCTACGGTCCCTTTCGGGAAGCGGCTGACTGCGCGCCTCAATTCGGCGACCGCAGAGGCTACCAGATGGACCCCGGCAATCGTCGTGAGGCGATGCGGGAAATCGAGCTGGACGTCAAAGAGGGCGCGGATATCGTGATGGTCAAGCCGGCGCTACCCTACCTCGACGTCATCCGAGAGGCGCGGTCCACCTTCGACTTGCCCCTGGCCGCGTACAACGTGAGCGGCGAATACTCGATGGTGAAGGCAGCAGCGGACCATGGCTGGCTCGACGAGGAGACCGTGGTGCGCGAGATCCTGACCTCGATCACGAGAGCAGGGGCGGACATTATCTTGACGTACCACGCGCTGGAGGCGGCGTGCTGGATGAAGACGTGGACCTAAGCCGTGGAGGGGTCAGCCTGCTCGGGTGGGTTGATCCGAACCTGAACGGAATCCTCCGGCATTACGGCCTCCGGACTGCTTGGTCCCTTGACTTTTGACATGCCGTGCTCGGTGTCGAGCCTACGCTCCTGGCCTCGAAAGCTCTCTTCATAGACGAAGCCGAGTACCACTGAGCCGTTGCCGTCGACGGTCTGAGCCATCTGTGTGACGTCGGGTTCAAACTCGTCGAGCCAGGAATTGACTGCCTTCTCCAACTCTGATCCAGACCCATGAAACTGCTTGTAGCGCGGCATCCGAACGATCTCCCTCGTAGTCGCGTGATACAGCAGATGGGGTCTAAGATAAGTGTCTCAACTCTACCATGGCACGCACGATTCAAGAGCCGCCGGAGGGCCGTTCACCATCCAGGTTTCGGTATCCGGAACTTGTTCGGCCGGACGAGCATCGGCATACCTTCCACGACCGCGAAGCTCAGCGCTACCTCCGGCATAAGGAGAGTCGCTGGGCTCCTATCGCGTACGCAATTTTCCTGGCCGCGGTCCTGTCTATCTTCTGCGTCGCGTACACAACGTACGCCTTTTCAAAGTACCGAGGTGAGGTGATACCGGGCGTCTACGTCGACAAGGTGCCCTTGAGCGGTCTCTCTCAGCATCAAGCGCAGCTTCTTTGTGAAAGCCTCTCCGGGACCAATTTCCCCCATCCGCTCCGCCTTTCCTACAATGCCCTGTCCTGGTACCCGAAGCCCCAGGAAATTGGGCTCAATTACCCATGCGACAAGACTGCTTCTCTAGCGATGGACGTGGGAAGAACGGGCTCGTTTTTCTCGCAGCTTCTCGATCGCTTGCCAGTGCACCCGTCTCACGCTGTGCCTCTGGTGTATGGAGTGAGCGACCTCAGGCTACGCCAGTACTTGGAGCAGGTGCCTGCGGCTACTCTATCTTTTACTCAGCTCAACGCCGCTCTGAGATGGCAGAACAAACAAGTCGTGCTGACCAGGAGCGTTCCCGGGAGACAGCTTGATGTGCCGGCCACGATAGCAGCCATTCATTCAGCCCTTGGGTATCTGAGCCAGCAACTGGTACAGCTTCCCGTGAGCCATCCGCAGCCTGCAATTCGAGACTCGGACGCTCAAACGGTCCTCAAACGCGTCAACGCCTTTCTGGACAGTGCGCCGGTCATTGCGGTTGGCAAGCACGTGTTCGTCATGCATCGTTCCGACTTTGTCGGCATGCTCAGCTTCGCCGACAAGCCGAAAGGTCGCACCATTCAGATGACTGTCGACTCTCCGAACGTGGTGGCTTACGTGGACAACCTCGCCTCGACGCAAATTAACCGAGCCCCCCAAGAGGCGAAGATCGATTTCTTTGGCGGCAAGGTGACGGTCGTACGACATGCGCATAGCGGGCGTCAGCTCGACGTTGCCGGGGCCACCGCTTCGTTGCTCAATGCGATCAAGAATCTGCAGCCTCATGCCCGACTGAGGTGGTCGGCTGCGAGCACGCCGCCTCCAGTCAATCCCGCCAACCCTGCCGATCTTGGCATCTCAACACTGCTCGGGGAGGCAAGGACCACGTTCGTCGGAGGCTCGACGGTGAGGGGCGGTGACATCCAGCAGATCGCCGCAATCATCGATAAAACGTTGATCCATCCCAATCAAGACATATCCTTCAACTCCATCGTCGGCGGCGGCTGGACGGACCGTGTGTACGCCGACCAGATGCAGGAATCGGGAGGTCAGGTTGTGCCCGGGGACGGCGGCGCTATGCAGCAGGTGGCGACCACCTTCCTGCGTGCTCTCTACAACAGTGGCTTGACGCTCACGGAGATTCATCACCACACGTACCGGCTTCCCTGGTACGAACCGCCTTTCGGGCTCGAAGCCGTGGTTTCTCCCACACGATCTTGGGACCTCACGTTCCACAACAACACCGGTAAATACCTCATCCTTCAAACGCGGTACGAGCCCGTACAGCAGGCGGTATACGTGTACGTCTACGGTCCAAAACTGGGCTGGAGCGTCACAGTGGACGGCGGAAAAGTGACCAACGTCGTACAGCCACCGCCCAAGAAGGTCTATGAAGATCCCACGCTCGCACCCGACGCGATCGAGCACGTTGCGTTCCCTCTAGAAGGAGGCTCGACCGCGGTGCAGCGTCTCGTGACAAAGCCCAACGGAGCCGTAACCCCCGACAAGATCGTCTCGACGTACCAGCCGCGTCAAGCAGTCGATGCCGTGGGTTCGAATGCTTCCGAACCGACCGCGACGGCTCTACCCAAGAAGAGCAAGACACCGGGCGCCGGCGCTGGTCCGACAGCCACCTTCAGTCATTGATGACCGCCATCATCAGCATCGGTGTGGACCCAGTACTCGTGCGCTTGGGCCCGCTCTCAGTTCACTGGTACGGATTGATGTACGTCGTGGGTATAAGCGCTGGATTGTTTGTCACCCTGCCGTACGCAGAGCGTCTAGGCATCGACCGCGAGACATATTACGCAATCTTCTGGCCGGTGGTGATCGGGTGTCTGATCGGAGGCCGTCTGTACTACGTCGTGCAGTCGGACTTTGGCTGGTACCTCCGCCATCCTTCGCAGATTCTCGCGACCTGGGAAGGCGGGATGGCGTTTTACGGTGCGGTGTTCGCCGGAGTAATCGTCGCCATGGCGATGTCCAGGATCCGACACGTTTCGCCGGCCAAGGTGCTGGACGTCGCAGCTGTGTTCATTCCTATCTCCCAGGCCTTCGGGAGAGTCGGGAACCTCATAAACGGCGACATCATTGGTTACCCAAGTACGCTGGCGTGGGCGACCCGCTACACAAATCCAGACAACACTTTCGTGCCAAGCCACCGGATCGCGTATCAGCCTGCGGCCGCCTACGAGCTCCTTTTCAGCCTAGCGCTGTTCGGTTTGATCTGGGCCCTGAGATATCGTTTCAGGGTGCCGGGGACGCTATTCGTGGTCTGGCTCGTTCTGTACTCTGCCGGACAGTTTGTTCTCTTCTTCGTTCGTGACAACCCCACCGTTTTTGATGGGCTCAAGCAGGCTCAAGTAAC
>DHWR01000050.1:43728-51444 GCA_002413265.1 Chloroflexi bacterium UBA5177
TGGTCAGGATCTCCGGGATGCGCCCTCGGCAGCTTGAGGCTTGACCCGGTTCCTTCGACGCTCGTCCTTGATACGGCCGGTTTCGAGCAGGTGGACCAGATATTCGAGCCGGTAAATCTCTGGTCCCCAGAAGATCTTCAGATCTGCCATGGAATCGGACGGCTCGACTACACTCAGGACGATCGCATTCGGTCTGCTGTTGTCTGTCTCGCTGCCGGATGGGAGGTAGTGCGGCATGCCATGCTCCTGGTTTCGCGCCGAAAACTCTCTACCGCCCGCAAGCTCGAGAGTCTTCGGTAGGGTCATCTTACGCCTGTGATCGTCAACCATCAGGAGCAGAAAATCGCGTCCACCGAGAGCCCGGCGGTTATGTCTAGTCAAAGGCGCCCGGGCACCGAGGGCGCAGATAGATGCCCAAATCCGCTGTTAGTCATGGATGCGCCCGCGGCTGCATATTCAGGCCCGGGTCAGCTTCGACCGCCAATCGAGCAGCAGTCGAGTCCCACGATCCTCCATCCACATCGCAGTGAACCACCGTGCCTCTTGTCCACCTCTTTGTCCGGAGTTTTTTCCACTGCTGACTTAGCGGGTTTGAGCCATGAGTAACAATGGCGTCTCGACCGGGCCCCGAGTGACGTTGAAGATCGCTCAGACGCTCGACGGCCGCGTGGCAACCCGTACAGGCGATTCCCGATGGATAACCGGCGACGAGGCACGTGCGGAGGCTCACCGGTTACGTGCCGAAAATGACGCGGTGTTGGTCGGTATCGGTACGGTTGTGGCCGATGATCCAGAGCTAACGGTCCGTCACGTCGAGGGCAAGAATCCGCTAAGGGTGATTCTCGACAGCCGGCTCAGCATTCGCCGAAATGCCAAGGTATTAAGGACTGAGGAAGCCGCGACAGTGATCGCCACCATTGCCTCATCCGACAGCGCGCGCCGCCGGCTGATAGAACGAAGCGGGGCCACGATCTTGGTGGCTGGCGACGAGGACGGCCACGTGTCGCTCAGCGATCTGCTGAGCCAGCTGGCCACCATGGGCGTCTCGCGACTTCTTGTGGAGGGTGGCCCTACCGTGGCGACTGAATTCCTGAAACAGCGTCTGGTCGATCACGTCGTTGCATTGATAGCGCCTGCAATCCTGGGAGCCGGAATCGACGCCGTGCAGGACCTCGGCGCTACCCGCGTCGCGGAGAGAATTCGGCTCGAAGTCGAATCGATTGAGACCCTCGGAGTCGACCTCGTTCTGAGAGCCGAAGTACTGCATTAGTTGGTCCGCGGAGAATCTTGGTGGGCCCAGCAGGATTCGAACCTGCGACCTGCCGGTTATGAGCCAGTTGCTCTGCCGCTGAGCTATGGGCCCGACGCTCGACAATTATACGTACGATTCTGAGCCGACAGTTTCAGGATTTGGTTGGTGGCGGAGGCGGGGGAACACTTCGCTTGCCTGCCTTGCATCCTGAGACGGTCACCGTGAACGGGTACATCTTAGTGGTCTTTGCCTTGTACGCGTAGAGCGTAGCCCGACCGCATCTGGCCTTCGCCGGAGCTTTGATGGTGGCGACAAGATTGCCCTTGGCGTCGGTCAGTCCACCCCCAACCAGGCCTTCCAGCTTCATGTGCTTGAGGTCAGGCTGCGCGACCAGAAGATAGTAGACGGCTTTGCTCTGCAGATGTGAAGCGAAAAGCTTCGAGGGCTTGTTGACCGCGAGCGTCTTGGTGGAGAGCTTGAAAGTGGGGCCGGCCGCCGAAGCGACGCCCGGAAGAGACGTTTGAGCAAGGGCCCCAAAGAGAACGGAGGCTGTGGCAAGCTTCGCGAGTGAGCGATTCAAAGACTAACTCCTGAGGCTGAAAACGACCCATCCTCTGCCGAGCGGCAGGGGGTCTATGGAGCGGGCACGCGGAATCGAACCGCGACCTACTGCTTGGAAGGCAGTCATTCTGCCGTTAAACCATGCCCGCCCAAGGCCGAACTTTCGACAGACTCGTAAGTTTACTCAATAGGCCATTGACACGGCCATGTCTTCACAGCTCGATGTCGTGAGGCTCGCTCTCTCTCAGCGAGGCATCAGTGACTTGAATGAACTGTGCATTCTCCCGAAATTCACGAAGGCTGCGAGAACCGAGATAGCTCATACCCGACCGCAATCCACCGACCAACTGGACCAACACATCCGACACGTCTCCCCTAAAAGGGACCATGCCTTCTACACCCTCGGGCACGACATCGGTCAGATCGGTCTCGCCCTCCCAGCCCGGCTTCTCGCGCCTTCGGCGTTCGAGAGTAGCACCGGCCGAGGCCATGCCTCTGGAAGCCTTGTATCGCCGACCGTTGCGCACGACTACGATGCCTGGGCTCTCGCGGGTTCCTGCCAGGGCGTTGCCACACATCACGGTCGACGCACCCGCGGCCAAGGCCTTGCTGACGTCACCAGATGTTCGGATCCCGCCATCCGCCATGATCGGTATGCCGTGCGCTTCCGCCTCCCGGACGGAGTCCATCACGGCGGTGAGCTGCGGAACTCCCACGCCCGTAACGACTCGCGTGATGCAGATTGACCCAGGCCCGACGCCCACCTTCACGGCATCGACGCCGGCATCGATCAGGTCGCGCGTTCCTTCAGCGGTTGCCACGTTTCCGGCGATAAGATCGACGTCCCCCAATCTCGCTCGAATCTGACGTACTGCCCTGAGCGCGTTCTCTGAGTGACCGTGTGCGATGTCCACGATCAGTACGTCGCAGCCGGCCTTTACCAGCTCACATGCCCGCTCGAGATAGTCCCCGACCACGCCGATGGCGGCACCGACCAGCAACCTTCCCTTCTCGTCCTTCGACGACTCGGGATGCAGCGTCCTTTTGAGAATGTCTCTCAGCGTAATGAGCCCGGCTAGCTTGCCTCGATCGTCAACCAGAGGAAGTTTCTCGACCTTGTGTTCTTCGAGAATCTCCTCCGCCTGGCTGATTGTGGTCCCGACGGAAGCCGTTATGAGGCGAGACCGCGGAGTCATGCAATCAGAGACGAGCCTCGAATCATCTTTCACGAACAGGATGTCTCGGCCGGTGAGAAGGCCCACGAGGACGCCTCCTGCGTCTACGACCGGCAGCCCGGTGATCTGGTTCTCTTCGAGAATCTCTCTCGCATGGTCGACGGTACTGTCGGGCGAGATCGTGAACGGATTCTCGATAACAAAGCTCTCAGACCGTTTCACCTGCTTTACCTGAGCAATTTGCTGTTCGACGCTGTTGAAGCGATGAATGATCCCAATGCCACCGTGCCTGGCCATCGCAATGGCCATTTCAGCCTCGGTAACGGTGTCCATGTTGGCGCTCACGATGGGGGTGCGCAGACAGATCTTGCGGGTCAGAGGACTCGAGGTGTCGACGTCCTTCCGAGATTCGATGCTCGAATACCGGGGAAGCAGGAGCACATCGTCGTAGGTCAGGGCTTGACGAATCGTCGGTTCGGCCACGGCGCGGGTCTCCTCAATTCAGAAAGAAGCGCCCCAGTACGGGGCGCATGGCGTGAAGGTCGAGCGTTTGGATGCCTCGAAGAACTGTGTGCTAGGAACGCTATCGCACGTGATAGGTCATTGTACCGCTGCAGACTCTTTGGTTCGCGAGGTCCATCGCACAGACGCGTGCGTGCCCGGTGCCGCTCCTCTTCTGAGCGCTCACTCTCAGCGCATACGTTCCATCGTCTGCAACTGCTCCCGCTAGTGAACGAAGCTTCCCGCTCGGAGGAGTGAGCTTCAAAGTAACGGTGGCGTACGCGGACGTCTTGCCGGAGATATGAAACTTTTTACCCGTTCGGACTGTCTTGGGCGAGATCTTGAGGGAGATCGAGGGATTGACCATGAACCCGGATGCTTTGATGACCGCGCCGGCGTAGACTCGGTACCCATCGGCGGTGGGAAGGATGTTGAGCTTGGTCGGGTCTCCGGACGCCAGAGTCGGCGGCACAAAGGTAAGCACCGACGCGCCGCCGGGCCACGCGTCAAAGGCCGAAGCAACATCGGCGTACGCAGCGCTGTACTTGGCGGCCTCCGACTTCACGATGTTGTTCATTCCGGCAATGGCACTTGTAGCCACCTGCGGAAGGCCACTGGGCAACGGGGGAGAAGAGATGCCGCCCAGTGGGTTGTATTGATTGATGACGATGATGGAAGTCGAAGGGCCTGCGGCGGCCCGCAGCTGCGCGAGCAAGGAATCAAGATTCTTGCCGAAGGAAGAGAAGACTTTTGGCAGCTTCGCGGCTGTGCCGAGCGGGTCCACGGCGGCGTTGGGCAACAGAGGCAAAAGGTCATCTCCTCCGATATTTACTGTGATCGGATTCACTTCGCCTTGATGCGCGTGGATGAAAGCGACTGCCTCAGGCAGGGGCGCGGCGATGGGAGCATCCAGGGGACGGGTGCACGGCGAGCCTGGGCCATATCCGTTCAGAACCTCGCATGAGTCCTCCAGCGGGTGGGATAGATTTACCAGACTCAGCGCCGGCTGCTGCTGTTTCAGATACCGAAAGAACAGACAGACGTACCCATATGAAGGCTGCGTGGTGCATGTCGGGTCGACAGGCACCCCTTCAGCGGTTACCCCGTAGGCGAGCGAGTCCCCGAGGGCGAGGTAGTATTTTCCGGGCGCGGCCGAGTTGTGAGCGCCCGAGACTGGTCGGGGTGCGATTGATAGCCCGACAAAAGCCAGCAGGCCGGCGAACAGTGCGGACGTTCCTCTCGGTGTCAGGACTTGCATGGCTCGCCTATAGCTTGATCCAGCCGGTGACCGGCACAAACTGCCCGTTGTGGATGCGGTAAACCTTGAACTGCCGTGCACCGAAGTGCTGTGAGGGCGTCCAGTCTAGCTTGCCGGTGAAGCCCGTGGAGAAGTTTCGGAAACGGGTGTCCAGCACCGTGCGCAGACGAGTGCGCGTAAGGTTCCTTCCAACCAGCTTGAGCGCCTTGAAGAGGAGGGTGGCATTGAAGTACCCGTACAGCCCGTAGTTGCTGTATTTCCCACCGTGATACGCGGCCAGAGCATGTCGGTACGCTTTTGCGACTCGGTTCTTCCCGGTGAGGTCAGCATAGCTGGACACATAGTTACCTTCCGCATTGCTTCCAATGAGAGCCAGCCAGAGCGGGTCGCTCATGGGATAGTTCGCTAGAAAGCCGCGTTTCGGCCTGAATGCCAAAAGATGCGCGTATTGCATGAAGGCCGCGGTCGGCGTCGGCGTGCCGTTCAGAATCACCAGATCGGGGGTCGCCGAGCGGAGCTGGATCACCTGAGCGGAAAGGTTACTGTCAGTTGACTGATAGGATGCCACCGCGACGAGCGATGCTCCCTTTCTTGCCAGTTCCCGCTTGATCGCATCTCGCTGCGATTCGCCGATGCCTACCTGGTAGAGCATGGCCACACGCATGGCGTGAAGCTTTGTTACTGCAAAGTCGGCCATCACAATGCCTTCACGTGCATAGTCGGGCTCGGTCTGCCAGATCCAATGCTTGCCATTGACGCTCACGCCGCCTCCAACCGGGTCGAAAAACGGGACACGGTGACTTTCCAGATAGGGCGCGGCTACGTTGGCGTCGTCTGATCCGAAAACCCCCATCACGGCGAACACTCCATCAGACTCCACGAGCTGTCGCGTCAGCGGAAGCGTCTGGCTCGGGTCGTAGTTGTCCGAAAGAGCCGTGTAAGCTACTTTTCTTCCGTTGATGCCGCCTGTGGCATTTATCTCTTTAACGGCCAGCGTGTAACCGCCCAGGATTGGCACGGAGACCACCGTGCCCCGGCCCGTCTGGTCGATGATTCCCCCCAGCTTGATGGTCGTGGCTGTGATTCCTGTTTCGCTGGCCAGGGCAGACTGCGGGGCTGCCAGAGACGTGGGGCCAGGCCAAAGGACGGCTGCGAGCACGAGGGCAAATCTCCAGCACATGGGCCGATCACCTTTCCCTTGCGTCGCAAAGTATGGGTGATCAACCCTCGGCGAAGCAACAGCGATTGACGAGCAGCGGACTTGCGACGCATGATGCATCAACCGTGACGGACTTCTATCAGGACCTGGTTCTGGGCATCGGCATCGGCGCTCTGGACGCGCTTCTTGCCATGGGTATTGTGCTGATCTATCGCACCACGGGAGTTCTGAACTTTGCCCAGGCGGCAACGGGCGCTCTGTCTGCCTACGTCGCGTATTCGATAAGTGCCGCGCGCCCGCTGACATCGCTCTGGCTGGCTATTCCCGCCGCATTGCTGACCGGGGGAATAATTGGAGTCGGGACCTTTCTGGCCGTTAGCCATCTTCGCTCTCGGCAGATCGCTCTTACCTCGGCCGTGGCGACTTTGGCTGTAGCTGTCCTGCTTCAGCAGATCATTCGAATTCAGTACGGTTCCGTAGCCGGGCTCTTTCCCTCGCCTCTCGATCAATTGACGACGACCGTTGGTGGCGTACACCTTCCTGGGCAGCTTCTCGGCGCCGCCGTGCTGGCCCTCTCTCTAGCGCTTCTGATTGGTGCCGGACTGAAATTTACGAGGGTTGGCACCATGGTTCGCGCACTGGCCGACAACCGCGACGCGGCACGATTGTGTGGAGCAAACACGCTCCTCCTCACCGGAGGCGTGTGGGCGCTGGCCGGCATGCTCGCGGCACTAAGCGGAATCTTCGCCGCTCAGGGACTGTTCATCGAGCCATCATTCCTGGACACGTACTTTGTGGCGGCGCTCATCGCCGCGGTGATCGGGGGGCTGCGCAGCCTGACCGGCGCCTTCGCCGGCGCCGTCGCACTGGAGATCGCAAAGAACATGTTCCAAACCTATGCGCCGACGTATGGGCAGTACGCCCAGACATTTCTGCTGCTCCTGCTGGTCGCAGTGTTAGTGGCGGCCCCGCGACGCTGGCTAGCGCAGAGCGAGCCCAGGGCCGTATGAAGAGCCCTCTCGTTCCGGCAGCCGGACTCTTGTTGCTGCTCCTACTAGCGCCGTTCGCCCTTTCGGGGTATGCCCTTGCGGTCCTAACCCTGGTTGCCATTTATGCCGTCGCAGCGTTGGCTCAAAACCTTTTGTCGGGCTACGCGAACGTGCCAGCGCTGGGAAACGTCGTGTTTTTCGCCGTCTCGTCGTATACGTGCGGCTCCCTTATCGTCATCGAACATGCGCCTAGCGCTTTGGCGATTGCTGCCGGAGTGTTAGTCGCCGCGGTTGTTGGCCTGCTAGTGGGCCTTCCCGCCCTGCGCATCTCTGGAATGCATTTGGCCGTCGTGTCCGTTGCGAGTGTTTTTGTTGCGCAGGAACTGATGACCGGGTGGGCCGCCGGCCACGATCAAATTGCAGCCAGCGTACCCGCTTCCCAGCCGGCGTGGCTTCTTCAGGAGAGACCTCTGTACCTTGTGTCGATACTGGTCGCCGCGGCTGCCTTCCTGATCATCTGGAACCTGCTCCATGCGCGATCTGGTAGAGCCCTGCTCGCGATCAGTGTCAGTCCGTCGGCCGCGATCGCGTGCGGAATTCCGGTGACACTCTACCGGCTGGCGGCGTTTGTGCTGAGTGGTCTGCTGACTGGTGTCGCGGGAATCGTGTACCTCTATTACTCGCAACATGTGACTCCCGCTTTCTTTTCTCTGGATCTCAGTCTGGCTCTGTTGACAATGATCGTGGTGGGCGGCAGTCGGTCATTGCTCGGCTCGCTTCTGGGAGCGGGAATCGTCGGCCTGCTACCTCAAGTGCTGAAG
>DHWR01000050.1:51576-59292 GCA_002413265.1 Chloroflexi bacterium UBA5177
CCTGCTACCTCAAGTGCTGAAGATTTTGCCTTCAGACGTTCACGGCCTGTCGCTCTCAAACTCTGAACCTGCGATCTGGGCGATTATGTTGCTGGTTACGCTGTGGCTCTTTCCCGAGGGGCTGGCGAACGCTCTGCCCGACCGCCCATTCTTCGCTGCAGATAGTGGCACCGAGTAGGAACAGGCTCGCGGTTAGCTAGCTGCCTCTCTGTTCATCGTCGGAACCGTGACCTCGAGCATCCTCCAGCACATCGCTCCCCTTCACTCGCTCGAACGGGGTGTGGCAGGACTTGCAGTAGTACGGCACCGTGAGCAGCTGCTTTCCAAACAACGACATGAGCTCGGTGTCCGCGGAACCGCAGAACGGGCAGCAAATGTCTCGCAGACCGGTGTTCACCTAAATAAGCGGGAGCTGAGCAGCGTCAAGTACGGGATTGACTCGCCCGCGAAACGCAGATCTCAACTCCTCAGGATCCCTGCTGAGCACGTCTCGACTCACGAGATCGGTAGAGGAACACGCGAACCATTCGAGCGACTGAGCACCAACTTGGCCGAATGAGGCAATGAGCGCGTCACGAACGCCCTGGCCCTTGTCTGCCAGGCGCCGAGTCCAGCCTTCCCCGTGTAGCCAGTGGAGAGGCTCTTCCTCCAAGATGCGACATGCTCGTTGGGCCAGCGGCGAGAACGACGACGCGGTGGCTGCCTCGAGAAGGATCGAAACCGACGTATCGAACAGAAAGTTGGCGGCTACGAAATCGGTCCACCCACGAAAGCTCACGTTCAAGAAGGGAACATTGGTCCAAGCCGTCCTGGTCTCTGCCTCGGTCTCCGGTGAGGCTCCCGCGAGATCTCGAAGTAGAGGGTAAAAGCTTCTGGCGTGGCCGATCTCATCCTGCGCCATGGCAGCGGCCGCGACTGCCGACTCCAGCGTCGGGGCCGCTGTGCACCACTCGGCGTAGCGCCGCCCCAGAAAGCACTTATTGTCCGCCAGGGCCGCAACCAGGTCGGCCAGCGCTACGTCCGTCGCCGCTGCTTCAGTCATGTGCACGTGCAGTTCATGTCTTTATTGCAGTCACGCTGGAAGGACGGGGGTACAGAACCATCTCGACCCAGGTGAATTCATTGAAGATAGTTCTGGCATACACGGTCGCCAGGTGAGGATCATCGGCTGCAACCGTCCCGACATGAGCCAGCGGCTCCTCGAACTTCCGGCGAGCGTACACCTCCCACATCGTTCGATCCTCGAACCTGTGATCGGGGACCGTGGTCACAGGGATATGCCCCATTCGCGCATTTGAGCCTTTCCGTCGTCACTCAAACGATCCTTCGTCCACACCGGTTCCCACACGATCTCCACGTTGACCCGTTCCACTCCCGGCTCCCGGAGCAGCCGCGCGCGGATATCGTCGACGATCATGTCCATTCCAGGACATCCCATCGCTGTGAAAGTTACGTCCACGTCGACCTCTTGTCCATGGGTTCTGAGATCCACGACAAGTCCCATGTCCACGATGCTGATAGGGAGCTCCGGATCTTCCACGTCACGAAGAGCCTGAAGCAATTGGGGCTCCTCGAGCACATTCATGCCTGGGCGATGAGCTGTTCTAGCCCCCGCTTACCGCGCTGAATCGTCTCGACATACTGCTCATTCATGGGGCCGCGATCCTTCCAGCGACTCAGCACGCCATCCCAGGAAATGGCTCCTTCCCCTAGTAGCCATCTCTTGTTCTCGACATCGAATTGGGCGGGAAACGGACAGTCGATAACGTATTTCCCGGAGGTCTCGTCCAGACGCGCCGGAACCTCTAAGCCCAACTCTTTCGCAAGCGGCACAGCGGTTGACATCCACGTTTGACGCAGCTCGTCGTTTGACTGCCCCTTGAAGCCGAAGTTGAGCTGTTCGCCGTGTCGCTTCAAATCGTCGGGAAGACCGAACCATTCGATGGTCAAAAGAAACATCCAGTCCACCGCTCGTTGGAGCTCATCCCGACCCTCAGCACTCTGAGCTATTTTCCGACACCAATTTTCTCCGTGGCGCAAATGGAAAGTCTCCTCTTTATCCACTTTGACGAGTGCCCGCTTCCACGGTCCGAACGTTGTGGTACGAAAAACATCCCCGAGCAGAGTGAAGCCGGCGCGGTCGTAAAACGCGTTGGCCACCACCAGCTCAACCCAGCTATCCAGCGCCACGTCGAAGGCGTACGGATACTTGAACCTGGCGGGCGCGCGCTCGTAAATCACTTCCTCGGTGTCCACTCCGAGGTCCCGCATCAGACGGTAGGCGATGTGCGCGTGACCGAGCTCGTCCTGAATGATGGCAGTCGCCGACCCGAAGGCGTTTAGTGACGGAGCATGTCGGGCGGCGTTGTAATAGGCGGGGGCGCTTATTAGCTCAGTGTCCGCGGAGACCGTGAGAATTCGAATAATGCCCTCGAGATACGCATCGCTCATCTGGTCGACAGTCTCTATCAGCTTGCCGTCGCGGATTCTGTCCAGGACGTCCGCATCACTTGCGCCCGTTACAGCAGCTGCCATTTTCGCGTCCTTACTCCCTGCCGAAGGTTACGTACCTTCGGGCCGATTGTACCGCCATCCAACTGGGCGCTTCTGACCCTCGCGGCGCCGGCTACCAGCCCCGCGTGCGCCACTCGTCCAGGTGCGGCCTCTCGGCTCCGATCGTGGTTGGAGCTCCGTGACCTGGAAGCACCTTGGTCTCGTCGGGAAGCACGAAGAGCTTGTTCGTGATGCTATCGATTATCTGGCCGAAGTCGCCTCGAGCATGTTGGGTATTTCCTGGGCCACCGGGAAACAGAGTGTCACCGGCGATAAGAAGGTCTCCAATGAGGAAGCACATGCTCCCCGGAGAATGCCCAGGCGTGTAGAAGGCTTTTAGCATCGAGTTGCCAAACCGTATCTCGTCCGCGTCGTGCAGCTCGAAATCAGGTTTGATCGGCATATTCCATGAGGTGTCGGCGTGAGCCCCAATTGGAGCTGCCGTCTTTTCCTTGATTTCCTCGAGGGCGGTAACATGGTCGCCATCCGCGTGCGTCATGAGGATGTACTTTAAGTGTGTCCCCTCGAGCTCCCGAAGGATACGCTCGGCTTCGGTCGGCGCATCGAAGAGCACACTGTCTTTGGTCTCTGCATCGACCAGAATGTAAACGTTGTTGTCGAAGGAACCGACGGAAAAACTCTTGAGCTCCACGCCTGCTGCCATGCTTACTGCTCCCGTTCGCACGATGATCTTGATGGTTCGTCACGCTGAAGTTCACAACCCCAAAGACATCGTATACGGGCGGCTCCCTGGTTTCGGACTGAGCCCCCGCGGAGAGATTCAAGCGGAGAGGGTTGCGCGTTTTCTCTCGGCTCGAAATGCGGACGTGATTTATACGAGTCCGCTCCTTCGAGCAAGACAAACCGCGTCAGTCATCGCAGGACAATCAAACACGGCAACAGTCAGGCGATCAAAGTCGCTCATCGAAGTGTTAACCGGTTACCAGGGGAGCCCGAACTCGATCCTCGTGGGAGGATTTAGTTTTTACACGCCGGTAAAGCGCGAGGGGGATGAATCGATGGACGACGTGTTGAGACGAATGACGAATTTCCTGAGTCTCGTCATCAAACGCCATGCCGGAGAAGAAGTCATCGCCGTATCGCACGCGGATCCCATTGCGATCCTTCGACTTGGCCTCGAGGGGAAGCCACTCACCGTCGAAAATCTGCACTCGGTGGTCTATCCCGAGCGAGTCTCAATCAATCAGATAGTTCTCGGCCCCGATCACGTGCCGCAGCTCACCTATTTCGATGTCGTACGATCGATGGAAACCGCCGCCTAGGGTATTTGTATTCGGCGAAAACCCTCCGCGTACTCCATGGCGTGGGGCTCTCCGAGCGACTTGGCGCGCTGGGGAATCATCTCCTTGACGCGTTCTCCAACCTGGCTCTCGTGTGCCAGCAGAGCCTCAACCTTGGTCTCGAGCGTGTCGGTTATGTCAATGAAATGGTCCGGTTGGGCGGTGCCCACAACCCAGAGCTCATGAACGGCGTGCGGCTCTAATCCTTGGGCGAGAAGCTCCGGAAAGGTCATGCGGTCACGCGCGCATGGGTAGACGGCCGCGAAGGTAGCCTCGGCCGCGGCAAGGTGATCCGGGTGCTGAACAAAGACACCCAACGACAAATCCCGGAGGGGGCTTTGTGATATGACGAGATCGGGTTTGTGTTTTCGGATAGAGGCTGTGATGGCCTTTCGGACCTCCATCGACGGCTCGAGCATGCCATCGGGAAAGCCCAAGAATTCCACCTGATTCACGCCCAGTACTCTTCCGGCCTCGCGCTGCTCTTGCTGGCGAGTCAGTATGAGCTGCTCGCTAATAATGTTGACATCAGAGCTTCCCTTGCTCCCGTCCGTCACGACAACGTAGACGACCTCCTTTCCATCTCTCGCCAGTTTGGCTATCGTTCCCGCGCTGCCGAACTCCGCATCGTCCGGGTGCGCGAATACCACCATGGCACGCTGCAACTCGTCCCATTCCATACTTGATAGTCGCCTTCCTTTGACAGTCTCACACTCAAGATTCGAAGCCGCATCCCAGGCCAAAACTGCGGTGACACGGCTACACCGACACGCACCACTCGGTAGGATGGTGCAGGAGAAATTCCTATGACGAACGATGGTAGCAGCGCTCCACGCGGCAAGCCTGTCCGAGAATCCGAGGTGACCATGGCACGCCAGATGATGCCGGCGGATGCTAATCCGTGGGGAGCCGTGCATGGCGGAGTGGTGATGAAGATGGTGGACGAGGCCGCGGGCTCCGCCGCCATCCGACACGCACGATGCCAGGTCGCTACCGTCGCCATCGACCACATGAGTTTTTTGCATCAGGTGAGTGTGGGCGACATGATCACGTTGCGAGCGTCTGTAAATGACGTGGGGCGCACCTCCATGGAGGTGGGGGTGCGAGTGGAAACCGAAAATATGCTGAGCGGCGAGAGGCACCACACCTCGTCCGCGTACGTTGTGATGGTCGCACTGGACGACAGAGGCAGACCGGTTGAGGTCGCGCCCGTCATTGCGGAATCGCCTGAGGAGAAGCGGCGGATGGCTGCAGCCAAAATCCGCCGATCGCAGCGGAAGGTATTGGAGAAGGCGCTCAAACAAAGTGCGGACGAGCTGGCAGAACCGACACCGGTGAGCGCTGAGATGCTTGCCGGCCGAGAAAACACACGCTCTTGACGCACCCCCAGGAACGCGACGACGGAGAACCCGATGCTGACATGGCTATTCGATCTGCTGCCGACAGCCGCCACGTTCCCGAGGCGGATTTCGAGGCGGCCGTGCAATCTGCAGATATGCAAGACCGACCTGACCGCGAGCTCGTAGTCGTCCTGGATTTCGGATCACAGTACAGCAGACTTATCGCACGCCGTATCCGAGAGGCGAACGTGTACTGCGAGGTGCTGCCTCACGATGCGCCGTGGGAGCGGCTAAAGATGCTCGCGCCAAAGGGATTTGTCCTCTCGGGAGGTCCAGCGAGCGTGTACGAGGATGGCGCTCCGCGCTGCCCCCCGGAGGTCTTTGACGCCGGTGTTCCGGTGTTGGGCATCTGTTACGGCATGAATCTCATGGCCCTCGAGCTCAATGGCCGAGTGGTGCCCTCGACGCGGCGAGAATACGGTCCTGCCGAGCTCAAGGTTGTCGACTCCGACGGGATATTTGCGGGCACCGACTCTCCGACCCAGGTGTGGATGAGCCATGGCGATCGGGTCGAGGAGATACCCTCCGGCTTCCGGCCCCTTGCCCAGACAGAAAATTCACCGTTTGCCGCCATCGGCAATGGCCACGGACTAATCGGTCTTCAGTTTCACCCTGAGGTCGTACATACGCCGCAAGGCGGCCAGATGATCCGCGACTTCCTGTATCGCGTTTGCGGGTGCGAGCCGACATGGACGGCGGGAGCGTTCATTGAGGAGGCGTTGAGCACTATCCACAAGCAGGTCGGGAACCGACACGTCTTGTGTGCCCTGAGCGGCGGCGTGGACAGCGCAGTGGCGGCGACCCTCATTGCGCGAGCAGTCGGCAGTCGACTGACTTGCGTTTTCGTCGACAACGGATTGCTGCGCCGTGATGAAGCGACCCAGCTTCTGGAAACCTTTCGGGCGCACGTCCCCGCGCGGATGATTCATGTCGACGCAAGCGACAGGTTCCTGGCACGGCTGGAGGGCGTAGTCGACCCGGAAGAGAAGCGAAGAGTGATCGGAGAAGAGTTCATTCGAGTCTTCGAAGCAGAGGCCCGCAGCATCGGCCACGTCGATTTTCTGGCCCAGGGCACACTCTATCCGGACGTCATCGAGAGCACGAGCCACGACACCGCGGCGTCTGCCGCCAAGATCAAGACTCACCACAACGTCGGCGGCCTGCCGAAGGACATGAAATTCGAGCTCGTAGAACCCTTGCGATACCTTTTTAAGGATGAGGTTCGACGGGCAGGGCTGGAGCTTGGGCTGCCGGAGGGCATGATCTGGAGGCAGCCATTCCCCGGACCCGGCCTGGCAGTGCGAATAATCGGTGAAGTAACTCGAGAGCGGCTCGAGGTACTGCGCGCGGCGGACCACATAGTCGCGTCAGAGGTCAAGGAAGCTGGCCTGTACCGAGATCTCTGGCAGTCTTTCGCAGTTCTCACGCCGCTCCAGAGCGTGGGAGTGATGGGAGACTACCGGACTTACGGATACGTTGTAGCCATACGCGCGGTGACGAGCGAAGACGCAATGACGGCCGACTGGGCCCGCCTTCCATATCCCGTCCTGTCCAGGATTTCGAACCGGATTGTCAATGAGATCCGAGAGGTGAACAGGGTCGTCTACGACATCAGCTCCAAGCCACCGGCGACGATCGAGTGGGAGTAGTCGAGTGACGGTGGCGAAGTACTCCCGGCCCGAGATGGCGCGAATTTGGTCGGATGACAACAAGTATTCGTGCTGGCTACGGGTCGAAGTCGCTGTCGTCGAAGCGTGGGTCGCAGAGGGCAGAGTTCCAAACCAGGCATTGGAGTCCATACGAAACGCGCGCTTCGATCTCGAACGCATCGCAGAGATAGAGTCGGAAACGCAACACGATGTCATAGCCTTCCTCCGGAACCTCGAGGAGACCGTGGGATCAGACGCGCGTTGGATCCATCTCGGGCTAACCAGTTCGGATGTCATCGACACGGGTCTCGCGCTTCAGCTCATCGATTCCGTCGATCTGCTGCTTCTTGGCGTCCGACGACTTCGAGAGTCGGTTGGAAGGCAGGCCGTGCGATTTCGTCGCACAGTCATGATGGGGCGCACCCACAACGTCCACGCCGAGCCCATCACTTTTGGCCAGAAGCTGGCCGTGTGGTACGCAGAACTTGAGCGACATGTGGAGAGGCTCAAGCACGTGCGTAGTGAGGTGGGTGTGGCGAAAATCAGCGGCGCCGTGGGTACCCATGCCAACGTCCCGCCCATAGTGGAAGACCGAGTCGCCCACGCCCTTGGCCTCGGCGTGGAACCGGCTGCCACGCAAGTCGTACAGAGAGATCGACACGCCACGTATCTGCTCGAATTAGCGCTGCTTGCTTCATCGCTGGACAAGATGGCGACGGAGCTACGCAACCTTCAGCACACCGAGATCCTGGAGGTCGAGGAGCCCTTTCGACGAGGTCAACAAGGCTCCAGCGCGATGCCGCACAAGCGCAA
>DHWR01000146.1:0-8024 GCA_002413265.1 Chloroflexi bacterium UBA5177
CGTAGTCCCCAGATTTGTGGTTCGAAATTCGCTGCTATAACGGTGCGTCCCGGCTGGCTCCTTCCTGGGGATTAAGTCGATCGGTCAATTGACCCACGGTAATCCGCCCCCCGCTCCAAAGGCTGGCGCACCGTGTGGAATGGCCCGCCGAGCGGGGGAACGCATCATAGACAGGAATTGATCGTTGAAACTGCGCGTTATGTCGCTCGCGACACGTACCACCAACGGTTCTGGTACACACATGCGACAGCGTGCTCACTTCCTCCCGCATCGTCTACTTCCAAGTGAAGTGAGCACGGTAACGGGGAACGGCTGCCAGCCAAATGATTCAACTTAAGTCGTCTCGACTCCCTCGTCGGCTGCTTCCGGGCATGGTGCTCGCGATCGGGCTCTTGATCGGGAGCAGCTCCCCGGCGTGGGCCCACGCCCTGCTGCTACGCGCCGACCCGGCCGAGGGCGTTCTCTTGTCGAGCTCGCCGAAGCTCGTTCATCTCTGGTTCAGCGAGGACTTGAACCAGGCGGGTTCAAAAATCGTCGTCTGGGATCGCTACCGCCACGCAGTGAGTGTGGGCAACGCAACCTTGTCGCCGGGCCAGACACCGTCAGCAGGAGGTTCGGCTCAAGCCGCTGTCTCCAGGCTCGTACCTGGTGCTGTGGACCTCCGTCTCGGCTCAGGATGGGCACATCCTCCACGGCTACTATCTCTTCAGCGTGAAGGTCCGCGGCCCTGGACCGTCCCTGTCCGGCGTGTCCTCGAGTACCGCGCAGGGCTTTCCCGACGGACCCACTCTGGCGTCCCTCGTTGCGCATTGGATCGAGCTGCTGGGCGCGGTTGCCTGGGTCGGAGCGATCGTTTTTTCCGCCTTCGTGTTCTCTTCCAAAGCTGGAGCACTCGACGCGAGCACGCGGCGGGCCGAGCGGACCCGCCTGCGCTGGATGTCCGGCGTCTCCCTGACAGCGCTCCTCGTGGCCAGCACCGTTCTGCTGGCGGTTCAGGCCTACTCTTTGGCCGCGAACAACTGGTCGGCAGTTACCGAGCCATCAACGTTGCGAACGATCTTCGACGGTCAGTACGGAAAGCTCTGGATCGGACGCCAGGTTCTAGCGCTCATTGCCTGTCTCGGAGTCGTCGGGGTGCGATCCACGACCAGGCAGTCAAAAGTCGGTCGCTGGGCCATACCGGTGCAAGCGATCATCGGCTTCCTGTACCTGTATCTCTTTGCCGCCAGTGGGCACGCGGCTTCCGCCGCCATTGGGACGGTTAACGGAAGCAGCATCCTCTCGGCCGCCGTCTTTCTGGACTGGCTGCACTATCTGGCCGATGCCGCCTGGTTCGGAGGCCAGATCTACATTGTGCTGGTCCTGATCCCCGCCGTGGCGCTCCGTCGCGATGCGACGCACACGCGGGCCTTCCTCGGCACGCTCAATCGCTTCTCGCCGGTCGCCTACCTCAGTGTGGCCGGGTACATGATCTCAGGAGTCTTCGCCGCAAAGATTCACATCCCTTCCTGGTACGCATTTTTCAACAGCATCTACGGACGTACCCTGATCGTCAAGGTCGTACTGATTGGCGCCATGATGCTTACGAGCGTGGTGACCGTGTACCTGCTGCGCCCGCTGCTGCGTCGCGCCCTGGCTGCGGCTCCTCATGACAGCGACCGCCTCCGGCGGCGACTCCTTCGCTGGTTGCACGTCAATCCCGTGATTGGAATGGGCGTCCTGCTGGCAACCTCCGTGATGTTCTACTATCCGGTCCCGGTTGGCTTCGCACCGCCTGGTCCGCCTGCCTACACCGCCCATGGCGGAGGGTTGACCGCGCGACTCAGCATTGCTCCCGACCGCTCCGGCCCCAATCGGCTGACAGTGCTCGTGACGGACAGGCATGGCCGCCCGGTGCGGCAGGCAACCGTCACCGTCCTCACGATCATGCTGGACATGGTCATGGGGACCGGAGTCGCTCCACTGCACGAGACGTCGGCGGGTACGTTCACCGGCACTGCCGATCTCGGGATGGGGGGTCACTGGCGGCTGCAAGTGCTGGTGTACCAACCCACCGGACTGGCAAGCATGTTCGTCGATGTCGAGGTCGGCTCGTAAGCGAGGGCCATACGCGAAGGGCACTGCGATCCTCGGCCGATTTAGGGTCGTAGCCACGAGCTAGAGGCGGCGCGTCGGGCGCCGGAATAGACTGGAGCAGGGACAAACGATCCTCAAAGGTTGAGTAATGGCCGAGTCTCCTTCCGACGAACCGTCTCTGACCATCGGCGTACCGCGCGAGCGCGTGCCGGGTGAGCGGCGAGTCGCGATAATACCCGACATGGTGCCGGAGCTGAAGGCTCTCGATGTCTCCGTACTGGTCGAGTCGGGGGCTGGGGCAGCCGCCTATTTCGATGATGAGGCCTACGTCGTCGCCGGCGCACGGCTGGAATCCCGGCCGGGCGCGGTGCATCGGCAGGCGGACGTGCTGGTCAAAGTGCAGCCACCGCTTCCCGAGGAGATCGAACTGCTGCGACCCGGTTCGTTGGTCATCTCCTTCCTGGACCCTGGCCGCGATGCCGAGAGCTTGTCTCTCCTCGAACGCCGCGGTGTCACGGGCTTCAGTTTCAACGCCGTGCCCCGCACGACCAAGGCCCAGTCGATGGATGCCATGTCGGCGATGAGCACGGTTGCCGGCTACAAGTCTGTTTTGCTCGCGGCGAACGCCCTTGGCCGCTTCTTTCCGCTGCTCATGACGGCGGCCGGAACCGTGCCCCCGGCGCGCGTCGTGGTCATCGGCGCGGGAGTCGCCGGACTTCAGGCACTGGCAACTGCGCGGCGTCTGGGCGCTATAACCGCGGCCAGTGACGCTCGTCCCGCGGTGCGGGAGCAGATCCAGAGCGTGGGTGCCACCTTCATCGACATGTCGGTCAATGCGGAGGGCGAGGGAGGGTACGCCAAAGCGCTGGACGAGGAGATCTATGCGCTGGAACGGGACGCCATTCGAGAGCACATCGAAGGTGCGGATGTCGTTATCAGCACCGCCCAGGTGCCAGGCGCCAAGGCTCCTATGCTGATCGACGAGGCGATGGTTCGCGAGATGCGACTCGGGTCGGTCATCGTCGATCTTGCGGCGGAGTCGGGTGGCAACTGCGAGCTCAGCGTCGTGGGCGAGACGGTGGAACGACACGGCGTGTTCATCCTGGCGCCGACAAACCTGCCCAGCACCATTCCGGTGCACGCCAGTCAGATGTACTCACGAAATGTGGCGAGCGTGCTGAAATACATCGTGAAGGACGGGCGCCTCAACCTGGATCCGGAAGACGAGATCGTGCGGGGCGCCTGCCTGACGGGCCTCGCCGCGAGCAGCACTGCCTAGTTAGGGGGAGACTTTCATGACGGAACTACTACTCGGAGCCTACGTCTTCCTGCTGGCGATCATCGTCGGCTTCGAGGTGATAGGCCGGGTGCCGTCCATGCTGCATACGCCGCTGATGTCGGGTACCAATGCCATCCACGGTGTGGTGCTGGTCAGCGCGATTATCGTCGCCGGCCAGGCACACGACACCTCCACGCGAATCATCGCGTTCTTCGCAGTCGTGTTAGGCAGCCTGAATGTGTTCGGCGGCTTCGTGGTCACGGACCGGATGGTGAACATGTTTCATAGCCGGCCGGGGGAGAGGCGATGAACGCGGCCATCGGGATTGCGTACCTGATCGCCAGCCTCACCTTTATCGCCGGCCTGAGGTTTCTGAGCTCTCCGGTGACGGCCAAGCTGGGCAACCGTGTCGCCGCGGCCGGGATGATCCTGGCGCTGGTCGCCACCTTCTTTTATAAGGATCTGACGAACTTCCCATTGATATTCGTCGCCATCGTCATCGGCGCCGTGCTCGGAAGCGGCAGCGCGCGCATGGTCAAGATGACCGCTATGCCGCAGATGGTGGCCATCTTCAACGGCATGGGAGGCGGGGCCGCCGCGCTGGTGTCTACACTCGAGTTCGTGCATCTGACCTCGAACGGAGCCACGCTCGATCACAGCCAGGGGCTGACGATCGCGCTCGGCGCGGCAATTGGCTCCATCTCCTTCGCCGGCAGCATCATCGCCTTCGCGAAGCTGCAGGAGCTCATGCCGAGCAACGCCTATCAGTTCTCCTGGACCAAGTTTGCAAACGCCGGCGTAGCCCTGATTCTGGTGGGGTTCGTGGCGGCCATCACGATCGGCAGCAGTAGTCATCTGGTCATCGCCGGGCTACTTGCGGTGGCCGTGATTCTTGGTCTGGTGCTGGTGACCCCTATTGGCGGCGCGGACATGCCGGTGGTCATCTCATTGATGAACTCCCTCACCGGTCTCGCGGTAGCACTGACTGGATTTGTCCTGGGAAACGAGTTGCTGATCGTCGCGGGGGCGCTGGTCGGAGCTTCAGGTACGCTTCTCACCCAGCTCATGGCGAAGGCCATGAACCGGCCAATCACGAACGTCTTGTGGGGCAGCTTCGGCGCCACGTCGGTTGCCGGCATGGAGCTCCCGCCAGGCGCTACGGTGCGCGAGATTTCGGTGGACGACGCGGCCGTGCTCATGGCGTACTCGCAGCGAGTGGTCATCGTTCCTGGATACGGATTGGCAGTGGCTCAAGCTCAGCATCAGCTACGGGAGCTGTCGGATCTCCTAAACGATTCAGGAGTGGAGGTGAAGTACGCGATCCATCCGGTGGCCGGGCGGATGCCGGGGCACATGAACGTCCTGCTGGCCGAGGCGGATGTACCCTACTCCGAGGTCTACGAGATGTCGGCGATCAACGGCGAGTTCCCCAGTACCGACGTGGTGCTCGTGGTCGGCGCCAATGACATCACGAACCCCGCGGCGCGGGAGGATCCGGGCAGTCCCATCTACGGTATGCCCATCCTGAACGTGGACTACGCACAGCACATAATCGTCTTGAAGCGCAGCATGCGTCCCGGTTTCGCCGGCATCGACAACCCGCTGTACTACAACCCAAAAACCGCCATGTTGTTTGGAGACGCTAAGGACTCGGTGCAGAAGCTGGTAGCCGCAACGAAGAACGCGGCGAAACCGAGGGATTCCAAACGAAAAGAGGACGGGCGGCTAGCCGCAACCAAAGCCTAGCCGGGCGGCATGATGCCGCTTGCATAATGCGCTTGACGTGTTCGCGTGTACACGCGATTTTCCCGCGGGCGGCGTGGTAGGCTTTACGGGCTCGCAGCCAGCTATGGACTGCCGTAAACGCGATGATTGCCTGTTCGGCGGGACAAGCGCGCGCATCAGACCCGATGACTAGGGAGACACGTTACATGAGATTGACGTTGGTGGCATCGCTCGTGCTGCCGCTCGCCGCGCTTCTCACTGGCCTTGATGCACGTGCTGCGGGCCTGGATCCACGGGCAACGGCGTACCGGCAGTTGGTGCTTGGAAACGAGAACAGCACCGGAAACTTTCGGCACGGCTGCGTGACACTGGCCGGGGACCACGTTTGCGTGCCCTCCGTGGCGTTGGACGGCCGGCGCCTGCAGGATCTCACGGTGCTGAACGGCGACGTGGCGTATGTGTCTGTACCGGCACACGCGAGTGTTCGGCTCAGCGCTCCAAAAGCCCTAAGAGTCGGTATCGCCAGCGCGGTGTTCAATCAGGTGGTGTATTTGGAAGCGGCGCGAGATGGGGTCAAGGTATCACTCGCTCAGGCGCACGCCTTCGCGGCGCACGAGCTGGCTCTGTTCAAGAAGAATCCCACCTTCCGCATG
The DNA here is from genome assembly GCA_002413265.1 of Chloroflexi bacterium UBA5177. GTDB lineage: Bacteria > Chloroflexota > UBA5177 > UBA5177 > UBA5177 > UBA5177. Next base: position 5,734 of record DHWR01000146.1, read on the forward strand.
CCTCGCGGGGAGACGGCGGAACAGTTCTTTCTCAATCCGCGCAGTGTGATCGCCTACCAGCGAGGAATGGTCGAGGGACTCGAGCAGGCCAAGATTGTGAAGATGTACCCGTCCATGACGAAATCCAATGCGTTCAAGGCGTGGTTCGGCCGGCGGCTGCCTCGTCACAAGGTGACGGTGAATGGCCGGCCGCCGACTTTCTCCCTTCCCCAGGAATTGATGTAGGACCTATTCCGCGATTCCTGGGGCTCTTGTCATGATGGCCTCGGCCACTCTCCATACCCTCGGTAGATGTGCTCGAACCCGTTCACTGCGCTGCTGCAGGTCGATGAATGAGTAGATTCCAAGGTCGGCGAGGAGCTGCCGATAACCGGTATCAAACTTTGCCCTCAGCTCCGGGGCATCGACGGCAAGCACCGTCTGACATCGCGAATAAGTGACGGCGATCCAGAAAACGGCCTCTCGATACAGGCCGCGATTGATTAGGTCGCGGCTTCCGTTTATGGCGAGCGGGCGCGCGATCTCGCTTATGTCTGAGCTGAACGAGAAAGGTGACTGGATCGCCGCTGTGGCGACGTCGAAGATCTCTTCGAGTGAGGAGAGATGAGACTCAACGGATGCACGGCTCATGCGCTCGCATCCCAGAAGCTGCAATAAGGTCTCATAGAACTGTATTTGGCTGTGTTCCTCCAGAAGCTGTCGAACGGCCGTGTACCTGTCGCGCACCGTCGGGTTCCGTAAGCCCGCGACCAGCAGCACGTGCGCCGTTACCCCCGTTGGGAAGAGCCATGAGACCACCTGCTGCTCGAAGGGGTCTGCTTCGTCGAGCGTGGCAAGCCCCTTAAGCACTCGCTGCCTGGCATGTCTGCAGCGCTGCCGGACCCACCGACGTCGAGCGTAACCTCTCGATACCGCAACCTGGAGCTCGGTGAGCCGGCCCGAAGGATCCATCAGAATGCTCGAAGTCGCCAGGCCACCTGCCAGATGGTAGTGAGCAAGCACCCGGTTGGCCGGCTGCAGCTCATCGAGGGAAAGAGGCGTGACTTCGATTAGCACGTCCCCGTAGACAAACTTCGATCGTTCGTTTGGCCGATCTGAGTCTAGGTAGACGACATTGATGTCAAGATCTGAGGTTGCGGGGAGGAGAGCTTCTTCGGGGAGCCAATTGATCGAACCTGCCAGGTATGCGCCATGGAAGCCTGGTGCGCCAGCCGCTATCTCGAGAACCCATTTCCGGGCAATCTCTTTGGCATCTTTGACCTGCATTCGGTTCCTTAGTAGGCTGCCTCGATCGCTTTCTAGCCGAGCGTGGCGAAGAAGTCTGCCGGCGGCAGGGTACACGCGATGTTCTCGAGGACCGATTCGGCAGTTGGAACGCCGGCGGCGTCGAAGGCCAGGAGTAGCGCGCCGACCGCCGGTTCGAAACGAGCACGCAGCACTCGCACGTGTGGATGACGGGCACGAGTTGCATCGGCAAGAGCGTCCGCGAGGTGCTCCGAATGGTGCCGGAAGACGCCTCCAGCCAGGACCAGGGGCCAGCAGCCGGACAGCTGCACCTTCTCCGCGGCGACCAGCACGTACTTCGCAATCTCGCCGCCGATTCGCCTGACAATGTCGGCAGCCACGGTGTCGCCGGCATCCGCTTCGTCGAGGAGGATAAGCGCGACGCCATCTATCCGCGGGCGGTTCTCTTTCTTCCTCATGGTCAGTGCGTGGAGGAGCGTCTCGACATCGCCGGCGCCGAAATGGTCAAGGGCGCGTTGCGTCATCGATGTGCCCTGTTCGAGCCCGAGATCGGAGCGGACTATGGCGGCCAGGGCCGCTTCGGCCATGTCGCGTGCGCCATTCGGCTCCAGCCAGAAGCTCCCATGCCACGCGGCGCCGGTACTGTTGCGGGCGCCGACCGCAAGCCCGGTCCCGCAATTGACGGCGACGCCCGTTCCATCCTCGGAGCCGGCGCGAAGCGCCCCCAACGCGTCGTTGACTATCGTCGCTTCCCGTCCCAGGCCGCGAGAGCGCATCGCTTTGGTTAAAAACTCGATGTCCTCGGGCCAATCGGCGCCGGCCAGACTGAAGCAGGCGGCACGGAGATCGCTGCTGCGCGCGCGAGCGGCCCCGAGGGCGGTACATGCCGCGTCTTCGATCGCGGCAACCGCTTCCTCCTCCGAGGCGGCTCCGTAGATGTCTCCGCAACCTGAGCGGCCGGAGCCAACGATGGTCCCGTCGAGTCGTGAGACCAGAGCGAGTGTCTTGGTGTTCCCCGCGTCGACTCCGAGCAGGAGATCCTGTTC
>DHWR01000146.1:8352-8500 GCA_002413265.1 Chloroflexi bacterium UBA5177
AGCAGTTCCGAGCTTCGTACCGGCACCACGTCATCCAGCTCTCCGTGCACGATGAGGAACGGAGGGCAATTCGGGCTGATATGAGTAATGGGGTTGGCGAGGCGAACTAGATCGGGCCGGTCGCTGAGCGGGCCGCCGAAAAGCTGTT
>DHWR01000183.1 GCA_002413265.1 Chloroflexi bacterium UBA5177
CGGATAACTGCCACGATCACCAGGTCCACCGAAAATGGCTGCGGAAAGAGGGCCCTGGGCTAGCAGCCTACATGCGCTAGTCGTAGCACCCGCTGCGGTAGCATTTGGGGTGAGAAATTCGCAGCAAACGAACGAGACGGCACCCGCAGGCGTTGAAGAGAGGCTGAGCAGGCTCGAGGCCCAATATCCGCCTCGCGATCTGCCTGAGGGCGCCGAGGTGTCTCGAGTTGCGCCCAGCCCGACCGGTAAGCCGCATATCGGCACCGCGTTGCAGGCTGTTATCGACTACGCGCTGGCCAGCCGGACGAACGGCGTCTTCATTCTGCGGGTCGAGGACACGGACCGAGAGCGGCTGGTTCCGGGAGCCATGCAGGAGATCATCGCCGCCCTCGACTGGCTGGGTGTGCCGGCACACGAAGGTCCACCGGGGAATGGCAGCTACGGGCCGTACGTAGAGAGCGAGCGCCTTCCCGATTACCAGATCGTTGCGGAGTGGCTTGTCGAGCACGGGGGGGCCTACCCGTGCTTTTGCACGCCGGAACGCCTAGACGAAATGCGCAAACAACAGATGGCGAAGAAGTTACCTACTCGATATGACCGGCGCTGCCGAGACCTCACTCCGAGAGAGCGTCAGGAGCACCTCGATAGCGGAGAGCGTCCCGTCGTACGCCTTGCCATGCCTTTGGACGGCGTCAAGGTCTATCACGATCCGGTGCGAGGCCCGATCGAATTCGAGCTCTCTGAACAGGACGATCCGGTCATACTCAAGTCCGACGGTTACCCCACGTACCACCTCGCGGCCATGGTGGACGATCATCTCATGAGGGTCACCACCGTCGTTCGAGGCGAGGAGTGGATTTCGTCCACTCCGAAGCATCTGGTCCTCATCGAGGCTCTGGGGTGGCAACCTCCTCGCATCGTCCACACGCCGATTCTCAGAGACGCGCAGGGGCGAAAACTCTCCAAGCGGTCGGGCGACACGTCGGTGTCCCATTACAGATCTCAGGGCTACCCCCCGGAGGCCTTCAGGAACTTCCTCACGAGGCTGGTTTGGGTGCATCCGGACGACAAGGACGTCTACCCGTACGAAGACTTTATCGACGGCATGCGAATCGAGGACCTGCCGAAGACGGGGCCGTTTGCAAATCCCGCCCTGCTCGACTTCATTTCGGGCGAATGGCTCAGGACCTACGACGCTTCGATGCTCTACGACGCGCTCCTCGACTGGCTGACCTGGATCCTCGGGTACTACACGTCGGAGGGCCTCGAAATAGAGGTCGTCCGTAAACAAGATCGGATTCCAGTCCCCCTTTCCCGGAGCCAACTCGAGGCTTTCTACCGCACCTTCATGGAAGATCGAGAGTACTCCGAGCGGGTTCTCTCACTGGAGCCGGAACGCTATCACAAGCTTGGTGACATCGTTCTGGATACGCCTCTGTACTTCAAGGAACTTTTCGAGCCCGCCTCGGCGGACATGCTTATCGACGTGACTCAGCACGACTGGGTACTGGCACGGGAGCTTTTGACGGAGTATCGGGATTGGTTCAGAGGCGATGAGACGACCGGACAGTGGGAGGCACGAATGGATGAGATGTGGCAGCGCCGGCAGCTGAAGCGCGGCGTCCCCTTCATGCTCGTGCGCGTCGCGATCACGGGCTCAACGCGGACCCCCCCGCTCCACGCGGTCATCGATGTGCTCGGGCCGGAAGAGGTCAAGAGGCGGCTCGATCAGGCCCTCGAGACGCTCGATGTCTCGGCAAGCGCCTCTGAGGTCACTCCGGGTCGGTAGCAGTCCCACAAACACGCCTAACCGGATCGATGCCGACAAGCCAAGCTCCGACCTACGGTCTGCTACGCTTCACTCCAGGCGCCTTACTGGGCAAAATCGATCCTCCCGGGAGGTGGCAGATGGCCGCAGGATTGCGGCGTCAGTCGGGCTGGCCGGCCATTCTTGGACTGGTAATACCGCTCGGTCTGCAACCACTGCACTCGCCGAGTAGCCACGTGCCGTACGCGCAGCAACGAGCCGCAGCTTCGAACAGCCGGCTTGGTGATGTCAGGTGGATCTATCGTGGCTTGGCCTTCTGGCCGCCCCGTGAGTCGCCGCACGCGGCGAAGATCCACACGCCACTTTTCACGAACTATTCGTTGCGGACCCGGAGCAATGAAAAGGCCTCCATTCGATTCGTCGACGGTACGGCGCTCCACGTCAACTCCAATACCGACGCCGTCCTGACCTCCCACTTGACCTATGTACGCAGCGGAGAGGTGGCGGAGTACCTCCAACCAGGCACCGAGCATCACGTTCAGACCAACTCGGCGGACGCCTCAGCCATTGGCACAACCTTCGACGTGCGGACGAGTGGCCGCACTACCACGCTGGTTGTGCTTCACGGCGCTTTGCAGGTTAAAGGGGCGGGTGGCGCGGTGCTGGTGAAGAGCAACGAAGAGACGATCGTGACCGGCTCGAGTCCTCCTACGCCCCCGACGCACGTGGATGCTCAGGCCGTCTTCGCCTGGACCGATCAGATTCCGACTCCCGACCTCGGCGAAGATGTCGCTCTCGACGCCAATGGTGGCGCCATCGTCGGGCTCTCCTCACAGCGGAAGGCCGAGCGTTGGCACGCGGATCATGTGGACGATGGATTGCTTTCGCTGGGCTGGGAAAGCGCGCAAGGCAAGGTGAGGAACCAGTTCCTCGCGCTGGGTTTCTCGCCGAGCCGCCTCTATCGGATCTTCGAGGTCATCCTTGATCCCGCGGCGACCGGCGGAGATCCAAGCTCAATGGATCTGAAGAAATTCCAGATCCGCGTATCTTCGACCGGATTCGCGCCGTCCGATTTCACCACGGTGTTCACGGGCCGCTGCCGGAGACGCGCCGGCCTCCAGATATTCAAGCTGCCAACCCCGGTGTTGGCGAAATACGTAGAGCTTGTCGCCCTGAGCAACTATGGGAGCTCACGCGGAATGGCGGTGGCTGAATTCGAGGCCGTTGCCAACGTCGCGGGCATGGCTTTTCCCTCAGGTCTCGCCGTTGGAAAAGGGGGCAACATCTTCGTCGCCGACACCGGGAATGACCGAATTCTCAAGCTCACGCCGGAGGGCAAGCCGCTCGCGGCGTGGGGGTCGAAGGGAAGCGCCCCGGGCAAATTTAATACACCTGTCGGATTGGCATTGGATCGAAAGGGAGACATTTACGTCGTAGATAGCCACAACGACCGAATAGAAGAACTCTCGCCGAAGGGCAGGACGCTCTTGCAGTGGGGCGGATTCGGTGCCGCGCCGGGCAAATTCTCACTTCCGTACGACGTGGCTCTCGATCATAAGGGAAACGTCTACGTCACCGACTCAGGCAACAATCGGCTTCAGAAGTTTTCGCCACGCGGCAAATTTTTGGCTGAGTGGGGTAGCCCTGGAAAGCAGCCCGGACAGTTCGAGGCGCCATTCGGCATCGCCCTCGACATCGAGGGAAACATCTACGTCACGGACTACGGCAACGCCCGCGTGCAGAAGCTCTCTCCTGCCGGCGCGCCGCTCAGAGCTTGGGGTCAGATTGGCACCCGGCCCGGCGACTTCAGCCAACCGGAAGCGATAGCCGTCGATCGGTCCGGCAACGTGTACGTCGCGGACACCTTCAACAACCGCGTACAGAAGTTTTCTGGCAGCGGCAGAGTACTCGCGGTAAGCCGTCCCACTCGAACCAGAGACGACATACGTCCCGCCGGCATCACAATCGATTCACGCGGCCGTGTATTCGTGTCGCAGTACGGCAACAGCCACATCGTGCGGATGAGCGCGAAGCTGCGCCCTCAACGCACAATCGGCGTGTTTGGGACGACTCCACAGCTGTTGGCCTTCCCAATCGGCGTTGCAGTCGACAATTCGGGCACGGTGTACGCCACCGATCCACTCAACGGCCGCATACAGTTACGCTCACCTCGAGGCAGCGTGACGGCCGTCTACGGCCACCGCGCGCTCCTGGCCAAGGGAGCTCGTCTGCGACCGGGTGAGTTTGGGTACCCGATAGGCATCGCGCTAAGTAGCACCGGTCTGATCTACGTGCCCGATCAGGATCTTCACCGCATAGTGGTGCTATCCGCGAGCGGCCCACTTGGTTTCATCGGAACGGACGGGACCGCAAGATGGATTGCCGTAGATTCGTTCGGAGATCTCTACATCCTCGACATGCACAACTTCATCGAGAAGATTTCGCCTCAAGGTCACTTGCTCGCGACGCTGGCAACGAAGGCTAATCTCAACCGACCCCAAGGCCTTGCAGTCGACAGTCAGGGGAGCGTCTATGTGGCGGACAGCGGCAATGACGCCCGCAACATCCCAGCCTCGATCGTCCGCTTGTCCGCAACAGGGTCGGGGACAAGCACGCTGGGCCGAGCAGCCGGTCTGAACGCTCCCCAGGGCATCGCGGTTGATGGAGCCGGAAACGTCTACGTTGCTGACACTGGAAACAACAGAATAGTGAAGCTGTCTCCCGGCGGCGATCTCCTCGCTGTCTTAGGACAAGGCGTCAGGTTCAACGTCCCGACAGGGATTGCGGTCGACAAGTCCGGCAATGTTTACGTGGCCGACAAGTACAACGACCGGCTCGTCAAGCTCCTCCCGGACGGATCACTCGCCGCCATCTGGAGCTAGGAACTGGCCCAGAGCCCCGTCACTGGCACGAGGGAGTGGTCGGGGTGATGGTTGGAGTGTTCGTTGGCGGCGGAGTGTCCGTTGGCGTCGGAGTATCCGTACCGAACGCGTCGAAGGTATTAGTTGGAGTCGGGGTGTCCGCCGCCGGGTCCAGAGTGTTGGTAGGGGTGGGCGCGGGCGTCGAAGTGTCCGTTGGCGGTTGCGTGCAGAACGGCAGCGGCGTTGGAGTGAATATGAAGACCGGCGTGGGCGTGGTTGTTGCCGTCGGCGTTCGCGTCCTAGTGCTCGTCGGCTTGACCGCCGAGGTGGCGACGCGGGTCGGAACCGGAGTAGACGTCGCGGTGGCTTTGGGACGAGCTGGCGTAGGAGTCTCCGAGGCCGCTGCTGCCAGAGTCGGAACTGTCGTTGAAGTAGAGGTAGGTTTCGTTGTCGGCGTGCTCTTCGGATGCACAACCGTGCACACTTTCCTCCTCACCTTCTTCCCATGAACCCTTTTGGTGACGTACCTACACTTCAGCTTTTTTTGGGCAGCGCTTTGTTGAGAGGCTGCCTGCGCAAAATTCGAGTGCGCGGCAGGAGCTCCGGCAAGGACTATTGAAACTAAAAGAAGGGGAGCGGCTATGCGCAAGTGGCTCATGACTGCCTCAGAAGGTGTGCCACTCTATCACGCCGCGGAAGCGAGTCGCACCTACCCGTGAGCAGGTATGCTCTGCTCTTCCTGCACTCGACGTCGCCAGTAGCCCAGAGTGTCAAGTACGGATTGCTCGAATGAAACTTCGGGCGTCCATCCGGTGGTCGAACGAAGTTTCGACGCGTCTCCGGTGAGGAGCGGGGCCTCCTGCAAGCGTCGCCGGCTGGGATCCTCGCGTATCTCGGCAGAGACTCCCGAATCTTTCAGCATGAGCTCGAGCATGTCTCTCAACGTCCGAGGAACGCCCGTGGAAATGTTGTATACCTCGCCTGCCTGCCCGCGCTCCGCCAAAAGGGCGTAGGCGCGTGCAACATCTCGGACGTCCACGAAGTCTCGCTCGAGATCGATATTGCCGACGTGAATAACCCGCTCCCGCACGCCCACCGCTATTTCCGAGACCTGCCGCGCGAAGCTGCCGGCCACGAACTTGTCCGCCCTGCGAGGACCCGCCTGCTGAAAAGGCCTGGTTCGCACCACGTCAAGGCCGTGTATCTCCCAGTACTGTCGTGCCATGAGGTCCTGCACGACCTTGCTGAGCCCGTACGGGCTGGCGGGAAGAAGCTCGTGTTCTTCAGACACGGGGTTCTCATCCGGCGCTACACATCCGTATTCGTCGGCGCTGCCAATGGTGATGATACGGGCTCCGCGGTTGCTCTCAAGCACGGCCTCGAGCACCGCGTATTGCATCGTAGCGTTGTCGGTGAGCGTCTGCATGGGGCGCTCCCACGACATGCTCACCGAGCTCTGAGCCGCGAGATGGACGACGAGATCGGGTCTTACTTCTAAGAAGAGATCGCGAACTGCCTGGCAATCTCGTAGATCGATTGACCGGAGAGAGATGTTCCCGAGCGTCTGATCGGGGGAATACTCGGGTGCGCCCAAATGAGTGCCAACGACGCCCCACCCGGCGGAAGCATAGTATTCCATCAAGAAGCTACCGCTGAAGCCGGTTGCGCCGGTGATGAGAACGGTACGAGTCATCGACGCTCCTCCATACCAGCGAAACCCAAGTGCCACGAGACTTTATCTCGACGCAGTCAGCAACCAAGAATACGCGAGCCGGGAAGTGCGCAGCCGTGCGACCGGGCAGGTCGCTTAAGACCCCTGCCGGCCAAGCAGCGCTCTTGATCGTTTCGGTCTGGCTTCCAAAGCGCGGATAATGGGACACGAAGGGAAGATATGACGATCCAACAAGAAGCTGTGGCGTCCCAAGTCACCACCAGCGTGGATGCCGCCACGGTGAAGCAAGATTTCCCAATTCTGACGCGGACGTTTCACGGGAAGCCGCTCGTCTATCTGGACAGTGCTGCGTCGTCGCAGAAGCCCCGCTCCGTCCTGGACGCGCTGCGGCGCTACTACGAACATTCAAACGCAAACGTGCACCGTGGCGTGTACGCTCTTGCGGAGGAAGCCACAGCCGCGTATGAAGCGGCGCGTGGAACTGTGGCGCGCTTCATCAACGCAACTCCTCAAGAAACTATCTTCACGCGCAATGCCTCTGAGGCGATTAATCTGGTTGCCTACTCCTGGGGGCAAACCAACCTCAGCCCGGGCGATCTGATCGTCCTGACTCAGCTCGAACACCACAGCAACCTCGTTCCCTGGCAGATGCTGGCGGAGAGATCCGGGGCTGAGGTCGCGTACATCGAGCTACATCCCGATGGCTCACCAGACATGGACAGTTTGGATCGGCTGCTGGCCACCGAGCGGGTGAAGCTGATCGCGACCTCATTCGTGTCCAACGTCCTCGGCACGCTGCTTCCCGTGAAGGACATTGCCGGCCGCGCCCATCGGGCCGGGGCAGTGTATCTGGTCGACGGCGCCCAGGCAGTGCCCCACCTTGCGGTGGATGCTCGGGATTTGGATGTGGATTTCCTCGCGTTCACGGGCCACAAGATGCTTGGCCCCATGGGAGTAGGCGTGCTCTTCGGGCGCCGGGCGCTTCTAGAGGAGATGCCTCCCTTCCTTGGCGGCGGCGAGATGATACGCCACGTCGACTATCGTGGCGCTACCTGGAATGACCTGCCCTGGAAATTCGAAGCGGGCACGCCGAGCGTGGGCGACGCGGTCGGTCTGGCAGCGGCTATCGAGTACCTGGAGAACATCGGGATGGAATCTATAGCTGAGCATGACCGCCGGCTTGCCGACTATGCGGTTGGTCGCCTGGGAGAGATTACCGGACTCAGCATTTACGGTCCGCTTGAACGTGGCGCGCTAGTCGCGTTCTCTCTGGCGGGTATCCATCCGCACGATCTAGCCTCCCTTCTAGACGAGGACGCCATTGCGGTTCGTGCCGGTCACCACTGCGCGCAACCTCTCCACGACCTACTTGGTGTCTCCGCCACCACCCGGGCCAGCTTCTATGTCTATAACGACGAGTCCGACGTGGATCGGCTGGTGGAGGGAATCGAACACGCGAAACGCACGTTTGGCTTATGAGCACTCTTTACACAGAAATCATTCAAGACGCGTACAAGCATCCAGCGCATCGGGGCGAGCTCCCAGAGCACACTCATGCCTTCGAGGACGAAAACCCGCTGTGCGGGGATACCCTGCGCATAGAGGTCGTGGTTGAGGACGGAGCGATCGCCGACGCCCGGTTTCAAGGACGAGGCTGCGCCATCAGTCAGGCGTCCGCCGAATTAATGCTCGACCGCATGATCGGGCAGTCGGTCGATGAGGTATCTGTTTTGAACCGCGAGGTCGTGCTGGAGGAGCTGGGCATCCCTTCGATCTCTCCCGCGCGCTTGAAGTGCGCCCTGCTATCGATCGAGGTCCTGAAAAGAGCGGTGATCAAGGACTTCTAGACACCCGTCGAGGCAGGTCACGCCTGGACGGCAAGGTCCTCGGCCGCCTCATCGGTCTTCGCGGCCATGACCACGTCGTTCCGGTGCAGGCCGCGTATCTTGTGCGTCCACCAGGAGACCGTCACGCGGCCCCACTCGGTCACTATCGCAGGGTGGTGTCCCTCCGCTTCCGCCAGTGCGCCCACTCGATTTGTCAGCTCCAGTGCGTCGTTGAAATCTCTAAGCTTGAAACTTCTGGTGACGCGAGGAATGCCGTCACGCTCCGCCACCTCCCATTGCGGAATCTGAGGTAGTAGGTCTCGCAGCTCGTCAGCGCTCAATCGAGGCGCATCGGACCTGCAAGCCACGCAATGCTCCGTTGTTAGTGCCTGCATCTCTCACCCCCTGTAAATCGCTTACCCGAAGTCTGGGAGACCTTCTCCAACGCTGTAGGACTCCCGAACCCAGCCTGCAAACTCTTCGTCCATTTCGTCAACCAAAACAATCTCGAAGTGGTGGACGAATGGCCGCTTGCTAAATTTCGCCACTTGCTTGAAAGGGACGCGATCGATACGTCGAGCGAGGTCGAGGTATCCCTCGAGTCCTTTTGACGTAAGCCGCACAGCTGCAAAGATGCGGCTGCGTCCCTGAAAGCCGATCTGCCGGCGGATTGGCGCGTAGTCGAAAGGCCTGCATGCCTCGACCAGAGCGACGAAATACTGATAGAGCTCTATGACATGCTGGGGCTTGCGCAGCAGATGATCCTCCACCGACGTCCTGTCGTAGACATGGTGTTGGTTGGCTCGCGCAAATCGACGTCCGCATTCTGGACAGGTCCACTTGTCCTGCACGGTCCCTAGCGAGGTCACGTTGTTTCAGCTGCTCCCAGGCGCTCCAACGTTTTTATCCATACTCTTCGCCCTCGCTCTAGATCGTGTAGCCGAACGAATTCATCCGGCGCATGCATCCCCTCGTCCTCTTGGGCGAAGCCAAGCGAGACGGTGTAGGCGCCCAGATGGCTAAGGAATATCTCGCAGACCGGGACACTGCCGCCCTGGCGTGCCTCAAATGGCTTGACGCCGTACACGTCTTCCAGAACCTCCGCAAGTAATAGGTTGGCCCAGTGGTCGGCCGGCACAAGATAGGGGTTGGCACGGAATGGCAGCGGTTCGACCTTTACCTCAAATCCTGCGAGCGGATTGCGCTCGACATGTCGAGAGACTAAGTCAACGATGCGGGAGGGATCCTGGTCCGGTACCAGCCGGCACGTTATCTTCGCGTGGGCCTCGCTCGGAATAACCGTCTTCACTCCCGCTCCCTGGAAACCACCCCAGATGCCGTTGACTTCCAGCGTGGGTCGCGCCCACATTCGCTCGAGAGGAGTGAAGCCCTCTTCACCCGCAAGTCCTTCGGCACCGATGCGCCCTGCGAATTCATGTTCGTCAAACGGGATCTCGGCAAAGGCGGCTCGCTCGGTATCGGAGAGCGGTACCACATCGTCGTAGAACCCTTCGACGGCCATCGACCCATTAGAGGCCCTCATGGAGGCGAGAAGATTGACAAGCGCGTGGATTGGGTTCGGCGCTGCTCCGCCGAAGCTCCCGGAGTGCAAGTCAGTGCCGGGGCCCCGCACATCGATCTGAACGCCGCAGCCTCCCCGCATACCGAGCGTTAACTCTGGCCTTTCGTCAGACCACTGCACGCCGTCGCCGCTGAGGACCACGTCGCACGCGAGCGACCTTTTCCTGTGTTTGACTAGAGCGGGAAGATCAGGACTCCCGATCTCCTCTTCACCTTCGATGAACAGCTTCACGTTGACCGAAAGACTGTGGCTCCGCAGTAACGCCTCCACTGCCTCCACCGAGATCAGTAAGTTCGCCTTCATGTCGGCGGTGCCTCGAGCGTACACGCGGCCGTCCCGTTCCACGGGCTCGAAGGGGTCGGCACTCCAGAGGGAGATGGGATCAACTGGCTGCACGTCGAAGTGGCCGTAGATCAGGACCGTCGGCTTCCCGTCTGCGTGCAACCAGTCACCGTATACCACCGGGTGGCGATCCGTTTCGATGATCTCGACGTTTTCTATCCCGGCTTGCCGAAGACGACCGGCCACCCACTCGCCGGCTTCGTGGACCCGAGGTGAATATTCCGGGAGAGCTGAAATGCTCGGGATGCGGAGAAGCGACTCCAAGTCTCTTCGGTAACGTTCGGCGTTGTCCTCGACGAATGTCTCCCAGTCGGGCATAATTTCTAGTCCTTCCAGCTTTCATCTGCTCTCAGTATGGCGCGGAAAACCGTGCTCAGAGGCGTCATTCGTGACTTGCCGCGCTAGCGGCCTCGAAGCGGCGAGCAACCGATCGTGCGAACAACAGGCAGGCCACACACGGCAGCCCGATGGCTGCAGCTCCCAGCATTCCGGTGCGCAGCCCAACCCGCGCAGCCGTGAAACCCATCACGGGCGGGTAGACGATTGCGCCGATCGCAGCACCGGCAGTCAGACCACCGCTGAGGGCAGCCAATCGAGTCGGGTAGATCTCGCCGCCGATGGCCATGATCATCGGATAAACGGGACCAAAGAAGAAGCCGGACAGCCCGAAGCACAGGAGCTTGAGGGGCAGCGATGGCAGAAGAACGGCGGCCGCCAGTGAGAAGGAAGCCACCAGCATGCTGCCGACCGTAAAGCTGGTGTAATCGAACATTTCGGCGAACCATCTGGACCCCAGGCGCCCCGCCGCGAGGCCCAGCCAGAATACGGAAAGAGCGGCCGTTGCGGTGGTCACTGATTGGTCACTCAAGAGGCGGACGACCCAGCTGGACACACCGATCTCAGCGGCCACGTAGAAGCCGATCGCGGCACTGAGAGCGAGAAAGGGAGCGAGCCGCGTCATCTGACCGACGTCGTTGCCAGCATCCACATTGTCCGTGGCTGCCGACCAGCGACCAGACGGCATGGCTCGCATCGCCAAGAATGGCACCATCATGCCCGTGCCAATACCTGAGCCGGCGAGAATCAGTCGCCAGGAGGCGCCATCGCTCACCAGCAGCCCTATAGGTAAGGGCGCCAGCAACGCTCCAACGCCAAAAAACAGGTGGAGAAAGTTAAGCGCGCCGCCGCGCGCGTTGCGAAACAGGTCGAGAAACAACCCGTTCACCCCACCGTCGATCACGGCTGCGCCCAGCGTTACCAGAGCTGCGGCACATACGAATGGCAGCCAGGTTGGAGCGACGGCGGCAATGAGAAGGGCCACAGCCGATAGGCCCGCCGAGGAGGATAGAACAAGCCGACGCCCCAGGCGCTCGACGAGATATCCGCCTGCAAATGCGCCGACCACGTAAAGGATCGCCTTAGCCAGGTAAAGGAGTCCAAATGCAGCATCCGATTGATGGAAGTCGGCTTCGATGGAACGTATCAGGCTCGGGAATAGTACTGTCTGCCACCCGAGGACCACGAAGCTGTAGTAACCCGTGTACTGAAGGCGGCGAGAAGAGCGACTGTCTGCAGACACCGCCTATTTCAACACGGACGAGGCCGCAGGGCTGTGGCAAGCTCGCGTATCCCTAGGTCGTAGTCAGTGTCGTTGTGCGAGCGCGCTTGCATAGGACGTGAGTCTTCCAGCCCTTTTGCGTATATTCACTCACGCCGTGTCACGTGCCTTCTTCGTCTCATCCTCGATCTGGGGGCGCGACTTCGTGGGAGTGGCGGCTCCTATTCTGAGGCACATTCAGGAGAAGACAGCTTGGATTCACCGGACTCCTCGAGCCCTTCACTTTGGGCCATTCCTTGATCGGCAACAGTCCGACCGCGGACATGCATACGGGGCCTGACGTACTTGTTGCGCGTGGACTCGTGAAACGCTTTGGTGACTTCACGGCTGTAGGTGGCGTCGACTTCCAGGTCAGAGCTGGGGAAATCGTTGGCCTGCTGGGTCCGAATGGAGCCGGGAAGACCACCACGGTCAGCATGTGCACCGGCTTGCTGAGGCCAACCGAGGGATCCGTTCTCGTTACTGACTTTGACATAACGCAAAATCCGCGGTCGGCGAAACGCTTGGTCGGCTACGTGCCGGACGAGCCCTATGTCTACGAAAAGCTGACTGGACGCGAGTTCGTCCGGTTCATGGGCGAGATTTACGGCGTTCGCAAAGGCTTGGGGGATCGCAGCGAAGAGCTTCTCACCTACTTTGGGCTGGCGGACGCCGCCGATAGTTTGGTCGGAGGATATTCACATGGCATGAAGCAGAAGGTGGGGCTGTGTGCCATGCTCGTTCACGATCCGCTGCTCTTGGTGCTCGACGAGCCGACCGTCGGCCTGGATCCGAAAGGAGCGCGCCTCCTCAAAAACACGTTGCAGGCACTTGCCGGTCGCGGCCGCGCCGTCATCCTGTGCACGCACATCATGGNNCTGGCGGACGCCGCCGATAGTTTGGTCGGAGGATATTCACATGGCATGAAGCAGAAGGTGGGGCTGTGTGCCATGCTCGTTCACGATCCGTTGCTTTTGGTGCTCGACGAGCCGACTGTCGGCCTGGATCCAAAAGGAGCACGCCTCCTCAAGAACACGTTGCAGGCACTTGCCGGTCGCGGCCGCGCCGTCATCCTGTGCACGCACATCATGGAAATCGCTCAATCGATCTGCGACCGAGTCGCCATACTCGATGCCGGCAAAATCGTAGCTCAGGGGAGCCTCGAAGATCTTCGCATCTCTGCCCAGGCGGACAGTAATGAATCGCTGGAGGACATTTTCCTGCGGCTGACAGGAGACGTTGAGGATCTCGAGGTCGCCCGCGCGCTGGCTTTGCCTTGAGCGCAACTCTCAGGGATGGCCTGTTGATGCTGCGTTTGCGTGCGCGGCTCATGTCACGCCTGCTCTTGACCAGCTTTACGGCGGGTGAACGCAGGAGGGCGCCGTTTCGTCTCGTCTTCGTCGCGACCCTGGCGCTCCTCGGCATGTTCACGGTCGGAACTAGTCTCGGTTTTCTTTTTGTTCGGGCCCTTCAGGGCCAAGCAGCGGGGCCGTTTTTTCTTCCCGCGATGTCATGGGCAGCCTCCGCCGCCACCGTCGGCATCTTCTTCTACGCGGGCCTGACCCTTGCGGCGGCACTGACGCACCGTAACGACGTGACGATGCTCCTCCTGTCGCCACTTTCGTCACGAATTGTGCTGGCGGACCGTCTTCTAGCCGTCTCGGCGAGCTTCTCAACCCTGCTGGCAATCGTGGGTCTCCCTAACCTCTTTGGCGTAGGACACGCGCTTGATGCCGGTTGGGGCTTCTATCTTGCCAGCTTCCTCACCGTCATCCTCTTACCGCTCGCTCCCTGTAGCGCCGGATTGCTGCTCGTCGTACTGGTACTGAGATGGTTTCCGCCGAGACTCGCTCGACGTGTGAGCGCTCTTGGCAGCGGCCTCGCTGCCGGCCTCGTCTATCTGGTGGTTGAGGGCCACGGCGAGGTGACGCTTCGCGCGAACGGCCTGGTCTGGCGAGTGTTGCCGACCGCCTGGCCAGGAGCCGCTCTGGTCAGCTCCGGGACCGGCAGTAACTCGGCAGCCCTCATGTACTTGGCAGGTACCGCGGCCTTTGGGTCGGTGCTGGCGTTCCTCGCGGTCACCTCGGCAGCACGTTTGCTGGCATCCGGCTGGGGAAGCTATGCGGAAA
>DHWR01000178.1 GCA_002413265.1 Chloroflexi bacterium UBA5177
CCTCGCTCGACCTACAAGGAACCATCCAGTCGATTGTCGACGCGGCAGCCGAGCTGACCGGCGGCGCAACCGCCTCCCTCTACCTCCGAATCGGCTCTGGGGAGTATGAAGCCGCCGCCGCTCACGGAATTGATCTGCACAGGCTGAAGGAGGTCGTGCTCACCGGCGACACCGGCCTTCTCTCCGAAATGCGAAGGACTCGAAAGCCGGCGCAAGTCGTCGACTTTCCCCAGGACGTGGCGAACGCATCAGAGCTAGGCAGGAGCTATGCCCGACATCTGGGTATCCAGGGGACTCTCGGCGTCCCACTGTTCCAGGACAAGGAGTGCATCGGCGCGCTGTACGTGGCACGAGCAAGGGCTGAGCCTTTCCCAGACGATTCGGTGAGGATGCTCACTCGCCTTGCGGCCTTTGCGCAAGTGGCACTTCGCAACGCCGAGCGGTTCAGCTCCGTTCAGGCGCAGCAGCTCCGTCTTCAGGGTTACGTCGACGCCATTCCCGAAGGTGTGATCATCTTCGATCGGTCGGGAAGCGTCGTGCTCACCAACGAGGTATTTCGACGCGAGCTAGGACTAAGCGTCACGCTCGCCGGCATGCCTCGAGACGCCATTTTTGGTCCTGATGGTCCACTGGACTCGGCCCGGCTTCACTTTCGATTTGATCGGGACGCCGTCTTTCAACGCGTGTTGTCGACCGGAGAGCCGGAGCAGGGCTTGCTCGAGATCGGTGACCCGGCCAGAATGTACGAGGTGCACTACAGCGCGTTCAATCAGTCTGGTACAGGCATAGACGGCGTGGTCGCCACTGTGCGCGACATCACCACCCCGCTGGAGCTCGAAAGGGAACGTGCCCACACCCAACTCCTTTCTCAGCTCCTGGACCTTTCTGCGCAACTCAATTCGAATCTCTCACTGCCCATACTCATCGAACGCGTCGTGGAATCCGCGATGGAGCTAGTCGGCGCTACCGCCGGAACGTTGGGGCTCGTGGTGGGTGACAGGCTCGTGTTTCGAAGGTATCGGCTGCCGGACGGCTGGACAAATTTCAACATGGTGCTGGGACCAGGAGAGGGCGCAGCCGGGAGGGTCTGGGCGACCGTCAGGCCCTACATCAGCAACGACGCGAAAAGCGATGCTGCTGTCATCCAGAGTTATCGTGAGCGGTTCGGTTTCACCCGGCTGGCTTTCGTCCCCGTGATCGACCGCGCCGGAAAGGTAATCGGAAGTCTGGGGGTTTACGATCCCAAAGTCGATCGGGACTTTTCGCAGCCGGACATCGAAGCGCTGCAACTGCTGTCACACCAGGCGGCAATCGCGATCGAAAATGCCCGGCTGAGCGAGCTGAAGGACGAGTTTCTTTCGGTCGTTTCTCACGAGCTCAAGACACCGGTAACGTCGATCAAGGGATTCACGCAAATCTTGCAGCGTCACGTCGTGAACGAAGCGGAGGAAGTGACCAACCGCTATCTGGATGTCATCAATCACCAGGCGGATCGCCTCACAGGCTTGATAAACGACCTCCTCGATCTCTCTCGAATTAGAACTGGACACTTCGTCTTCGAAACGCAACCGCTCGATTACGGACAGCTGGTCTCTGACGTGGTGGCGGAATCCCGCTTACTCAGTCCCTCAAACCCCATCACCTTATCCGGCACGGGACATGTGGAGCTGACCGGGAACCCGAGCCGTCTGCGCCAAGTTCTGGTGAATCTGATCGACAACAGCATCAAGCACGGCCCCTCCGAGGGGCGGATTCATGTGTCGGTTGAGCAGCTCGATGGTTCCGTCACGACCGTCGTTCACGACGACGGCATCGGACTGCCCCCCGGCGAGGAGCAGCGGGTCTTCGCGCAGTACTATCAGGTTCGACGTGGCTCGGAGCGCCACGCGCGCGGCCTTGGCTTGGGGCTGTTCATCAGCAAGCAGATAGTGGAAGAGCACGGCGGCACGATCTGGCTCGACAGATCGCGGCCGACCAGCTTTTGCTTTTCACTGCCGGCGGACGTTCGGTCCTAACAGGCGATCCATCTAGCTTTTCGGCGACTCGGCGCGTGCCTCGATCATGCGTTCGGGCAGCTTGGCGTTAGAGGGACCTGGCAAAAATCTTGCATTCATGGCACCGGACAGGGATGTAGGGGAAGGAACGCCATGGGGGCGATCGTCTCAGACAACGGCAGAGGAACCGACGTTGCGCTGGACCCGGAGGAATCTGCTCGGCTGGCGGGGCTGCGATATGTTCGTGACTCTGACCCGGGAATCACGCGGCGCAGAGGAGGCAAAGGCTTCAGTTATCGAGCCCCCGACGGACAGCCGGTGCGCGATGAGCCAACCCTCACCCGCATCCGGAAGCTAGCAGTTCCGCCTGCCTGGACCGGTGTCTGGATTTGCCCCCATGCTCGCGGGCATCTTCAGGCCACGGGGCGAGATGCACGGGGACGAAAGCAGTATCGCTACCACGCGCGCTGGCGCGAGGTGCGCAACGAAACGAAGTACGAACGGATGGTGGCGTTTGGCGAAGCGCTTCCGGCCATTCGCAAGCGTGTGGCTGAAGACCTGAAAATTCCCGGCCTTCCAAGAGAGAAGGTTCTGGCAACGGTGGTGCTGCTGCTGGAGGGCACTCTCATTCGAGTGGGAAATGAGGAATACGCTCGTGAAAACGATTCCTATGGCCTGACGACGCTGCGTAATCGGCACGTCAATATCAATGGGTCGGAGGTCAGGTTCCAGTTCAAAGGGAAAAGCGGGGTGAGGCACGAGGTAGGCCTTCGCGATCGGCGGGTGGCCACCGTTATCAACCGATTGAGAGATCTTCCCGGACAGCACCTGTTCGAATGCTGCGACGAGAACGGAGAAGTCCGCCAGGTCGGATCAGCTGACGTTAACGACTACCTACACGAGATTACCGGCGAGGACTTTACCGCCAAAGACTTCAGAACCTGGGCCGGTACGGTATTGGCGGCCAAGGCCCTCGAGGCCTTCGAGCAGTTTGACTCGGAGACCCAAGCCAAGAGGAACGTCGTTTCCGCGATCGAGTCAGTCGCCAAGCGGCTGGGAAACACTCCTGCCGTGTGCCGTAAGTGCTACGTGCATCCGGACGTAATTGGTGCGTACTTGTCCGGAGCGACCATTCGCACGGTGCGCGAGATTGTGGAGCGCGAAGTTACCGAGAACCTGCACGAGCTCGATCCCGAAGAGGCCGCGGTTATGGTACTTCTGCGTGAGCGTTTGGCCGCGGAGGAGCAGCGGGCGAAAGCCAGTTAATGCGTTGAGTCTAGGGAGATGCCGCTTCTACCTCGAGGTGGGCCATTTCGGCCTCCATGAGCTCGGTGAGGCGCGTAAACGTCGACTCGTCGAACCTGAACGAGGCTCCGGCGGCAGCAAACAGCTCTGGAAGAGGTCGCGTTCCTCCGAGAGACAGCGCGTACAAATATTTCTCGACGGCCGCGCTCTGGTCCTGGAGCGAGTTGCCCCACACCTGGACGGCCCCAATCGCGGCTAGACCGTACTCGATGTAGTAGAAGGGAGCGGCGAAGAGATGGAGAACGCGGCGCCAATCGTTGCGCAGCTCGCTCTCCAGTCCGGAGTAGTCTACGAAGGGCATATAACGTCGAATCGTTTCAGCCCAGACGTCGCCCATCCGTTCTGCATCGGCGCTCTCGTCCATGTGCTCGTATATCCAGTGCTGGAAGCTGTCAATCGCGGCGATCCAGGTCCACGAAATGAGCTGCGACTCAAGGTGGTCGTGGCGAGCGCGAGCCGCGTCGGCGGGGCTGTAGAAGCCACCTGAGTCTGCAGGCAAGTAGGGACCGGCGAGCAGCTCCATGGCCGTCGAGGCGACCTCGGCGAATTCCATGGGGATGGCTCCGATGCTTCGCTGCTGTATATAAGGAAGGTGAGTGGTCTGGAAGCAGTGAAAAGCGTGACCGCCCTCGTGCAGGAGTAGCTGGATGTCTGCGTGGCTGCCCACGCAGTTGCCGAAGATGAAGGGCCGGCCAGCTGCGTAAAAGAGTGTGCAGTAGCCGCCAGGGGCTTTGTTCTTGCGACTCTCGAGATCGAGAAGAGATTCACTGCGCATGGTATCGAAGTACTCTCCGACCTTTGGGTCGACGCGATGAAAGACCGTCGACAATCGCTGCAGAAAGTCACTCATCTCCCGGTACGGTTTTAGCGGCGGCCTGCCAAGCGGGTCGACATAACGGTCCCACGGGCGGACGGTCGCCACCCCAAGCCGGCCGGCACGTCTTTCAGCCAGCCTGGTCGCTGCGGGAACCACCACCGCCTCGACCGACGCCTG
>DHWR01000022.1:0-8146 GCA_002413265.1 Chloroflexi bacterium UBA5177
GAAGCCGAGGCCGCCCAACTGGCCGCAGAGATGGGATGCGGGGTGGTGCCCCGGCCGGCCTTGATTCTGGTCGAGGACATCAACGCGTTCCACCAGCACATCGATTTCATCTACTTCGCGCTGGCGCTGACGGACGACGCCGGCCGGCCGCCCGAGGTGCGGGCTGAGTTCAGCTGGTTGACGCCGGAGGAACTTGAGATGGAAGGTGTGCCGCAGAATGTGAGGGCAGGTGCCCGAAGGGCAGTCGCTTATTTCCGCAAACATTCGGATTGAGGGGGGCTCGGCGTGCCGGGCTCGATCCCGAGGGTGTAGCGTGTTGGAGACACGCGTGAATGACGACTGAGGGCACGGAACTAGAAGCCGACACGGTGGTGAGCGGGCAGGTCCGCACGTTTCTCATCGCGGACGTGCGGGGCTACACGAGGTTCAGCAACGAGCACGGCGACGAGATGGCCGCACGGCTCGCGGACCGTTTCGCGGTGCTGGCCCGAGAGGTCATAGCTTTGCATGGGGGAGAGGTCACGGAGCTGCGCGGGGATGAAGCTCTTGCCGTCTTCGACTCGCCTCGTGCCGCCATCCGAGCAGCGCTCGATCTGCAGGAAAGATTTCGCGAGAACGTGGTAACGCATCCCGAGCTTCCGCTCGAGGTGGGGATGGGCATCGATGCGGGTGAGGCCCTTCCGGTGCAGGGTGGTTACAGAGGCGGCGCCTTGAATCTGGCAGCACGCCTCTGCGCGCTAGCCGGACCGGGGGAAGTATTTGCGTCGCAGGGGGTGATCCATCTCGCCCGGAAGATGTCGGGATTTCGCTTTCTCGACCGAGGCGAAGTCCAGCTGAAGGGTTTGACTGACCCGGCGCCTGTCGTCCAGATCGCACGCGAAGGAAGCATTCCTCAGGATGTGACGAAATTCACGGTCCGGGCAGCGCCGCGCGACAACCTGCCACTTCAGACGACTCCCTTTATCGGACGAGAGCGGGAGGTGAAGTCAATCGCGGAGCTACTTAAACAGCAGGACGTGAGATTGCTCACGCTCACCGGACCTGGCGGTACCGGTAAGACCAGGCTGTCGCTCCGGGTGGCCATGGACCTGATCGATACCTTTGCGGACGGGATCTTCTTCGTCTCACTCGCCCCGATCCGCAATCCGGATGTCGTCAGCGCCTCAATTGCCACGACGCTCGGCGTCACAGAGGGATCTGAACGTTCTGTTGACGAGAATTTAGCCGAGTATCTGGCCGGGAAACGGTTGCTGCTCGTGTTGGACAACTTCGAGCATCTACTGCCGGCGAGCTCCGCCGTCAGCAGTCTGCTTGCCAAGGCTCCTCATTTGAAGGTGCTCGCTACCAGTCGAGAGCCGCTTCATCTTTCGTCGGAACAGGAGTACCCAGTGCCTCCTCTGGCGGTTCCCGACCCGGACAATCTTCCGGGCATAGAGGCATTGTCTGAGTTCGAAGCGGTTCAGCTCTTCATTCAGCGTGCGCGTGCGGCGAGGCCGGGGTTTACCTTGACGGACGACAACGGCTCGGCCGTCGCCGAGATATGTTCCCGTCTAGATGGGCTTCCCCTGGCCATCGAGCTTGCGGCGGCGCGAGTCAAGATGTTTTCTCCGGAGGCGCTACTTGCTCGCCTCTCCAGTCGTCTAAAGCTGCTGACAGGCGGCGCCAGAGATGCGCCGGATAGGCAGCAGACGCTTCGCGGAACAATTGAGTGGAGCTATAGGCTGCTCTCCCCCAGTGAACAACGGCTTTTCACCCGTCTGAGCGTATTCCATGGCGGCTGCACCCTGGCGGCCGCGGAGGAAGTATGTACGTCTGAGGAAGATACCGACGACGATGCGCTGGAGGGCATGGCTTCGCTTATCGACAAGAGCCTGCTGCGACAGGAAGGCGAGGACGAGACTCGGTTCGCAATGTTGGAGACGGTCCGGGAGTACTCAGCCGACAAGCTGGCTGAGGAAGATGCTGGAAATGAGGCGCGGCGGGACCACGCAAAGTACTATCTGGAGCTGGCCGAACGGGCGGAGTCGGAGCTCCGCTGGCCGAAGCAGGCGGAGTGGCTGCAGCGCCTGGATGCTGAGCACGATAACCTCCGAGCGGCTCTGTCGTGGCTGTTGGAAGAAGGTTCGGATGAGGCTGCGTTAAGGCTTGCGGTATCGCTCGGCCTGTTCTGGCACGTGCGGGCTCATTTTGGTGAGGGACGGCACTGGGTCGAGACGGGACTGGAGCGCGGCGGTTCGGTGAGCCCGGGTACTCGTATGAAGGCTCTCGGCTGCGCCAGTACCCTTGCCATTCTTCAGGCAGATCGTGAGCGGGCAATCTCGGCGGCCACCGAGCAGCTGGCTCTGGCACGGCAGCAGAACGATTCTGCGAATGCCAGCCAAGCACTCGTGTTCCTTGGAATTGCGGCTATTCACCAGGGAGAGTCGGCTCTGGCGGTTAAGTATCTCGAGGAGCGGTTATCGATCGTGCGAGGACTCGAAAGTCCGGCCGACTATGCCAACACGATATACAGCCTGGGGCTTGCGAAAAGCGAGGAAGGTCGATTTTCGGAGGCTATCGTCCAGATCGAGGAGGCTCTGAGCGCGTTCCGGGAACGGGGAGAGCAGTTCTGGATCGCAAATGCGGTGGGGGGACTCGCATTCATCGCCTTGATGCAGGGCCGCGAAGGGGATGCACGAGCGCTTCTGGAGGAGTACCTCGAGATGGCTGTCCAGCTGCAGGACAAGGCAAATATTGCCGCGGGACTCGAAGGGCTTGCGGCTCTCGCCACCGAAACCGGCGATCTTCGGCCCGCATGCCGGCTGTTTGCCTGCGCGGGATCATTGCGGGCCGAGATCGGCGGGCGGCTCATGTCGCAGCGAAACAGCAAGTTCGTTGAGCAACGCCTCAACTCCGCTCGTGCGCGGCTTGGCGACGATGAATGGGCGCGGGCGTGGGAGGAGGGGAAAGCTATGTCACCCGAGCAGGCTATAGACCTGGGGCCTCCGACCAGCCCTTCAGACCTATAGCGAGACGCTGCCTCTCTAGTCGGGTTTAGCGAATGGGCGCTTTGTAGCTCTGCCCCGCCTTCGCGGCCTTCCCCAACACCTCTTTGCCCTCTTCCAAAGTCAGAAGGGGACTGGATTTGATTCCTGTCAAAGACCCTCCTGCAGATGCGGTCAGTGATACGGCGGCAGCGGCGTGGTTGTCGGGGAGGTCGGCGATGATGAGGAGATCGTAGTCTCCAAAACTGTAGTACGCATCGATCATCTTGCCACCCACAGACTCGACCAGACCGGAGATGCGGCCGCGCGCGTCTTGCTGTCCCTCCATCTGGGTCTTCCAGGACTCGCCTTTATATCCGGCTTGGAACATGTACAGAGGCATGATGTCTCTCCTTTTTCGTCAGGCAACAAGGAAAGGCACACACCCTTCACCTCGCTGCCTCTCCCTAAGCTACCACCACCAGGCGGCATGGCGGCATGGCGGCATGATGCCGCTTGCTTGATGCGCTTGACGTTTCTGTGTGAGGCGGGCGTCATTCCGCATCCAACATTGCTCGTACAATGCCGACAATCTCATCGGACACGACGTTCAAGGAGCAATTTTGGACAAGAGCTCAGCACGTGTCACTGGCAGTGCCGCTGTTCTACTGGTTCGGGATGTCGAGAAGTCGTTGGGCTACTATCGTGACGCGCTCGGGTTCACACCGATCGTAGTTACTCCGGACCCGCCCACCTTTGCGTTGCTGCGGCGCGGCGAGGGCGCGGTCATTCTCACGCGTGCCGACGACCCGACGGTGATTGTCCCGTACTGGACGGTTCAGAGCAAGACGTCGAACGTCTACTTCTGGGTTGACGATGCAGAGTCGCTCTACGAGGAGTACCAGGGGCGGGGGGCAAAGATCGACTGGACCCTGTACGACACTCCCTGGGGGACGCGCGAGTTTGGCGTCCAGGACATCGATGGGTATGATCTCGCGTTTAATCAGGTCCTTTCGTAGCGCGCATCCCTTGTCGCTGACGCTCGACCTCATAGAGAACGATGGAGGCCGCAACCGCCACGTTCAAGGAGGATGCCGCGCCGTGCATGGGAATACGCACGAAGGCCTCTGCCATTTCCTTGTACGCGGCGCTTAGACCCCACTTCTCGGTGCCGAGCAGCAGAGCTGTGGGGCCGGAGAAATCATGTTTCCAGAGATCCACTCCGGCTTCTTCGTCTGCCGCGACAATCTGCACGCTACCGGCTTCCTGACGAACTGCACTCAGCCACGACTCCAGGTCCCGCGGTCCGCCTACGCGGATGACGGGGAGGGCAAAGATCGAACCTCGGCTCGCGCTGATGGTCTCCGGATCGTAGAGGTCGGCGCCATGGCCGGTGAGGATCAAGCCGTTCACTCCCATGGCGTCACACGAGCGAATGAGCGTGCCGAGATTTCCGGGATTGGAAGGACGGTCGAAGACGATTACCAGAAGGTCGGAGGTGGCCTCGATGCGCTGAAGGTCATCGTCGGGCATTGCGAGCAAGGCTATGAGCTCGGAGGGTTCGGCCTTGCCACTGAGCTCGGCGAGGAGCTGCGTGGAGAGCTCGAAGTGGGTGGGGGCCGGCGACTGGCGAAGGATGTTCTTCGCCCAGTCGGACAATCCGCGCTCGGGCGAGTAGTAGTAGGCCACGATGCCCCAGCCATGCTGGATTGCCAGATTGATCGGACGGACACCCTCGAGGAAGAACTCCTTGTAGTGTTGGCGCTTGTGCCGATTGCGCCGCAGGACCTCGGCATGCTGGAAGTGGTTGTTCGCGCTATGGATCTGGACGACGCGCGGTGTGGCAGAGGATGGCTGATTTCGCATGTGCTGCCCCTCGATTAACTCGCAGCAAGACGGGTTAGGGCACCGGTAACAGCAGCAGAGAAGGCGTCGCTGCCCCCATGGCCGGCGTCGTCGATGACGTGGAGCCGGCTGGTCGCCCAGCTTCGGGACAGTCGCCAGGCCGTGTCCAGCGGTCCGCTGACGTCGTAACGCCCGTGGATGAGCACACCGGGGATGCCGTCCAGCCTTGGTGCGTCGCGGAGCAGTTGGTCCTCAGCGAGGAAGGCGGCGTGTCGCCAGTAGTGGGTAACAAGACGGGCAAATCGGAGCCGGAACTCCGCGTCGTCGTAGCGGGGGTCGGGGCGATGGCCTGGAGTGAGGGAGACGTGCGCGTCTTCCCAGGCGCACCATTCTCGAGCAGCGCGCTGATGGACGGTGGGGTGGGGGTCGGATAGCAGCGTGGCGTAGGCATCGACCAGCGGCAGGTGCTGGAGCGTGTCGGGCACGGCAGCAGCGAACCGGTCCCACTCCTGTGGGAAGATGCGTCCGACGTCGCGAGTGATCCACTCGACCTCGCGACGGGAGGTGGTGGTAACGGCAGCCAGCACCAGCGCTCTGATCCGCTGCGGCTGTGACTGGGCGTAGGCAAGGCCGAGGGCGCTTCCCCAGGACATGCCGAGGAGCGTCCAACTATCGATGCCGTGATACTCGCGCAGCTTCTCGATGTCGGCGATGAGATGGGCAGTGGTGTTGGTGCTAAGATCGACGTCCGGCTCACTGGCCAACGGCCGGCTGCGCCCGCTCCCGCGCTGGTCGAAGAGCACGACGCGGTAGGCAGCCGGATCGAAGAACCGTCGCTGGCCCGCCGTGCACCCTGAGCCAGGGCCACCGTGGAGAAAGATCGCCGGTCTTCCATCCGGGTTGCCGCAGCACTCCCAGTAGAGTCGGTGCCCATCCCCTACTTCGAGCATGCCGCTGTCGAAAGGATCAATGGCTGGGAAGCCGACCATCATGCGCAACTCCACTTCGAAGCGGACCAAAGCGGTCCGCCCGGGCTGTGTTCTAACTATGTGGAGGATAGCCGGTTCATAGCGGGTCGCGGTTCGGCAAAGTGGGGGGCGATCGTTGACCGCCCGATTGCCAAAGTGGAGTATGCACGAGAATGTAAAGTGTGCGGTGGCCGCGGCGCGAAAGGGTAGTGCGGATGCGGATCACAAAGAACCTGCCGCGTATCGCCGTCCCACGGAGAGTTACAACCATAGCGCCGGGGAGGCGCTCGACTTCGTATGTACACACGCTCACGATCCGCCGCGCAGCGATGGCGCGCGGTTTTTGCGACTGAAGACGGATCGCTGCACGAGGACGAGTCGTTCTTCGCCTTAGGAAGCAGCGGTCTTGATTCCGTGGCGCTGGGTGCGATGATTCCGCTGCCGGACGGGACGACCTCGGCGCTTCTGCCTGGCTGCAGGCCGGTGGTCGCCGACTCCAGTGGACGGCAGATGGTCCATCCGGATCCGGAGGCGAGGCCGGTCGCGGCCCTGCTGCCAACCGGATACACGCGCCTGCTTACGCCTGCCTATGAAAAGGTGTCGGGGGCGCCACACATGCCGATCTTCGGCTACACGGCCGTCGCCGGGCTGAACGGGCGGCTGTTCGCGTCGGCAGTCGCGCTGGATCCGGGGGGCGCCTGGGACCCGGCGATCCACAACACGCCTGAACTGGCGGACCTGGTGAGCGCGCGCCTCGCCGCCGATCCAGAGAACCGCCTGCTGCGTCATCACGCGCACTGCGCGACCGAGTATGGGTGCTACACAGCGCAGAACCTCTTTTACGGCCGGGCCGAGATGGCCATCGCGGTCTCGGTGGCTTGTAACGCGCAGTGCGTCGGCTGCATCTCCGAACAGCTGGAGGACGACCTGGAGGCGCCTCACGATCGCATCCAATTCACACCCACGGCGGATGAAGTCGTCAAAGCGGCGCTGCCACATCTCCTATCTGCGGCCGATCCGATTGTTTCGTTTGGTCAGGGCTGCGAGGGCGAGCCTATCCTCCGGACGCGCTTGATCGGACGCGCCATGCGGGCCCTGCGCGAGCAGACGAGCCGGGGGCAGTTCCATATCAACACCAACGGAAGTAATCCACGGGCGCTGCGGCATCTCATCGACTGCGGACTGGATAGCATCAGGGTCAGCATCTTTTCGGCCATCGAGGGGAACCACGTTCGTTACTACGGCCCTCGCAACTACGGGCTGGCCGAGATGGAGGAGAGCTTGCGAATGGCCGCGGATGCGGGCCTGCACACTTCCGTGAACCTATTGGCCTACCCCGGCTTTATCGACACGCCGTTGGAGATGGAAGCCATGGTCGGGTTCCTGCATCGAGGGAGAGTGCAGATGGTGCAGATGCGGGCGTTGAACATGGATAGAGAGCTGCTCGAGGAGAAGGTCAGGTTTCCGAGGGAATCGGGGATCGGGATCGCGCGGTTTATGGCGATGCTGCGGGAAGAGCTGCCCGGCATCGTGCTGGCCAGCAAGACGCCCTATGTGGGGAGAGCTCGTGCACACGTTTCTTGACGAAGCCTCCCTCCACGTGAAAGCCGGAGATGGTGGCGCGGGGTCTATGCATTTCCATCGTGAGAAGTACGTGCCATTGGGGGGGCCAGACGGCGGAGACGGCGGTAAGGGAGGCAGCGTGCTGCTGCGGGCCAGCCGCGGTGTGAATACGCTCTTCCAGTTCAAGCGGCAGAGACGGTTCGCGGCCGAGAGCGGCCAGCCGGGTGGCGCGAGCCGCATGAAGGGGCGGATGGGCAAGGATCTGGAGATCGAAGTTCCGGTGGGCACGATCGTGCGCGATCAGGAAACGGGCGAGCTGTTGGGGGACCTGACCCGCCACGGGCAGCAGCTGGAGGTGGTCCGGGGAGGGCATGGCGGCCAGGGCAACGTCCACTTCAAGACATCCACCAACCAGGCACCGCACTTCGCCGAAAAGGGCGAGCCTGGAACCGAACGAGGGCTGGACCTCGAGCTGAAGCTGATCGCGGATGTCGGCATCATCGGGCTCCCCAATGCGGGCAAGTCCACGCTGCTATCGGTTATCAGTGCGGCTCGTCCCAAGATTGCGGACTACCCGTTCACCACGCTGACGCCCAATCTTGGAGTGATCGACACCGGGGACTCGACGTTCGTGGCCGCGGATATTCCGGGACTGATCGAAGGCGCGCACGAAGGCGTGGGCCTTGGGCATGAATTTCTTCGTCACATCGAGCGAACGCTCGTGCTGATTCACGTTGTCGACGGCTCGACCGAGGATCCCATTGCCGATTTCGAGCAGGTAAACGCGGAGCTGGCCGCGTACGAAGC
>DHWR01000022.1:8265-13440 GCA_002413265.1 Chloroflexi bacterium UBA5177
GAGAGCGCTGGCCGGAGCTGGAGCGCCTGCTTTCGGATCGCGGCTACCAGGTGCTCGCGATGTCCGCGGCCACGCGCGAGGGAGTCGATCGGCTTGTATATCGGGTGGCGGAGATCCTGGCCGAGCTACACCGGGAGATCGACAAAAAGGAAGCCGAGTCAGACGAGGAGCTCGAGGTGATCAGGATCGAGCCGCCGCCGGATCATTTCGAGGTCGAGCGCAAGCGGAAGACTTTCTACGTGTATGGAGAGACGGTCGAGCGGCTGGCCGTGATGACGGACCTCGAGTCGGAGGAAGCGTTGTATCGTCTGCAGCGGCGTTTGAAACGGATGGGAGTGCTTGGCGCGCTGCAAAAGGCAGGCGTGCACGAAGGCAGCAGGGTCCGCATCGGCGCCATCGAGCTGATATGGGACTCGTCGTACGAGCCGGAGGCGAAGGTACAGCGGCGTCCGAGCGCCGAAGCGAGGTCCGCCAAGAAGTAAGGCGCCACATGCCCGTGATAAGGGGTGACGGGTTACCGAACAATGCGACACCCTCAAGTTGCGTCCGCGAGCTAGGCCAGTTCGTATGGCTACGATAGAGCAGGGTAGCCGAAGCGACATATCGGTGCGCGATTAGCTGGAGGAAGGCTCCGCATGAGAATGAGGAGACGACTTGCTTCGGTTGCCCTGGTGGCGGGCGCCATTATCCTGGTTGCCACGGGTCTCGTCGGACACGCGACTGCAGGCACGCAACAAATCTTTTGCGGCCCAGGCACCATTTCGTTTCAGAGCACCCACAAATTTAGTAGCACGCACAAACGACTTGGGCCACAGCCGTATGCGTGCCTCCAAGAAGACTATTACGCTGGCGGTACTCGGCATTATGCGGCGCAGTTAAGCGAGCCGGCGCGCACTCACACTCTGATGTTGGTAGTGGTTCACCTTCAGCCCGACTACAACGGAGGTGCCGGGGGCGTCTTACTCAAGAAGGTGTTAGCGATAGCCGCCCCTCAGTCGACGCTCATTCGCGGTCGACTAGATTTTTCGACAGCGTATGGGCATGCAAAACCCTTCGGTGATCCACCCTTTGGTCGGTACTTTGTCAGCATCTACCGAGGTAAGTCAAGTCTTGGGCGGTTGCTGGCCGCCGGCGAATTCGACGTCGCAGAGGACTGAGAGGCTGCCGGAAATAGGGGGCTCTACGTCTGACGAGACTTGTTCGAGAATAGCCGCCTGAAATCGCCGTCGAAATCTCGCAGGAACTGATACATGTCGAGGACATCGTCGGGGGCGACGGGCGGCATGGCCTCGAAGGCTTCGAGCTCTTCCGGCGAAGGATCGCAGATGAGATCGGGGTGCTCGGAAAGGTCTGAGAGCGCTATCCAGAAGACCTGCTGCTTGCGGCACATGGCACAGCGCACGCTGACGACCCACAGGCCCTCGTGGCGGGCGGCGACTCGCACGTGCTCCTGCTGAAAACTCTGCCGGCAGTGGGGGCAGCGATGCGATGCCACCTGCTGCTTGAGAAGCCGTTCCTGTCGGGCAGAGAAGTCGGCCATCAGGCGTCTGGCCGGCGCTCGCCCTCTTCGACGTCGAAGCCGCGTTCGAAGAGGGAGTTCACAAAGTCTCGATAGACGTCGAGGCGATCATCCTGCTCCGCAGGCATCTTGATGGCCTCTCGGTCGAGGATGTCGTCCTCGACGTAGATGGGAGAGTTGGTGCGAACCGCCAGGGCAATGGCGTCGCTGGGGCGGGAGTCGATGTCGAGGTCCTCGCCCTTCTCGTTGGCGATATTGAGTCGCGCGTAAAAGATGCCGTCCGTCAGCTCGGTGATGTTGACCGACTTCACCTTGGCGCCCAGCTCTTCGATGACCGATTTGAGCAGATCGCAGGTGAGGGGTCGAGGAGCCTTTTCGTTTTGAAGCTCCAGCGCGATGGCGGCAGACTCGGACTGTCCGACCCAGACCAGCAGGTAGCGGTCGAGCTTATTGTCCTTGAGAATCACTACCCGTTGACCGTTACTCAGGTTCATCCGAACACTTTCAACGACGACGGGAATCTGCATTGCCGGGACCTCTATTCTCTGGGGCTGCGTGGCTCATTCTACACCCGCCCCTCGGCAGGCAGCCGCGCTTTGGGCACAGTATAGAGCGACTACTCCACCACTTCTTGAACGAGCCGGATGGCGGTGGCGCAACCCGAATCGTCAACATCGACGAGCACCGCGTTGAACGATGTAGGTCCCTTCGCGGTCTCATTCCGCTGGTACATCTGGGTGAGGTGGCGGCGAATGACGGGCTGCGGAGCGGCGCCAATGACCGAGTCCCGCGGCCCCACCATGCCGACGTCGCTGATGTAGGCGGTGCCCTTCGCCAGCACTCGCGCGTCGGCGGTCGGCACGTGGGTGTGGGTGCCGATGACTGCGCTCACACGGCCGTCGACGTAAAAGGCGAAGGCCTGCTTCTCAGCCGTCGCCTCGGCGTGGAAGTCGACGAGGATGTGGGTCTCACCTTCCAGAGACTTCAGCAGCCCGTCGATCGCCCGGAAGGGATCGTCGAGGGGACGCATGAAGGCTCTCCCCAGGATGGAGACGACGGTGAGTCGCAAGTCTCCAACCTGGATGGTGATGCAGGGGTGGCCGGGCGTGCCCGGCGGGTAGTTGAGCGGTCGCAAGACGCGTGGCTCGGTGGGAAGGAACTCGATGGCCTCGCGCTGGTCCCATACGTGGTTGCCGGTGGTCAGGACCGCGATGCCGAGCCGGAACATCTCCTTGGCGGTGTCGCCGGTGATGCCCGCGCCGCCGGCCAGGTTCTCGCCATTGGCGATCACGACATCCGGCTCGAGCTCTTTCTGAAAACGGGGAAGCAGAAGCCGGACCGCTCTGCGGCCCGGCTTCCCGTAAATGTCACCGATGAAAAGGATGCGCACTATTTGGCGTAGTCGACCACACGCTTCTCGCGAATCACCATGACCTTGATTTGACCCGGGTACTCGAGGGTCTCTTCGATCTTGCTCACGATGTCGCGAGCCATGCGTGCCGCGCCGAGATCGTCGATGTCCTCCGGACGCACGACGATGCGGACCTCGCGCCCGGCCTGGATGGCGAAGCTCTTCTCGACGCCTTCGAAGGAGTTGGCGATGTTCTCGAGCGCTTCCAGCCGTTTGACATAACTCTCCAGCGAGTCGCGGCGGGCGCCTGGACGAGCGCCGGATATGGCATCGGCCGCCTGGACCAGAAAGGCTTCGACGGTCTGCGGCTCCTCCTCGAAATGGTGGGCGGCGATGGCATGGACGACCTTCGGTGGCTGGCCGAGACGCTTCGCGATGTCGGCGCCAATCAAGGCGTGCGGGCCCTCAACTTCGTGTGAGACGCCCTTGCCGAGATCGTGCAGCAGACCGGCACGCCGGGCAACCGAGACATCGGCACCCAGCTCGGTCGCCATCATGGCGCACAGGTGGGCGGACTCCACGGAGTGGCGGAGCACGTTCTGTCCCATGGAGTAGCGGAAGTGCAACCGTCCCACGGCTCGCAGCAGATCGGGATTGAGTCCCGGCACTCCGGCCTCGAAAGCGGCTCGCTCGCCCTCCTCCTTGATGACGGTGTCGACGTCGGCGCGTGCCTTCTCGACCATCTCTTCGATGCGGGCGGGATGAATGCGTCCGTCTTGAATCAGCTTGTTCAGGGCCTGACGCGCTATCTCGCGGCGAACCGGATCGAAGCCGGAGAGGATGACCGCTTCCGGCGTGTCGTCGATGATCAGATCGACCCCGGTCGCCATTTCCAGCGCGCGGATGTTGCGCCCTTCGCGTCCGATGATGCGGCCCTTCATCTCTTCGGTTGGCAATGGAACGACGGACACCGAGGACTCTGAGACCTGGTCGGATGCCCAGCGCTGAATCGAGGTCGTGATGATGCGGCGGGCCTTTTCGTCGGCCTCTTCTTTGGCCTGCATCTCGATCTGGCGCACGAGCTTGTTCGCCTGTTCGCGCATCTCCGACTCGACGGAACGCAGGAACATCTCGGTCGCTTCTTCTCTGGAGAGGCCGGCGACGCGCTCGAGCTCCTGGCGCTGCTGCGCGATCAGCTCATCCACCTGGACGCGGTGCTGATCGAGCTCTTCTTCGTGCTGGCCGAGCGTTCTCTCGCGCTTCTCCAGCTGTTCGATCCGCCGATCGAGATTCTCTTCTTTTTGCTGGAGCCGGCGCTCCTGCCGCTGGACTTCCGCGCGGCGTTCTCGAGCGTCCTGCTCGGCGGCGGTGCGTAGCTTATGCGCCTCATCTTTAGCTTCTAGAACTAGCTCTTTTTGTTGCGCCTGGGCCTGTGCCATGAGGCGTTCGGCATCGGCCCGGGTTGCAGCGGCGGATTGCGCTGACTGTTGGCGTCCGTAAAAATAGGCGCCGGCAATCAGGATGATCGCAGCCACCACGACGGCGACGAGTGCGATTCCCATGTTGATAAACTCCCTCGTAGCCACACGTCAAGAGAACGTGCGGTTGCCATTTAGCTGCTCAATGGTACAGCGGGCGGCATGATGCCGCTTGCATATTGCGCTTGAGACTTCCGCGCGCATCATGGCGTTTCCGCGGGTGGTGATTGCCTGCTATAGAAGTCTTGGCTCGGGTGTTGAGGCGCCAGGACGACGGCGGTAGAGTAAGAGCCAGCGGGAGGATTGATGAGACGCCGCAGGGCACCCGATATCGAGCAGCACGGGCCGTGCTCTTTCTGTGGCGTCACTGCCGCACGGTGGGAGGTGGTTCATTCACCGCGCGGTGTTCGGGTGTGTTTCGGATGTGCCGGCGAGATCGAGCGCGGCTTCAGGGAGGGCGCGCGAGCGCTCCCTCGCTACCTGGCCGTGGCGCCAAAGGGCGCGCACTGCTCATTTTGTGCGCGGCAGGAGAAGATGCTTGTCAGCTCTCGACTAACGGAGGAACGCAAGCGGCTGTTCCGCATCGAGACGATGACGGCATGTGTCTGCCGCGACTGCGCTTTGATGCTCAGGAACATCGTGGCCGAGCTGCGCGAGGCTGCAGAGGCGACGGAAGACCGCAAGTAGCCGTTTGTCCGGAAGGTTTGAGGGCTTCCGGCGTTACCCCCGAGGGAGACCTCCTGAATCAATCCATAGCCCGTGCGGGCCGGGAAGGAGGTTCAGGTAGAACGGCTGGTAGTGGCCGTTCAGCAGGTAATAGGTGACGA
>DHWR01000027.1:0-10127 GCA_002413265.1 Chloroflexi bacterium UBA5177
AGGGTGTTGGCTGTTCCAAGGTCGATTCCGAGGTCCTTGGAAAACATGCCAAAAAGTGTCGACAGTGGGCTCCGCATGCCTCCCCATTTCCGCTCGGGCCGAGAGTCAGCGCAAGTATAACACAGCAATTTCCGGCGTGCTGTCGCCGTTTTTGGCCTACTTTTAAGTCGTTGTTGACAGTCGTGGAGAGAGCTTGGTACGCTTCGGCATAGATGTAAAGGAGGTGATGTGCACATGGATAGTAGTCACTGTTACTCGAGCAACGGGACATCCTGCACGGAGGTGACCGTCTCCTGACATCGCCGCCGCCATTCGCTTCGGCGAGTGGGCAGGTAGTCACCAGCCGGTAACATGAGAAGCGCCCTTCGGGGCGCTTCTCTTTTTTTATGAACGTGGAAAATCCCCTCGACGTAGACGCCATTCGCGATCTTCTGGCCGGTAGCCGGGCGGCGCGCGACCTGCGATACCTGCCCGAGATTGACTCAACGAATCGAGTCGCAGCGGAAATTCCGGATGGTGAATGGCAAGACGGAACTGCGATCTTCACCGACCATCAAACTTCCGGTCGGGGTAGGAGAGGCCGGTCCTGGGCTTCGGCTCCCCGCAGATCCATCCTCGTATCGGTGCTCTTCTCCGTGCCGCCTGGCACAGCGCCTCATGAGCTGCTGTTTGTCGCGGCTCTCTCAGTGTCCGACGCTCTCGTGGAGGCTGGGGTGCCGGCACGGCTGAAATGGCCGAACGACGTGCACGCCGCCGGCGGCAAGCTTGCCGGCATTCTCTCCGAGTTCTCCCAGGGAGCAGGCTCGAAGCGAGTGGTTCTCGGTATCGGGATCAACGTGAACGTGCCTCCCGACGAGCTTGCTCCTCTTGAAGATGCGAGCAGCGTGCTCGCCGAAACCGGCAAGCTTGCCTCGCGAGAAAAGGTGGCGGCAAACCTCCTGTTCCATCTTGATATGTGGTATCGTGGTCTCACGCGAGAACCTGACCGCGTGTTCGAGGAATGGGTGAGCCGCCTCGACACGATCGGAACCCAGGTTGACGTGTCGGAAGCGGCCGGAACATGGTCCGGGACCGCCGTAAGTGTCATGAGAGACGGAGGTCTTGTGGTAGATAAGCCTGGCGGCGAACGCCGCATAGTCTACGCAGCCGACGTTTCGATTCGGTCTACAGGTGGTTTACAAGCGCCCTGAGGGGCAGTAGAATAGTGCTCTCTCGTCATAGAGCACACAGGGCCCGGACCACCAATTGTCCGGGCGTTCGCGTATGTCGAGACCTCACGACTTAGGAGGACTTCTGTGAACACGTTGCACCGACCGACGCAGATCTCGGCGGAGTTCAAGGCCGAGCTCGAGCACGAGCTCGATCACCTGAAGAACGACGTCCGCCCGATGATCGCGGACCGATTAAAGTCCGCGCGCGAAGGTGGCGACATCACCGACAACGCCGCATTCGAGCAGGCGAAGGAAGATCTGGCGCGGCTGATGGGCCGCCTCGCGGAGATTGAACAGATCCTCCGAGAAGCGACCATCATTCACCACAACGGCAACGGCAAGCCCAAGAAGGTGGAAGTCGGCACGATCGTCTCTCTCGAGCGCGTTGATGGCCGCGACTGCACGTACAAGATCGTGGAGTCCATGGAAGCCTCTCCGAAAGACGGCAAAGTATCGGACCAGTCTCCGATTGGCCGGGCCCTGGTCGGGCACAAACGAGGCGACAAGGTTTCCGTCAACGCCCCGGCGGGGGTGACCTCGTACACGATCACGGACATTCAGTTCATTCACTGACCGTGGACGTGGTAGAGCAAGAGAATCAACTCAAGCCACGCCGGCGAAAACTTGAAGAGCTGAAGGCCCTCGGCCTCCCGTTTCTACCGAATACCTACGGCCCTGAACTGCACAAAGCCGCCGATATCCAGGCGCGCTTCGAGGAGCTGGAGGGCACACGGGTTCGGGTGGCGGGACGCTTGATGCGCGTCCGGATGATGGGCAAGGCCTCGTTTGCGCACATCCTCGACTCGTCGGGCGAGCTGCAGCTGTACTTCAAGCGTGACCGGCTTGGCGACACGGCGTACGAGTACTTCAAGCTGCTCGACATTGGCGACATCATTGGCGTCGAAGGCACCGTCTTCAAGACCCGCACCGGCGAGGTGACGGTGGAGGCAGAGGACGTCGTTCTCCTCGCCAAGTCGTATCGGTCGCTGCCCGACAAGTGGCATGGCATCGCCGACCCGGAGACCCGCTACCGTCGCCGATACCTCGATCTGATCTCGAGCGAGGAATCCCGCAGGGCGTTTCGCATCAGGAGCGGCGTGGTGAGCAGGATCCGCCGTTATCTCGACGAACGTGGCTTCCTGGAAGTGGAGACGCCAATCCTTCAGCCGTTGTATGGCGGCGGGGCTGCCACTCCGTTCACCACCGACTACCAGTCCCTCGACATGACGGCGTACCTTCGGATCGCCACCGAGCTTTACCTGAAGCGTCTGATAGTCGGTGGCTTCGAGCGCGTCTACGAGATTGGGAAGGACTTCCGCAACGAAGGCACATCTCGGAAGCACAGCCCCGAGTTCACGATGCTGGAGTTCTATCAGGCCTACGCCGACTACCGAGACGTGATGGCTCTCACCGAGTCGATGCTCTCCGAAGTGACGCAGCAGATTCTCGGGACTCAGGATGTCACCTTCGACGAACAAACCATCGACTTCTTACCGCCTTGGAGGCGCTTGACCATACGAGACGCGGTTCTCCAATACGCGGAGATTGATATTGACGCCGTGCGGGATCGCGAAGCGCTCTACTCAGAGATCCAACGCATCGGCGCGCACGCTCACCCGGACTCCTCGTACGGCAAGCTGGTCGAGGAGCTGGTTAGCTCGAAGGTTGAACCGTGCCTCATCCAGCCGACGTTTCTGTGTGACTTTCCGGTGGATTTCCCCGGCAGCCTGCTGGCCAAACGCCGGGCCGATCGTCCTGACCTTACCGAGCGATTCGAGCTCTATATAGGAGGGATCGAGCTTGGCAACGCCTTTACCGAGCTCAACGAGCCGGAAGACCAGCGCCAGCGCATGGAGGAAGCCTCCCATCTCTCCGGGGAAGAGCATGCGGAGGTCGACCGCGACTTCCTGCTGGCTCTCGAGCACGGAATGCCGCCAACCGGTGGAGCAGGGATCGGACTGGATCGGCTGGTGATGATCCTGACCGGGTCTCACCACATTCGCGAGACGATTCTCTTCCCGCTGCTGCGGCAACGCGAGGACGTTGATGTTGAGCCGTGAGCTGATCCGGTCTAATCCCGATCTCGTTAAGGAGGCCGTCCGCATCCGCTGTGACACCGCGCCCATCGACGAGATCGTCGAGCTGGACGCCGATCAGCGCAAGCTCAAGGTCGAGAGTGAGACGCTCAAAGCCGAGCGCAATCGTATCTCGAAGTCTTTTGGCGATAAAGGTCTGAGCGAGGAGCAGAGGGAAGAGCTCCGCGCGCACGCTGCTGACCTGCGCGACCGCGTGGCCGAGCTCGATCGGCGAACCGATGAGCTGGAAACCCGTCTTCACGAGCTAGAGCTTTGGGTGCCCAACATTCCAGATCCGTCGGTGCCACTCGGGACCACCGAGGAGGACAACGTCGTCATTCGGAGCTGGGGCGAGCCGCGCCATTTCTCGTTTCAACCGCAGTCCCACGCTGATCTCGGCGAAAGCCTGGGAATCTTTGATTCAGAGGACGCGGTGAGGATGTCCGGGACGCGCTTCTACTCACTGCGAGGGCTTGGGGCTCGTCTCGAGCATGCTCTCGGCAGGTTCATGCTGGACATCCAGGTGCGCGAGCACGGCTTTCGCGAGACGTGGATTCCGTACGCGGTGAAAAGTGAGGCCATGATCGTCTCGGCTCAGCTGCCGAAGTTCGCCGAGGAGGCGTACTACCTGCAGTCGGAGGATCTCTACCTGATTCCCACCGGCGAGGTGCCACTCGTCAACATGGAGACGGGAAAGATCCTGGACGCGTCGCAGCTGCCGATTCAGTACGCAGCGCTATCTCCATGCTTTCGAAAGGAGGCCGGGGCCGCGGGACGTGACACGCGCGGCATGATCCGTGTCCACCAGTTCGACAAGGTCGAGATGGTGGTCTTCTGCGAGCCTTCAGAGAGTGCGGAATGGCTGGAACGCCTGGTGGCGTACTCCGAAGCCGTGCTGCAGCGCCTCGAGCTGCCGTACCACGTGTTGGCGATGAACACCTCCGATCTGGGCTTCGGGCAGGTCAACAAGTACGACCCCGAGGTCTGGATGCCCAGCCTCGATCGCTACGTCGAGATCAGCTCCTGCAGCAGCATGGGGGATTTCCAGGCGCGGCGTGGCCGCATCCGTTACCGTCCAGAGCCGGGCACCGCACCGCAGCTGGTCCACACGCTCAACGGCTCTGGTCTGGCGGTGGGCCGTACCTACGCCGCGATTCTGGAAAACTATCAGCGCGAGGACGGCTCGGTTGAGATCCCCGCGCCCGTGGTTCCTTATATGGACGGGGTGACGGAGCTACGCGTGTTCGCTTGACAGTCTAGCCTGCTATAAGGGATGGTACGGCGGCACCGTGGAGGGATGGCCGAGCGGTTTATGGCAGCTGTCTTGAAAACAGCCGGGTGATGAGCCCCGGGGGTTCGAATCCCTCTCCCTCCGCCAGTTGAACGCATCCGTCGAGCCGAAGAGGCGTTATTGCGAAGCGTCTCGCAAGAAGAGACTGGCGACAATGGCCCCTGCGCAAAAGAGCGCCGCTGTCTCCAGGCCGTGTCGAATCGAGACAGATAGCGACAGCCTGAGAGCCTCGAACACCTGAGTCAGCACGTGGTGCAGCTTGGTGGTAGCCGCTGCCACTGACGTCTCGCGCCCCGCGCCACCGGGGATGCTCGATACTGTCCGTCGCATGGCTGACTGGACGAGCGTGGCGTGGAGCGACGGGCTGAGCAGCGCCTGGGGGTTCCGGACCGTGGCCAGTTGAGCCTGAGTCAGATAGCGTGTCGCACCCTGCGGTAGGCGGCGAGCGATCTCGCGGGCAAAGGAGTAGTTCACGACGGTGCCGACGATGGCCACCCCGATCGTTCCTCCCATTTGACCCAGATAGCGAACGATGCCGAAGCCGACTCCAAGATGCGTCGGCGGGAGCGAGTTCTGTACCGCCACGGAAGTAGCCGTAAAGAGGACGCCCATGCCCAAGCCCGCAAGCGCGACGAAGACGGCTACGTGACGACGCCGGTGGTGAGAGTCATTCCGGTGAGCAGCAGCACGCCGGCAGTCATCACGACTGCGCCAACAATGGTGATCGCCCGGTATCGGGCGAGCCTGCTGATCGCGAGTCCCGCCAAAGCGTTGCCGCCCGCGATGCCGATGGAAAAGGGCGTCATGGCGGCTCCGGCTTCGGTCGGCGACACCCCGAGCACGCCCTGCAGGAACAGCGGCACAAAGAACGCGGCCCCGAACAATGACATATATAGGAACACCGTCAGGACCGCGTCGGTCGCAAACGTTCGATTGCGGAAGAGCCCAAACGGAAGGATTGGCTCGACCGCGAAACGTTCCGCGATCAGAAAGGCGACGAAGAGACCCACAGCCGCAGCCGGCGTGGCGACGACGCCGGGCGAGGTCCACGTGCTTCCCGCCTCCGATGCTTGAGTTAGCCCGACCAGGAAACAGATCGACGCCGTCACGGAGAGCACGGCCCCAGCCGCG
The DNA here is from genome assembly GCA_002413265.1 of Chloroflexi bacterium UBA5177. Taxonomy (GTDB): domain Bacteria; phylum Chloroflexota; class UBA5177; order UBA5177; family UBA5177; genus UBA5177. The sequence goes on from DHWR01000027.1 coordinate 5,709, forward strand.
TCGATCCGTCGGATCGCAGCCCAGCCGGTAAACTCGCTGCTGCGGACGGAAAGGTCCGCGGGTAGGTAGGCAACCAACGCCGCCAGGGCGACCAGGCCGAGGGGGAGATTTACCAGAAAGACCCAGCGCCAACGAGTCGCATCGGTGACGAATCCACCGACCAGGGGGCCGTGGTCTGTAAGCCAACCGCCGAGAGTGGGACCGGCCACACTGGAGACGCCATACACGCTCCCGAGCACGCCCTGCCAGCGCGCGCGCTCGAGCGGAGGGAAGATATCGGCGACAGCCGTGAAGACGAGCGAGATGCCGACTCCCGCGCCAAGCCCCTGAAGCGCCCTAAATGCGATGAGCTGGTTGATGGTGGTCGCAGCACCGCACAGCGCGGAGGCGACGAGAAACACGACGATCCCACCGAGCAAGAACCACTTTCTGCCGAACTGATCGGACAGCTTGCCGGCGAGCGGGATCATGGTCGTCGAGGCCAGCAGGTACGCAGTAACCGCCCAGGTGTAGCGGTCGAAGCCGTGCAGGTTGCCGATGATGCGTGGCAAGGCGGTGCCGACGACGGTTTGATCGAGGGCTTCGAGGAGGAGGCTCAGCATGAGGGCGAGCATGACGATGGTCAGGCGGGCGCCGCGCAACCTCCGCTGACCTTGCCCTAGCTCGGATGCAAGCTGGCCGTCTTGTGGAGTTACCTGTGTTTCCACTCGCTGTCCGACTTAGTCTTCCGCAAGATTGCTAGAGGCAGAAGCTGATAATAGCCACGACGGACATTCCGTCTCGTCTCGCTTTCAAATCGTGCCTAAGAGAAACCTGGGGCTCCTTCGCAAGGCGTTCGCATGAAGCAGGTCTAAATTTTCTCACGGGAGGGCCGGCATCCGATGACGATCACATCGAACGGTGGGAAAGCAGACTCGACGTGGCTAGCCGCGGGACTCAGGACCTCATAAACGACGCATTTGCGCGGCTTTCGCATCGTCATCCGCGCGAGTTGACCGACGCCAGGAATTTTGGCGTGCGCATGGCCGCCAAGGTGGCGAACGGCGCCGGCAGCTGGAAATTCATCATCAGCTACCTCGTGTTCTCGGCGCTCTACACGGTCGGACATCAGGTCGGAGTATTCCACTTTGACCCATACCCGTATCAGTTCTACACGTTCTTGGTGAGCGTGCTTGCGATCCTTTTGGCGCAGACCATTCTGCTCTTCCAGAACCAGCAGGCCGACATCGAAAACAAGATTGCCCACAACGCGTACGACCAGATTGCGGAGATCGACAAGGTCCAGCAGGTGCAGATCGACATCCTGAATGCGATCAAGAGTCTGGCCGAAGATATTCAAACGATGCAGGGCCAGTTTGAGGCGTATGTTGAGCAACCTGAGTGAGATTATGGCCTGCAGGTTCCGTCCCGTTTTTGCCTTGGCTAGGCGGAAACCATTTAGAATGTGCCCGCCCGTGGAGAGGTCGCATAGTGGCCTAGTGCGGTGGTTTGCTAAACCGCTATGGGGGCAACTCCATCGAGGGTTCGAATCCCTCCCTCTCCGCCACCTGTTTTTGGCGTCCAGAAGCCAAAAGCAGAACACCGCCGGCTCTCTCACTTCGGCGGTGTTCTTGCATTTCGGTGGTCGGTTTCGGGCTCTCGCGCCAAAACTGCGCCAAAAAGGTCTTAAAAACCTGCCTCGTGGCGCGCCAGATTCGCTTCCATCATGGCAGCCGCTCCGCTATGGTCGCCCGGCGCGATGTGGCCGTACACCGTAGTTACCATCGTCGCGTTGCGGTGTCCGAGCATGTGAGCAATCTCGAGAAGGCCCATGCCGGCGCCGATGAGCGACGAGGCCACTGAGTGAAGCAGGTCGTGGACGCGATAGCGTGGGATGGCTGCCTTCGCGCACGCCGGAGTCCAGTGCCCGTGTATCCGCGTCTGGTCCAGGCGCCCGCCGTAGATCGTGCAAAACACGAGGTCCTGCTCCTGCCACCCGTCCCTAGGCTTTGTCCCACTCTTGCCGATCCTGATGCGCTTTTAGCGCCTCTATGGCACGCGCGTAAGGGTGGCCTGGAGACATTGGACGAGGGAGAGTGTGTCCAGGCTCTGCATGTCGGCCCATATGCGACTGAAAGCGGGATCGTTCAGCGCATGGACGAGCTGGTACGAGACAGGGGGCTGGAGTATCGGGGGAGGCACCACGAGATCTACATCTCCGATCCTCGACGGGTCCAACCGGAGCAATTGCGAACCATCCTGCGCCACCCAGTCTCATAAGACAGATCGCATCAAATGCGGTGGAGCGCGTCTGCGAGCCACCCGCCATGCGGCGCAGACCCGATACTTCGGGACCGGAAACGCCGGGTTGTCTGCACGCTGTTGGTCTGATGCACGGGATCGCGCCCCTACCCGATCGTTGTCTGTATCGCGCCTGAATCCGCTCGCTCGTGCCCATCTGCACGAGTGGCCCGATCGGCTAGAGGTAGCGGCGCCCTCCCGCATACTCGTCGGTGAACGCGGGAGCGATACGCACTCGAAGCCCGATATCGGGCGCTTCGATCATCTGGCCGCCCCCGATGTACATGCCCACGTGGTGGATGAACCCGGTTCCGCCCCGCCCGGCAAAGAAGAGAAGGTCGCCGGGACGGAGCACCGATCGCGCCACCGCTTTACCCGCCAATGCCTGGCGGTCAGCGTCACGAGGAATGACGATGCCGAAGCGCGCATACACCGTGTGAGTCAGACCGGAACAGTCGACCCCGAAGGCCGAGGTCCCTCCCCAGAGGTATCTGACACCCAGAAACATGCGTGCCGCGGCCACGAGCTGCGCCCGGGATGGGCGGGGAATGGCGCCCAGGGAGGAGTAGACGGACACGGCCGATCGGTCCACCGTCAGCCGGCCGCTAGCCGGCGTGGCGATGACATACGAGGACCGACGCGTCCCCACAACTGAGAGCCGCGTCGCGTACGACACCTCGATCCGATGATCGTTCGTCTGTGGATCCTTCAGCCATGCGCTCGGCCGTGTCACGATTGCCACCGGATGGCTCTTCCGAACGGTCAAGAGGGAGAGATTGCCGGTCAGCTGGCTGGCCGGAAGCCAGCCGGGATAGCCGGCAGGGTTTAGCTGGGTGGGCTGGTTCTCGACTGCTACCCGCGCCCAGGCACCCTGCCGCTGCAGAATGCGCACGGCTGCGCCGAATAGGACCTGGGTTTGTAGACGTCCCACCAGCCACTGTTGTTGTGGAATCGTCATCCGTGAGAACCACAACCGGATGTTGGGCGTGGCCGAGACGGCGGGAGCATCAACCGGCCGGGCGATGCCGGGCTTCGCCCAGAGCGCTGCCACCGAGACATTGACGATAGCCAGGTCTGGCACTCTGAGAGACTCGCGAGCGCTCGCATGCGCAGTAATGGCCCCGGTGGCGGTGAGGACCACCAGAATCAGAAGGATTCGAGCGCTGAGATTTGAATTCATGCAGAGATCCTACCGACACCTGCCGTTTGCGCCGCTACTTGAATGGGGCCTGCATCGATGCCATGCAGGCGCTGCTCGGCTTCCGATCCGGGTGGTCGAAAAAGGCCCAGACCATGCTGTTGGGGCACCCCTGGTGGTACCGGGCACCGTGTCCGAGTCCCGGATAGGTGAAGAGGAAGCTGTGGCTTAGCGTCTTCGCAACCGCCTTCCCGTTTGCCGGGGGCGTGCGCGGGTCGAACTCACCGGTCATGAGGTGCGTGGGAATCGAGCTGACCACCGGGCTGTGGCAGGCGGGATCGACCGGTTTGGCCTGCCAGGCGGTGCACTCCTTGACGTAGGACGTGTAGGACGTCTTGATCATGAGAGAGCGAATGGCATTGGGCAGCACGCGAGCGCGAGCGGACATATCGCTTGAAAGCGCGCCGACAAGAACATCCCCGCACTCCATGGCGAGGTACATCCCGAACGTGACGGTTGCCTTGTCTCTCACCGTGGGACCGACTGTACGGTAGCCAAGATCATGGAGAGCGCCGAGTAGCTGTTCGAACTCGCTTCGCTCGACGATGACAGAATCGCTGACGGATGTCGGTATCTCGTGCATCCAGAACCTCATGACCCGAATGACAGGAGGGAGGTCGTTTGCACTGTATCGTCAGTCAGCGCCCTTTCCCATAGGTGCGACACCTGATAAAGGGATTGATTTAGCCTGAAGCACCGCTTGACATCTGGTCGAGCATGTGCCCGGAGAACTTGCCAGAAATGGCACGGCTGCATCGCTCTTACGGGTCAAGGGTGCGTTGGCAAAGTTCGTGGGGCAAACGGGAATGCCAGCGTCTTCGCTCTGGTGAATTTCTAATATTTGAGGACTAACTGTGAGACGAGCCACGACAGAGGATTTGTACATCTTCAATCCTGGCGAGTGGCCGAGGGTATCTGGTCCCGTCGATAAGGAGTCCTGC
>DHWR01000027.1:10338-12202 GCA_002413265.1 Chloroflexi bacterium UBA5177
TGCCGCGCACGCGGCACTCTTCCGCCGGGCACACTTCTAAGGCACGCTTGAAGCATGCGTCTCCGGGGCGAGCGGTCCAGCGGTAAGCGGTCACGGCGTTGTCTTGCTCCGGATATGGGTCACGCACCCTTGACTGCCCGTACGGCCTCCTGCAGAATCGCGGGAGCTTTATTCCCTGAGGCGCGCAGATCGTGCCGTAAGTTCTCGAGATCGCTGCCGGTAGCCTGGCGATCTAACCATCTCCACGTCGAGCCGCCCAGACTCACCATGACGAACAGCCGCTTCCCGGGTTCGAGTCGATCTGTCGTATCCGCTTCCCGCACCGCCGTTATCAACTGCCCGGCGCAATCGAAGACGTCTGCCAATCGGCGCGCGCTCTTCTTCGGGTCCATGTACACCCCGCCCCAGGGAACTTGGAGAAAGAGAGCAAGAGGGCCGTGAACCACGAACACGTGAATAGCGTATGAGTTCACGCCGTGGCCCGCGTGGGCTAGCAACACATAATCCTCAATGTCTTGCTTAACCGCTTCCATAACGTAGGCGGGAACGTGCCCACGCAGGCGGGATGGGACACCGGGCCCTAGGCCTTCGGGCGCCGAGGATCTACCAGCCGTGCCTTTTCTCGGACGAGAACGGCCTGTTCATTCAGCATGTCATGAATGGTAGCCGGCCCATGATCTGGCAGTGTAGGCCTGGCACTCGCCTCGCCGACGGGCTGTGCACTCTTCTCCAGTGGAGCTGACACGTTGACTTGATTATCGGCCAGGTTTAGTTGGGCGATTGCGGGGCGCTGAAGTCGGCGCACCTGAGCGAGCGCTTTGATTGCCGAAATGTAACGGCGATGGGCCGATCTTGAAGATCCTCGTAAAACCTTCCCTTCGTTAGCGTCACGCCGCCTTTCATCATCCCGACGTACTGCCTTTCCGCGATCTCGACCTGCAGCCGGCACATCACGATCCGATCGATCAGAATTCGCTCAAGTGGCGTGGAACCTTGCCCTCGCAGCTCGCATCGAAGTTTGTCCGCCGCATAAATTCGTCTCCAGACTGCTCTGCGGCCCCGTGTCACAACCTCTCCCTGCACCCGTTGTTTCTGTAAAGAGTGCACCGCTGGGTGCCGAAGGGGCGAGCCAATGAAACGTACTGTGTTCTCACTCCTCGTCCTGCTCGTTGCGATTGTGGGTGTTGTCACCTCGGCGCGGGCGCAAACCAGCGTGCCGCAGCCGAACCCTCCACCATCGGAGGTCGGCCCGCCTTCCGGGGGACAGGCGTCGCCGCCCGGTGGGCCTCCGAAACCTAGCGAGCCCTACCTCGCCGCCGTGACGCTGTATCCCTACGACTTCCAGTATCATCTGCAGCTGTACGGAAACGGCTTCAAGGCGGACGAGCGGGTCACGATCGCTGCCGAGAATGTTAGGGTGCAGCCGGTGGCCGTCACCGCGGACGACGGTGGCAGTTTCGTAGCCACGGTCGACTTCACGTGGGTCTTCTGCGGTCCCAGAGCAACCTCCTATGCCGCCCCTGCGTTCACTGCGCGTGGCGACACGGGAACGACCGCACGGTATCCACTGCTCAGTCCACCGTGCCCCGAGATGACGGCGCGCGAGCATATGCAGCTTCCGCCTCCCCAGTCCGGTGGAGGCGTCGTTTCGAGCGGCACAGCCGTGGTCGTCGGTACAGCGGTTGTCGTGCCTGGTGGTCTGTTGCCTCCGGGTAAGCCGCCCGTGGCAGTGACGCCGCAGCCGATGCCCACACAAACCCCGCGTCTGGTGACGTTCGATCTGCAGGCGTTCGGCTTTGTACCGGGCGAACACGTGACGCTGCAAGAGCGGAACTCACCAGGCGGCACGCCGGCTGCCGTCAAC
>DHWR01000027.1:12479-12617 GCA_002413265.1 Chloroflexi bacterium UBA5177
CCGCCGATGGTCGCCGCCACCGGCGATGAGGGGACTGCCGTGCTGGCGCCGCTCTATTGGATTGCGCCGTTGATCGCATGCCCGATGTTGGGGGCGCCGAGCGGCGATGGGAAGGGCCTCCCGTCACCCGTTCCGCCC
>DHWR01000027.1:12962-13087 GCA_002413265.1 Chloroflexi bacterium UBA5177
CTCAGCATCCACCTGACCGGCGCGGGTACCGCCCGTGTTACGGTCCGGTATCCCATCCATGGTGTCATGCGACGGACGGTCACCATCGACGACGATGGCCGGGGTCAGATGCAGTGGACTGTTCC
>DHWR01000045.1:0-1827 GCA_002413265.1 Chloroflexi bacterium UBA5177
GTCTCGCGCAGCCGGCGCATCTTATCCGCGTCGCGCAAGGCTCCGTTTGCAACCTGCCCCATCAAGTCCTGGGCCAGATGACGAACGTCCTGCACCAGAGCCCGCACGTCGGCTTTTGAGTAGGCTTCCCATCCCGCGTGCATCCGGGCGTGGATGTCGTCGACCTCTCCTGCGCGCTCCTGCAGGAAAGACCGTCCATCATCGGTGATGGTATACACCCGCTTGCCTTCCGCCTCGCTGCTGGTCACAAAGCCGCGGTCCTCCAGTAGCTGCAGGGTTGGATAGACGGAGCCCGGGCTTGGACTGTAAAAGCCCTGGAAGCGCTCCTCGAGCGCGCGAATGACGTCGTAGCCATGTCGCGGCTGCTCCTTGAGCAGGTCGAGGATCACATACTTCAGGTCTCCACGTCCAAACCGCCGGCCGCCATGCGGCGGACCAAAGCGACGGCCGAAGCCGTGACCCAGCCCAGGCTCGTCCTTGCCCCACCGATGATGATGGCGTCCGAAACCCCCGCAGGCCTTGTGTGCGGCAAAGTGAATGAGAGATCGTTTGGTAAACATGTAACTGCTCCTTGTACGGGTTGAAACGATATTACGCGATATATCGTATTCTACAGCCGAACGGCTCTTCTAGCAAAAGCCTGCATGGATGCGAAGGACGGCGGGACGCGTGCCGCCTGCAGTTGTTTACTTCCCCCGACCTCTCAGCAATGCGAGGAGCGCCTGGCCAACCGTCTTGATCGTCTTGCGAGCGACGTTGGATACGATGACCAGAGAGCTGTTCGCGCTACGGCTGTATCCCGTAAAGGTCCAGGGAAGGCGCAAAATGCCGGCGATTATTGCCCGGTGGAGTGTAGGAGTTAGAGGAACGACCTGTCCCTTGACCTCTTGCACAACCATAAACCTGGGCTCGGTGGGGGAAGGGCCAGGAATCGCTTTCTGCCCATTCGGCATCTGCCCATAGAGGTAGTGAATCTGAACGTGCTTCGAGGTCCCGACGCCGCTGACGATCACCTGTGTCAAAGCGAGCCGCGATGCCTTCTTGACCACCGCTGAAGGATTGAAAGGCGCACCGCCAAAGCGGGCCTGCGCAGCGAGTGCATCCCGGGGGGCGTAACACGCTTCACTTCCCGATCGAAAGCGTAGCTTGCACTTGGAGATCTGCTGGAGACCGTTTGCGTGCGAGGTCATTGAGACGCTCGCGGCCACAGCAAGCACAAGACTCACACTTCGAAAAAACGTAAACTTCATACCTTCTCCTACCTCGAACCACTCTTCCATCACACAACGGCGGGTCGGCGTCCCTGTTGGCTCCGCACAGACACGCCGCCCCCCGGTGACTATCGATACTGTCTACGCCTTAATTATCTGTGAACCATAACAAGCGGTCGGGGACCGAGCGGCGGCCCTGTCGTAAAGGTGTTTTGGGCGTTCTGCTCGTCTGGTCGCAGGTCACGTCCTCCAAAACGGGGATCGCCCGGAGGGGTGCCTGGGAGGGCAGCACGTGCGCTCGTCACGCCGTCGTCCGATATGCCACGGCCGCCCAGTGTGGGCTCGGCAGGCGAACTAGTCGCGCCGGCGCTGGTCAACGCTGTGTTCATTGGCAGAGATGCTGGAGTGGTTTGGCCGTTCAGCTCGAATACATTGGAGCCCCGTGCATCCCAGGCCCAAAAGAGATCCGTCACGTAAGTAGAAACGTAGCTCCAGGAGAGCTCAGCCCACCCGCTCTTTCCGTAAACGGTCCCATATGTGTTCTGGAACCAGACCCCTGCGCTATCGTATTTGGAGGCAAGGACAGCGTGAGCGGAGTTAGCCGTGCGGTCCGAGG
>DHWR01000045.1:2089-2869 GCA_002413265.1 Chloroflexi bacterium UBA5177
CACCAGCACGGCCGGGTAAGCGTAGTTGATCAGCTCCTTGAGCTCGGAAACGAATTTGCTGCCGCTGTCGTTGTAAATTCGCCCATAGCTGTAGAGCTTGTGGTTGGAAGTGATCGCAGGAGTTTGGTAGTAGTTGTACTTCGCGTCCCAGACGTTCCCGTTCGCTGAGAGGCTCGGGTACTCGTTGATCGTGTCCTGACCGTCATGGACCATGTAGTAAAAGTTGTCGGTAACGGCAGTCGTCGTGCTAGATTGGTGGCCGTTGAGCCGAGTGTAGGTATACATCGGAGCGAATCCCGGGGAGTACTGGTTCCCGTAATCGAAGTATGCGAGCCAGTAGTGATCCTCTCCAGACGTCCATGCGGAGCAAGAGTTCAGGCCGATGTTGTTGGGATCCTGATTCTGGACGGGTGGGGCATAGTACGATAGATCCGCCGCTGTCGGCTGCGATTGGATGGTGATTGAGCTCGCTGCGTACTGCCACCACACAACGCCATTGTTGTTCATCTGCTGTGCGTGAACCGGTACTGCCTGCGCCCCAATGGCAGCAGCGGCCATCGCGAAGATTGCAAGTTTTTTCATAGGTCCTCTCCTTGTTACCGGTACGGGCCGGGGATAAATACTTGAAAATGCGGGGCACGGATGCTGCCGTGACCCGCATACGAGCAACGGGCCTCGCGAGCCCTGAAGCCACAGGTGCGTCATCCTCCTTACAGAGACATCGATTCTACTGTGAGTCGACAGATTTGTTACTTTCGTCATCATGCCAGGCGCAGTTCT
>DHWR01000045.1:3182-6168 GCA_002413265.1 Chloroflexi bacterium UBA5177
GCTTCAATTATCGGCGTACCGGGCCTATACGACCACTTCAAAGGTGAAGTGTGTCCGGTTGTGTAAAACGGAATCGTCGCTGACATAAGTGCTCATAGAGTGCACATCTCTTACGAGGTCTACGCATGCACCGACGGCCCATATGGAGGCTTACGGCGGGGAAGCGGAGACAGGCTGTGACGGCATTGGTCTTACTTTCCCGGGCCACAGCCGCACGCCTAAACGACTCCGGAACCGTAGACCGACCGGGCAGGTACAGGCACGCACTCCGGATGGAATATCGTTGGCAACCCCTTCATGGACGTGACCACGCTACCGATTCGGCGTGACTGGATACCGGTGGTTGCCTGCCGAAAATGTTTACGTCGAGACGAAGACCTTGTACGTCGGCGGGGCTGTGTGGATATATAGCTCGTCGCAGACGCATGTAACGCTAACCGCTCTCTAACGGAGAGGCGCTTGCCGTACTTTGGATGGGACGTCAAGTGGCGCCGCCCCTAGTCCCCCTGGTAAATAGGAAGCCGCCTGATGCGGATCAATCTCCCCGAGCGGGCCGGTAAATGCGGCACAGGCACCAGCACGTTCTGCCATTCTCTTACAGCTGCCGAACTTGTGCGATTCAGCCCGCACCTCTAAATGCCTACTGCGACATTCTCCAGCCGCACACCCCCGCGATCGATCCGCATCGTGAGCTGGCAGCGATCGGTATCGATCGTCACGCTGTAGCTGCTGGGGCCCAGAGCCGATACCTTCACCTCCTCCAGCACCTGGCCCTGCAGCCCGGCCAGCGATTCGCTCACGTCGTGCGCCGCCCCACTCAGAGCCTTCCCGGTGGGTGTCCTTCTGAATAGCTTGACCAGGGTCTGCTCGCCGTCGGCTCCGTAGAAGTGGCGCACCCGTCCGCTCTCCAGGCTGATCTCGAGCAGCGTGCCGAGATGCCCGAGAAGGCCTTCCCCGACCTCTCCGTCGCGCACCGCCTCATGGAGCGCCAGATACTTCTCTCGCGACTCCGGATCCGGAAGCGACTTCGCCAGGATCATGATTTCCGGAGCGAGCAGCTCCTGTTCCACGGCTTCGATTCTCATGACGCGCCTCCCGGCGTCAGCAGTACTTCGGCCTGATGCTCAAAATTCCCGGTCTCGATGGGGCAGTGAATTCCGCACTCCTTCGGCGCGTTGACCTCCCACCACCAGCGGCCGGCTCGTGCGTCCTCTCCGGCCTTGGTCGGCCTCGTGCACGGCGCGCAGCCGATGCTCGTGTAGCCCTGGTCGTAGAGCGCGTTGTAGGGCACGTCGTTCTCCCGGATGTACTCCCAAACCTCTTCCTCGGTCCAGTCGGCGAGAGGATTGACCTTGAGCAAGCCTCCATGGTCGTGGTCGATCTCCAGCTTCCGGATGTTCGAGCGGCTCGCCCACTGGTCCCGCCGTAGGCCGGTTACCCACCCGTCCAGATTCTCGAGGACCTTCTTCAGCGGGTTGACCTTCCGGATCTCGCAGCAGCGGAGCCGCAAGGGAACGCTGCGATAGAAGGAATTGACGCCCGCGGTCAGCACAAACGGTTCGAGCTCCGCCGCGTTGGGGTAGTAAACCTCAACCGGGATGTCGTACCTCTCCCTGACACGATCCATGAGCTCATAGGTTTCCGGGTGCATGCGCCCGCTGTCCACCGTGAACACCCGAACTGTCGGATCGATTCGCCAGGCCATGTCCAGAATGGCCATGCCGTCCGACTGGAACGAAGTGCAGATGGCGAGCCGCTGCCCCAGAGCCGAGATGGCCCACTCCAGCACCTCCTGGGGCGCCTTGTCGTCGAGCTCGAGGGCGAGATTGCCCACCTCCCACTCGTCGAAGTAATCGTCTACCTGGTACATGTTGTCCCTCTCTACCTTCTAAAGATCGCCGTCGGCGCCGGCGTGGCGCCTGGCCTTTGCTTCCAGCTCGGCGGCGACCTCTGCCTGCGGGCGGTCGGTAGCAGCCGAGATCAGCTCCACGTCGGTCTGCCGGTCGGCAAACTGCCGGAAGCTCTCCTCGGGCACGCGCTGTTGGAGGTAGGAGCGAACCAGCCGCTCGACCACGTACTTGGCTTCGGTGTGCGGCACCCGCCGTACCACCGGCCGGCCGATCGCCGCGTCTTCTCCCAGGGATCCGCGGAGAAACACTTCGTAGGCCTCGATCTTTCCGGTCGACGCGCCGGTGGCGGCGTCGCGCTGCCTCAGAGTGCTTCCCTGCAACCCAATGTCAGCCACCCAATGCTGAGCGCAGGCGTGCGGGCAGCCATCGACGTTGACGACGATCCCCTCGGCGTCACGCCCCACCGTTCCCTCGAGGTGCTGGACGATCTCATCCAGCTTGGTCTTGGTCTCGGCCACCGAGTAGTTGCACAGCGGTGAGCCGGTGCACCCAAGTGAGGTACCGCGCAGCTTGTTGACCTTGAGTGAGTAGCCGACCGCCTCGACCTCTTCGATAACTCGCGGCACCGATTCGTCGGGAATGTTGCCGATGATGAAGTTCTGCTGCCTGGTCAGGCGAACGTCGCCATCCACCGACTCAGCGATGCCGGAGATCTGAAGCATCTGCTCCCCGCTCATACGTCCGAGATAAGCGGGGAAGCCGACGAAGGATCGGCCTTCCTGCTTCTGCGGATGTATTCCCAGATGCTCCGTGTCGCCGGAACGGCGAGGGTTCTCCGGCAAATCTTCGAGCTTCCTGCCGAGCATTCGCTCGGTCTCGCTGCGCATGCCCTCGGGACCGTAATCGTCCACCATGAACTTGAGGCGGGCCTTAGCTCGCGACATTCGATATTGGAGATTGGTGCGCCAGGCATCCAGGATGGCTCGCAGCACTTCCATCGCTTCCGACTCCGGCACGAAGACGCCGAGATGCTGGGAGACTCTCGGCGCGGACGAGAGACCGCCACCGACGCGCACCGCGTAGCCCTGCCGTCCCTCGTGGATCACCCCCACCAGCGCGATGCAGTTGATCGCCGG
>DHWR01000045.1:6406-7445 GCA_002413265.1 Chloroflexi bacterium UBA5177
ACACAGTCGCCGCAGGCGCCCGCCGTGGTCAGCCCCACGCCATCGAACGTAGAGAAAATGTCGGGCAGGTGCTTCAGCTCGACCCAGTGGAGCTGGATGTTCTGCCGCGTGGTGAGCTCGCCGTCGTTGCGGCCGAAGCGGGTGGAAAGCTCCCCGATGGTGCGCAGCTGCAAGGGCGTGAGGATCCCGCTGGGAACCTTCACGCGCAGCATGAACGTGCCTACTTTTGGCTTGTCGTGGTAGAGCCCATACCACTGGAAACGAACGAAGTCCTCCTCGGAAACGTCCTCGTATCCGCGCTCGATGAGCTGCGGAAGCTCATCCAGAAGCGCAAAAGGAAACTTCTCACGTTTCAAGCGTTCGATGGAGTTGCGCTTGAGCATCAGCTCGAGCGTCGGCGCGTCGGCCATAGGTTCAACCTTTCTAACTAGTTCGAGGTGTCGACATCGATGTAAAGAATCTCAGAGGGAGGCACCCCTAAAGGGGTGCGGCCACGAGGGGACGGGCGAAGAGCCGTGCCCATCACACGGCTTGAGCGAGCCCGGCGAGTCCCGCCGCGGCAATGCTTTCAGGAAAACCGGCAACGTCGCCGATCACGATCACCGCCGGAGACCGCATTCCGGAGAGCGCGACCTCCTCGGAGAGATCTCCGAGGCTGGAGGTCACCACCAGCTGCGACGGCAGCGTGCCCGAGGCGATGGCGGCGGTCGGCGTGTGCGCCGGCAGTCCCTCTCGCATCAGGCTGCGGCTGATTTCCGACAGCCGCTCGAGCCCCATCAGCACCACCAGCGTTCCACCGCTGCGAGCCAGCCAGGCCCAGTCGACCTCAGAGCCGGGCTTCGCGGGGTCCTCATGACCGGTAACCACCGTGAAGTGCGACGACAAGGCCCTGTGCGTCAGCGGAATGTTGGCGGCGGCCGGTACCGCGACGGCCGAGCTGATGCCGGGAACCACCTCCCAGGGCACTCCCGCGGCGGCCAGAGCCTCGACCTCTTCCGCGTCGCGGCCAGACACAAAGGGCTGTCTCTTATACACATCT